>NZ_AEJC01000431.1 GCF_000317595.1 Streptomyces ipomoeae 91-03 | reverse complement strand
ACGCCGGCACGATCCGCCCGGCCGAGGCGACCGTCGTCGAGGAGGTCTGCGTACGCCTGCCCGACCTCGCGGGCCCCGCCGAGCCGCCCGCCCGGCTGCACGGCGACCTGTGGAACGGCAACGTGCTCTGGGGCCCCGACGACGAGGCCTGGCTGATCGACCCGGCCGCACACGGCGGCCACCGCGAGACCGACCTCGCCATGCTGGCCCTCTTCGGCTGCCCCCATCTGGACCAGGTCCTCACCGGCTACCAGGAGACGGCACCCCTCGCCGACGGCTGGGTGGACCGGGTGGGACTCCACCAGCTCTTCCCGCTGCTGGTGCACGCGGTGCTCTTCGGACGGGGATACGCGGAACAGGCGCTGATGGTGGCCCGGGCGGCGCTCACGCGATGAGCCGGCGGCCCGCCGCCGGATACGACGACCGGGAGGCGCCGGTGTGGCGCCTCCCGGTCGGAAGCCGAGAGCGAGGAGAGCGAAGGGGCTGTGCGTTCAAGCCGCTTTCACGGCGGGTGAGAAGGAAGCCTCTTCATGGCCTCGCCGCGAGCAACCGTAACAGCCGGTCCGAGGCCATGTCGCTGGGATTACCGGCGTCCGAGCGCATACGAGAACCGGGAGGCGCCGGTGTGGCGCCTCCCGGTCGGAGGTCGAGGGCGAGGAAAGCGAAAGAACTCGTTTCAGGAAAGGAATTGAGAAGGAAGCCCCTTCATGGCCTCGCCGCAGGCAACGCTAGCACTCATGCCGGGATCAGGTCGCGCAGATTTTCGAGGGTGATGATCCGGGAGTCCGGGTGCAGCCCCTCCGGGCGTTCGAGACCGATGTACGTGACCGGCTCCTCCGGGACCGACTTCCCGTCCCACGACTCCACGCTCGTGGTGTCGTCGGCGCCCGTCATCAGGTCGACGAGGTACCGGATCGTCAGCTGCTCGCGCTCCACGACGGCGCGCACCACCTTCGACACCGACACCTGGTTCTCCTCGACCCGGTTGGCCGACGACAGGCCCCGCAGATAAAGGTGCAGCCACTTCGCGCGCCACCGGCCGTCCTCCCCGCGCCGGAACACCAGCGGCAGCGCGATCCGCCCCGGCCCGCGCAGCTCCGACTTCATCCGCACCGTGCGCGGCTCGAACGGACGGCCCTTCTGCTCGCCGTCGCGCAGCATGAAGCCGAAGAACGACTCCTCGACCTCCTCGAAGCCCTCGCCGGCGTAGATGTTGACCTGCGGCACGATGAACGTGCCGCGCACCTTGTCGAGCCGCAGATTGATGAACTCCGAGGCCCCGTCGGGCGCTTCGGTGATGTCGCCGGAGTGCTCGCCGCCGACGGACTTGAGGGAGGTGTAGGAGAGCCAGGTGTCGGTGCTGTAGTCACGGTGGAGCAGCAGTGCCGACAGGTCGTAGTCGGTCCGCTGCCGGGCCTGCTTCCAGTAGGTGAAGAAGCGCAGCAGTTCACCGTCGACCGCCGAGACCGAACCCCGCGGCAGTACGCCGAGCCCGGCCGCCGTCGCCTTGCCGCTGAGCGGGAGCGCCACGTCGAGGACGTCGGGGTCGACCAGCAGCCGGCCCGGCGCCGGGAGCCGACGGCGCAGCTCGGCGTCGAGCGCGGCGATCAGGCGGTCGCGGTCGGCGGCCGGTACGGCAGGGCGGTGGTCGGGGGTGACCCAGGCGCGGCCCCGGCGGTTGACGAAGATCCGGCGTTCACCGGACTCGCGTTCACGGTTGTGGAAGTGCTCGCGCACCGACAGAACGACCCGGCCGGAGACCTGGGAGACGATCTCCTCCGCCGCGGCCACCACCGCGTCCCGCTCGCCCTGGTCGGCGGCGATGCGCAGCAGCAGGTCCAGCGCACGGAACAGCTTGCCCGGCGCGGACTTCAGCAACGCCACCGCACCCGGGATGTCGTACTCGTCGAGCAGCTCCTCGACCCGGCTGTCGAAGGACCGCGCCTTCTTCTCGCCCCGCGCGACGGCGAACACATCGGCGGCGTGCGGCCAGCGCGGGTACTCGTGCGGGTGCAGCCGCTCACCGAGCCGCTTGAAGGGCTCCCGGTGCGCGTGCACATCGGCGAGCTTCGCGGGGTTCGCCGCGACCACGGCGTCGAGGCCCGCGAGCAGCGCCCGCCGAATCGGCCGCGGCAGTGTCCGGAACCGGGTCGGCTCCTGAAGCGTCACATCACCGCCCGAGACCGCGCACGCCAGCCGGAGCACATCGGTGACGGTGTCCAGCAGCGGGTCCGCGCCGACACCGAGCCGGGCCTCGTTGATGACCGCGCGGTTCTCCCGGACCGGGATCACCTCGGGCTGCGGGCCGCTCGCGCAGTGCCCGGCGAGGGTCCTGAGGTCGCTGAGGTGCTCCTCGCCCAGCGGGGTGGTGCTGGTCGCCAGCGCCAGGTAGAGCGCGGTGAGCTCGTCGTCCAGGTCGCCGCCCGGGTGCAGGACCGTCAGACGGTCTCCGGCCCCCGCGATCAGCTCGTCGTGGCGGGCCAGCATCTCCTCGTACGTGTGCTGGTACCTGCCGTACGTCGGCAGGGAGAGCAGGTTCACCACGCCCCGCGCCAGCTGGGCCATGGTGCCGGCCCGTGTCCGGTCGTCGCTGAGGGCCCGCTCGACGCAGTCCATCCAGAACTCGGCCGTGTCGGGCACGTTCGCCGGGAAGTCGACGAAGTAGGAGTTGTGCCGGACGTGGTCGCCCACCATCTCGCGCACGGTGCGCAGCGTCCGCCTGGCGGTGTGCACGACCGCGGCCTCGGACAGCCCCGACAACCGCTCCAGCAGCTCCCGCGAGAGCTTGAAGCCGACGGACATCAGCACGGCGTCGAACTGCCGCGCCGCAGCGGTGCCTTCGCCCGCGGACCCCTTGGGGGCGGGAAGGCGGTGGGTGTGCCGGAGGACCAGCGATTCCAGACTGTGGGCCATTCGGGGATGATCGCAGAGGTGTACGAGCCGACGCACCGGGATTTTCCAGGACCTGTCCGCCGATTCCCGTCGTCGCCGCGAGACGGACGGGAACCGGCGGACAGCCTCTAGACCTGCGCGTACGCCTCCAGCCTCTGCCGCGCGTGATCGAGGAACCCCTCCAGCGCCAGCTCGAACGCGGCGTCCGCACGGTCGTCGCCGACCGCGTCCAGCGCCTCGGCGAGCCGTGGTGTGGCCGTCTCGTCGGTGATCTCCCACATGGCCACCGGTGCGGCGAGGTCCAGGGCCGAGCCGAGGACGACGTTCTCCAGGGCGACGAGTACCGGCATCACATCGGGGAGCGGGAACCCCGTGTCGAGGAGCAGGGCCACGGCCCGCTCGTACTGTTCGAGGACGCGCGGTGCCCGGACCGGTGAGGTCATCAGCAGCGGGATGGCCCGGGGGTGGGCGGCGAAGGCGGCGCGGTAGGAGCGGGCCCATGCCGCCAGGGCCTCGTCCCAGGGGCGGAGGTCGAGGGCGGAGACGTCGATGCCCTCCGCGACCCGCTCGCGCAGCAGTTCCACGATGCCGTCCCGGCCGTCCACATGGTGGTACACCGAGCCGGTCTGCACCCCGAGCCGACGGGCGATCTGCGGGACGCTGAACTCGCCCTGCGCGTCGACGAGTTCGAGTGCGGTGGTGGTGATGCGCTCCCGGTCGAGCAGGGGCGTGCGCGGCCGTCCCATGGTGTCCGTCCCCTTCAGGGTCTTCCCAGCAGTCCAGGTGAAGGCTCCATTGCGAAAACCGAAAGCCTTTAGGTTTACGGGCCAGGTCACCCCGCACGCCCGGTACTCTCGTCCCCGCCCGCAGCCAGAAGGACCTTCCCTCATGACTGTCACCCCCTCCGCGGCCGGCCCGGTCCCGGCCGGGAGCGCCCCGGCCCAGACCCCGGCGCCCTCCCTCCGCTCCGGCTCGCTCGGCACCGCCGACATCGCCTTCTTCGTCGTCTCCGCCGCCGCCCCGCTCACCGTGATGGCCGGCGTCGCCCCGCTCGCGATCCTGATGGGCGGCATCGGCGCCCCCGTCGGCTACCTCCTCGCCGGTGTGACCCTCGCCGTCTTCGCCGTCGGGTTCACCACCATGAGCCGTCACGTCCGCAGTGCCGGCGCCTTCTACGCGTACATCACCCGCGGCCTCGGCCGCCGGGCCGGCATCGGCGCCGCGCTGCTCGCGCTGATCGGCTACAACGGCATGGAGATCGGCGTCTACGGCCTCCTCGGCACCGCCACCCGCGACACCGCCCACGCCCTGTTCGGCGCCGACATCCCCTGGCTGCCCGTCTCCCTCGCGGGCCTGCTGCTCATCGGCTACGGCGGCTACCGGTCCATCGACTTCGGCGCCAAGGTGCTCGGCGTCCTGCTCGTCGCCGAGACCGGCATCCTCCTGCTGCTCGCCGCCGGAGTGCTGGTCAAGGGAGGCGCCGACGGTCTCTCCCTCGCCTCACTCGCCCCGGACAACGTCCTGGTGCCCGGCATGGTCGCCGTCCTGGCCTTCGCGTTCGCCGCGTTCACGGGCTTCGAGTCGACCGTCATCTACCGCCGTGAGGCCCGCGACCCGGCCCGTACGGTGCCCCGCGCCGCCTATCTCGCCGTCGGCTTCCTCGGCCTGTTCTACGCGTTCATCGTGTGGACGGTGATCCAGGCCTTCGGTGACGCCCGGGTCATCGCGGCGGCCGGCGCGAACCCGGTCGACCTGTTCTTCGCCGCCATCACCACGTACGTCGGATCCTGGGCGGCGGATCTGATGCACATCCTCATCGTCACCAGCGTCCTCGCCTCCCTCCTCGCCTTCCACAACGCCATCAACCGCTACGGCCTCGCCCTCGCCGAGGAGGGGATCCTCCCCAAGGCCCTGGCCCGCGTCCACCCGCGCCACCGCTCCCCGTACGTCGCCGGCCTCGCGCAGACCGCCCTCGGCGCGATCGTCGTCCTCACCTTCGCCGCGGCCGGCGCCGACCCGTACATGCAGCTGCTGCTGTGGGTGAACACCCCCGGCATGCTCGCGCTGATGCTGCTGCAACTGCTCGCCGTGATCGCCGTACCCCTGTACTTCCGACGCGTCACCCACACCGAGGGCGCCCTGCGCACGGTCGTCGCCCCCGTCGTGGCGGCGGTGCTCCTCGCTGGTGCCATCGTCCTGGTCGTCACCCACCTCGACCAGTTCACCGGCGCCTCCACGACCGTCAACACCGTCCTCGCGGCCGTCGTCCCGGCCATCCTCGTCATCGGCCTGGCCCTCGCGTGGTGGCTGCGCCGAGCCAGGCCGGAGGTGTACGCGGGCTTCGCCGCGGAGCCGCCGGTGAACACCGACGAGGCATCCGTGAACGCCGCCGAGCCACTGGCGAACGCCGACGGGTGACACCCCGCCGCTCAGCCGCCGCCCGCTCCATCGAACCCGCTCCATCGCTCCGAGGAGACCCGCTCCATGCCCACCGCCGATCTCGTCATCACCGGCGCCCACGTCCGCACCCTCGACCCGCGGCGGCCGTACGCCACCGCGGTCGCCGTACGCGACGGACTGATCGCCGCCGTGGGGGAGACGGAGGACGTACGGGACTGGCGCGGCCCCGGCACCGAGATCGTGGACCTGGGCGGCGGCCGGCTGGTGCCCGGCCTGGTGGACAGCCACAGCCACCCCGTGTGGGGCCTGGACATGGCCACCGGGCTGGACCTGACCGCCGTACGCGACCTCGACGGACTGCGCGCCGAGCTCAGCTCCGCCGAGCGGACCGACGGCTGGGTCATCGGATACGGCCTGGACCACAACGTCTTCGGGGGCCGCCCCATCGACCGCGCCCTCGTCGAGGACGTACTGGACGGCGCCCCCGCCTTCCTCCGTCTCTACGACGGCCACTCCGCCCTCGTCACCGAGGCCGCGCTCAAGCCGCCGGCATCACCGGGCCACGCGCCTTCGCCCAGCGCTCGCACCTCGCCGTCGACGCCGACGGACGGCTGACCGGGCATCTCGTCGAGCACGCCGCGATGGAACTCGTCCAGCCCGTCCTGCCCCGGCCGTCGTACGACGAACGCCGCGCCCGGCTGGTCG
This sequence comes from Streptomyces ipomoeae 91-03, assembly GCF_000317595.1. Taxonomy (GTDB): domain Bacteria; phylum Actinomycetota; class Actinomycetes; order Streptomycetales; family Streptomycetaceae; genus Streptomyces; species Streptomyces ipomoeae. Next base: position 8,413 of record NZ_AEJC01000431.1, on the reverse strand, counting down.
AGTTGCTGCACTCCATGGCGGCCACCGGGCTCACCGGCGCCCATGTCATGGACCTCGGCGACCTCGACCTGGTGGGTGCCGTCGCGGAGGAGACCGTCCTGCCGCTGCGGCTGCGCTTCGCGCCGTGGTGCATGCCCGGCGCCGACGCGGACGACCTGGCGGAACTCGTCGCCCTGCAGGGCCGGGGCGGACGGCACTGGCGGGTCGGCGGGGTGAAGTTCTTCATGGACGGCACCGTCGAGGGCGGCACCGCCTGGCTGGACCACCCCGACTGCCACGGTCAGGGCACGGACGCGTTCTGGCCGGACCCGGCCGCGTACAGCGAGGCCGTGCGTCATCTGCACCGCGCCGGGGTGCGGACCGCGACCCACGCCATCGGGGACGCCGCCGTACGGCATGTCCTCGACACCGTCGAGTCGTTGGGCCCCGGCGGTCGGCTCGCGCACCGGGTGGAGCACATCGAGTCGGTGCCCGACGATCTGGTGGCGCGGTTCGCCGAGTCCGGGGTCATCGCCCCCATGCAGCCGCCGCACACCGCGTACACCTGGGCCGACCTGACGGACGAGTGGTCCGTGCGGCTCGGTGAGGAGCGCGCTCTGCGGGCCTGGCGACTGCGGGATCTGCGGGATGCGGGTGCCGTCGTAGCGCTGGGCTCGGACTGGCCCATCGCCCACTACGACGCCCGTGCGGTGGTGGCCACCGCCAGGGCACCGAAGGGGGCGGCGTCCTCCCGGGACGGGCTCACCGGGGTCCAGGCGCTGGAGGGGTGCACCAGCCATGCGGCCGTTGCCGCCGGCGAGGCCGACGCGGCAGGTCGTATAGCCGTAGGGTTCCGGGCCGACCTCACGGCGCTGGGCGTCGACCCCGTGGAGGCGCCGGCCGACGAGGTCGGTGAGGCGCCGGTGCTGCTCACCGTGACGGGTGGGCATGTCGTGTACCGGGGGTGACTGAGAGCGAGAGCGGCGTCGGGGAAGTGGAGGCTTCGGGCCGCGGGTTCCTTGTGACCGGTCGCTCCCCGGGGTCACTCCGTGGACTCGCGGAGGTCCTTGACCCGCTTCAGCTTGCCCACCGACCGCTCCAGCGTCTCCGGGGCCACGACCCTCACCTCAACCGTCACCCCCACGCCCTCCTTGACGCCCTCGGCGATCGACGCGCCGGCCGGGGCCCGCTGCTCGGGAGCTGTGTCGGGTCGGGCCTCCACGAGCACCGTCAGATGGTCCAGGCGGGCACGGCGGGTCAGCTGGATCTGGAAGTGCGGGGCCACACCTGGCGTACGCAGGACGATCTCCTCGATCTGGCTGGGGAAGACGTTGACCCCACGCAGGACGATCATGTCGTCGCAGCGGCCGGTGATCTTCTCCATCCGGCGGAACGCGGGGCGGGCGGTGCCCGGGAGCAGGCGGGTCAGGTCGCGGGTGCGGTAGCGGATGACGGGCAGGGCCTCCTTGGTGAGGGAGGTGAAGACGACCTCGCCCTTCTCACCGTCGGGCAGGACCTCGTCCGTGAGCGGATCGACCACCTCGGGGTAGAAGTGGTCCTCCCACACGTGCAGCCCGTCCTTGGTCTCCACACACTCCTGGGCCACCCCCGGGCCGATCACCTCGGACAGTCCGTATATGTCGACGGCGTGCAGTCCCGCCCGCTCCTCGATCTCGCGCCGCATCTCCTCCGTCCACGGCTCGGCGCCGAAGATGCCGACCCGCAGGGAGGTGGAGCGCGGGTCGACGCCCTGCTTCTCGAACTCGTCGAGCAGCGTGAGCATGTAGGACGGCGTGATCATGATGATCTCGGGGCGGAAGTCCTGGATCAGCCGGACCTGGCGGGCCGTCATACCGCCGGAGACCGGGATCACCGTGCACCCGGCGCGCTCGGCCCCGTAGTGCGCCCCGAGGCCGCCGGTGAACAGGCCGTAGCCGTAGGAGATGTGCACCTTGTGCCCCGGACGGCCCCCGGCGGCCCGGATCGAACGGGCGACCACGTCCGCCCACATCGACAGGTCCCGCTCCGTGTAGCCGACGACCGTGGGGCGCCCGGTGGTCCCGCTGGAGGCGTGGACGCGCCGTACCTCGGACATCGGCACCGCGAACATGCCGTACGGGTAGGTGTCCCGCAGGTCGGCCTTGGTGGTGAAGGGGAACCGGGAGAGATCGCGAAGCGATCGGCAGTCGTCCGGGGCGACCCCGGCCGCGTCGAACTTCTTCCGGTACGGCTCCACGTTGTCGTACGCGTGGCGCAGGGTCGCCCGCAGCCGGTCCAGCTGGAGCTCCGCCAGCTGTGCCCGGGTCAGGCGCTCGGCGTCGTCCAGCAGGTCGTGGGGGAGCGGTTCGCCCAGGCTGCCCATCGTCACTCCTTCGTCGTCGTGACCGCGGCGGGGCCGCGCCATTCTCTCCCTCATCCTGCTCATCCTGCGCCCTGACCGAGCATTCGGTCAGGACCCGGGGCTTGCCCGGCCTCAGGAATCACGTCACACTGGAACCGAACGAATGGTCGGTTGGGAAGCGGGTTTCGATGACGACGCCACACTCCGCCGGGGCACCGTCCGAGGACGCTCCGGACGCGCTCCAGGAGCACTTCGACGCGACGATCGCGCGGGACCAGCGGATCGAGCCGCGCGACTGGATGCCGGACGGCTACCGCAGGACCCTGATCCGGCAGATCGCGCAGCACGCGCACTCGGAGATCATCGGTATGCAGCCGGAGGGCGAGTGGATCACCCGGGCGCCCTCGCTGCGCCGCAAGGCGATCCTCTTCGCCAAGGTCCAGGACGAGGCGGGCCACGGGCTGTATCTGTACTCGGCGGCGGAGACGCTGGGAGCCGACCGGGCGGACCTCACACAGAGGCTGATCGAAGGGCGCCAGAAGTACTCGTCGATCTTCAACTACCCGACGCTGAGCTTCGCCGACGTCGGCGTCATCGGCTGGTTCGTGGACGGCGCGGCGATCTGCAACCAGGTGCCGCTGTGCCGGTCGTCGTACGGGCCGTACGCGCGTGCGATGGTGCGGATCTGCAAGGAGGAGTCGTTCCACCAGCGGCAGGGCTACGAGCTGCTGCTGACGATGATGCGCGGCACCGACGCCCAGCGGGAGATGGTGCAGGACGCGGTGAACCGCTGGTGGTGGCCGTCGCTGATGATGTTCGGCCCGCCCGACGACGCCTCGCCCAACTCCGCGCAGTCCATGGCCTGGAAGATCAAGCGGCACTCCAACGACGAGCTGCGCCGGCGTTTCGTCGACATGACCGTCCCGCAGGCCGACAAACTCGGCGTCACCCTGCCCGACCCCGAGCTGCGCTGGAACGCCGAGCGCGGCCACTACGACTTCGGCACCCCCGACTGGGCCGAGCTGAAGCGGGTGATCAGCGGCGACGGACCGTGCAACGACCGGCGGATGGAACGCCGCAGGACCGCCCACGAGGAGGGCGCCTGGGTCCGTGAGGCGGCCATCGCCCACGCGGCCAGGCAGAGCGAACGAGCCCGGAAGGGGACGGCGGCATGACCGGCACGAACAAGGGCGACTGGCCGCTGTACGAGGTGTTCGTACGCGGCAAGCGCGGCCTCAACCACGTCCACGTCGGCTCGCTGCACGCCGCCGACGACACCATGGCCCTCACCCACGCCCGCGACCTGTACACCCGCCGCAACGAGGGAGTGTCGATCTGGGTGGTCCGCTCGGAGCACATCGCCGCCTCCACCCGCGACGAGAAGGACCCGTTCTTCGAGCCCAGCGCCGACAAGGTGTACCGCCACCCGACCTTCTACGACATCCCCGAAGACGTCCCGCACATCTAGTCCCCTCAGTCACCTCAAGGAACAGGCATGAGCGACGACCACGTCTACCTGACCCTCGCCGAGGGACACGAGGACGACACGCGCTGGGCGTACGGCACCGGCTTCGAGGACCCGCTGCACGGTGTCGACACCACTGTGCCCGAGGGCGTCGACACCGCTGAACTGGCCGCCGTCTGCGTCGCGTTGGCCGACGACGCCCTCGTCTCGGCCCAACGGCTCGCCGAGTGGACCACCCGCGCCCCCGAGCTGGAGGAGGAGGTCGCCCTCGCCAACATCGGCCTCGACCTCCTCGGCCAGGCCCGTCTGCTGTACTCCCGCGCGGGTCAGGTCGACGGCACCGGGCGCGGCGAGGACGCGTACGCCTACTTCCGGGACGCCGACGACTTCCGCAACGTACGCCTCGCCGAACTCCCCAATGACGACTTCGCGTTCTCCGTCGTCCGGCTCCTGATCCTGTCCACCTGGCGCCTCGCCCACTTCGAACGGCTGGTCACGCACCCGGACCCGGTCCTGTCGGCCATCGCCGCGAAGGGCGTCAAGGAGCTGACGTACCACCGGCAGTACGCGGCCGACTGGGTGGTGCGGCTCGGCGACGGCACCGAGGAGTCCCACCGGCGGATGCGCAGGGCCCTGGAGCGAGTGGCCCCGTACTTCGGCGAGTTGTTCACGGCGTACGACGTCCGGGACGAGGTCGCCGCCGTACTCCGCCAGGTGACCGAGGCCGCCGGTCTCCCCATGCTGGTGTACCGCCCGCTGCCGGGCGCCGGCCGCAACGGTGACCACACCGAGCATCTGGCCCCGTTGCTCGCCGAGTTGCAGAGCGTGGCCCGGGCCCACCCGGAGGCGACATGGTGACACCGCCGGTCGGTCTCCGGACCACGTCGCGCGAAGGGGCCACCCCACCGCCGACGCAGGCCCTCGACGCGCGCCGCGCCCGGCACATCGCCGAACAGGTGCCCGACCCCGAGCTGCCCATGCTGACCCTCGCCGACCTGGGCGTCCTGAGGGACGTCCAGCTGACCGGGGACGGCACGGTGATCGCGAGCCTCACCCCGACCTACTCCGGGTGTCCCGCCATGGCCGAGATGCGCGCCGACGTCGCGGCGAGGCTGCGCGCGGCCGGATACGAGCGCGTGGAGATCCGCACGGTCCTGAACCCGCCCTGGACGACCGACTGGATCACCGCCGCGGGCCGCCGCAAACTCACCGAACACGGCATCGCCCCACCCGGCACGGCCCCACGCGGCCCCGTCCCCCTCACCCTGTCGCCCACCCGGCGCACCGTCCCCTGCCCCCGCTGCGGCTCGGCGGACACCGAGGAGACCTCCCGTTTCGCCGCCACGTCCTGCAAGTCCCTGTGGCGCTGCCGCACCTGCCGCGAGCCGTTCGAGTACGTCAAGGAGATCTGATGGAAGGCCTGAGGGAAGAGCCGACGGGCACGGTCGCGGCGGCCCCCACCCCGGAGGTACGCCCGCGCCCCCGCCGTCGGCCGGCCTTTCACCGGCTCCGCGTCGCCGACGTACAGCCGTTGTGCGAGGACGCGGTGGCCGTGGGCTTCGAGATCCCGGACGAGCTGGCGGAGGAGTTCGCGTTCCTGCCGGGTCAGTCACTGACGCTGCGGCGGGAGGTCGACGGGCGGGACGAGCGGCGGTCCTACTCGATCTGCTCGCCGGTCGGGTCGGCGCCGCGGATCGGGGTGCGCGTGGTGCCGGGCGGGTTGTTCTCGTCCTGGCTCGTCGGCGACGTACGGCCCGGTGACACCGTGGAGGTGATGGCACCCACCGGGTTCTTCACCCCGGACCTCGCCACCCCCGGCCACCATGTGCTGATCGCGGCGGGCTCCGGCATCACCCCCATGATCTCCATCGCCGAGTCGGTCCTGGCGGCGGACGCCCGCTCGACCGTGACCCTCTTCTACGGCAACCGGCGCAGCGGCACGGTGATGTTCGCCGATGAGCTGGCCGACCTGAAGGACCTGTACCCGGCCCGCTTCCAGCTCGCCCACGTGCTGTCCCGGGAACCCCGGGAGGCCGAGGTGCTCTCGGGCCGTCTGGACGCCGAACGGCTCTCGGCGCTGATCGACGCCCTGGTCGATGTGGAGAGCGCCGATCACTGGTGGCTGTGCGGCCCGCACGGCATGGTCCGCGACGCCCGACAGGTCCTGGCCGGACTCGGGGTCCCCGCCGACCGCGTCCACCAGGAGCTGTTCCACGCAGACGACGAACCCGTACGGGAGGTGCGCCACGAGGAGGCCGCCGCCGAGGGCCCGGTCAGCGAGGTCACCGTCACGCTCGACGGCCGCTCCACCACCGCGCCCCTCTCCCGCGAAAGGACCATCCTCGACGGCGCCCAACGCACCCGCCCCGACCTGCCGTTCGCCTGCAAGGGCGGCGTCTGTGGCACCTGCCGCGCCCTGATCACCGACGGCAAGGCCGACATGCGCCGCAACTTCGCCCTCGAACCGTCCGAGGTCGAAGCCGGCTACGTGCTGACCTGCCAGTCGTACCCGGTCTCCGAAACCCTGACGGTGGACTACGACAGCTGACACACCTTCAGCCCGTCCAGCCCGTCCGGCGATTGAGGACGAGCCCGAAGGGCGACAAGGGGGTCTGGGGGCGTAGCCCTCAGGAGACGGGAATGGGGAGGGGCGGCGGGGGCGAAATCCCTCCGGCTCCCCCCCACCGTCACCCCTGGTGCAGCCGCTCCACCAGAATGTCGATCACCAACGGCGTCCGAGGCCCATGGCTCAGCAGCACCCCGTCCTCCAGATCGACCACCCGCCGGTCCATCCCGGCCGGAGTCTCCTTGATCCCCGGGATCTCCACGAGCCCGTCGACACCCCCCACGGACTCCAGTCCCTTGGTCATCATCAGGATCACCTCGGGCTGGGCCTCGACCAGAGCCTCGCTGGTGATGGGGGTGAACGGTTTGTCGAGCCCGGCGGCGACCCCGGCGTCCTCCGCCCCGGCCGCCGCGATGAGGGAGTCCGCGCCGGACCCCTTGCCGCCGATGAGGTAGACGGCGGCCGAGCCCCGCATGTAGAGGAACGCGACCTTGGGCTTGCTGCCCTTGGGCACGGCGGCCCGCGCCGCCTTCAGGTCGTCGGCGATGCGCCGGTTGAGCGCCTTGCCGGCCGCGGGCACGCCCAGCGCCTCGGCGACCCGGGTGGTCCGCGTGCTCACATCGGCGAGTTCGGAGGCCGGATCGAGCACGACGACCGGGATCCCGGCATCCCGGATCTGGTCTAGGGCCTCACCGGGACCGGTGTCGGTGTCGGCGAGCACGACCGTCGGATCCAGCGAGAGCACGCTCTCCGCGCTCACGTCATGCGCCTTGGTGACCTGGGGAAGGTCCTTCGCCTCCTTGAACGTGGCGGTGATGTCCCGCCCGACAACCTTGTCACCGAGGCCGAGGGTGAACACGATCTCCGCGATGCCTCCGTTGAGCGGAAGGATCCGTGAGGCGTCCTCGACGGTGACCTTCCGGCCGTCGGACGAGTCGACGGTGACGGGCAGTTCCGGCGTGGGCGCGTCTCCTTCGAGCGGCACGAGGGAGTTCGTCCTCAACTGCTTGACGGCCGCCGCCGCGCGGGCGCTCGCGGACGACGGCGAGGGGTCCGCCCCCTTGGCTTCACCATCACCGCCGCTGCCCGCGCATCCGGCGGCGAGCACGGCGAGAGCGACGGCGACGGCGGCAACTCCCCTTCGAGCAAAGGAGAGTTGAGGTCTTCCGTTCGTACGCATCGAACCGCCTTCCATGTCTACCGTTCTCAACAGTTGTTCGTTACCTTAGGTTAGCCTTACCTGAGTTTCCTGTGGTGGGAGTGCTGACACCGATGCACAGACGTGGCTTACGAGCCCCGCGCGCCCTGAGAGTCGTCCCGGCCTCGATCGCCGTCGCGAGCGCCCTGGTCCTCGCCCCGGCCCCCTCGGCGGTGGCCGCCGGCGGCTCCGCGACCGGTCCCGAGGGCCAGAAGCTCACCGTCTCCGCATCCGCCGGGCTCGACCCGGCCGGCGAGACGGTCACCGTGTCCGGCTCCGGCTACAACACCGAGAAGGGCATCTACGTCGCCTTCTGCGTGGACAACGGCGCGGGCAGGACGCCCACACCCTGTGTCGGCGGCGTCGACACGGCAGGCGAGTCCGGCGCCTCGGTGTGGATCTCCTCCGACCCGCCCTCGTACGGGGAGGGGTTGGCCAAGCCCTACGGGGGCAGCGGGCACAAGGGCACGTTCTCGGTGCGGCTCAAGGTCCGGGCCAAGGACGCCAACACCGACTGCGCCAAGTCCGGTGTGACCTGCTCCGTGATCACCCGCAACGACCACACCCGGGGCAGCGACCAGAGCCAGACGGTCCGTATCCCGGTGACCTTCGCCGGAGCCGACGACGACACCGGCTCCGGGACCACGGCGTCACCGACCCCGACGGCCGACTCGGTCACGACCACCGGCGGCACGAACGGCGCCGAGAGCGACACGGGCACCTCGGACGACCCGCTGGCCAGCACCGGCAGCGCCGCCGTACCGCTCGGCATCACCGCGGCCGGCCTGGTCGCGGCCGGTGGCGCCGCCTGGTTCTGGGCGCGCCGACGCCGTACCGCAGCGGCCACGGGGTCGACGGCCGAGG
>NZ_AEJC01000430.1 GCF_000317595.1 Streptomyces ipomoeae 91-03 | reverse complement strand
CACGCCCCCTCGCACGGTCTCCGACTCGGCTACGCCGCTGCCCAGTCGAGTCCGAGTTCGGCGAGCACTTGGAGCTTGTTGCCGGTCAGCTTCGCGCGCCTGCTCTTGGTGTTCGACAGGAACACCCCAAGCTTCACCGTGTGTTCCTGGCCGTCGACCACGACCGTCTCCACGTGGGCCCTGGGGACCGTCACGGAGCCTGTGCGGGCCTTGTACTGCGCCAGGGCCGCAACGCCCCGCTCGAAGGCTCCAGAGGCCGTCTTGCGGGCTTTGGCGGGCGCTTCCTGCTCCGGCGGCAGCGGCGTGATGCCGAGCTGCTCCAGGCGTTCGCGCTGCCGGTCCATCAGGCCCGTCCAGACGTCGTGCTGCCTCTGCTTGGCCAGCCACTTGCCGACGTCCATCCCGTGCACGGTGACGCCGGGCATGACGTCGGCTTGGCCCTCTTCGTCGGCCACCAGTTCGCGCAGGGCGGCGTAGTGCCGTTGCCAGTCCGCCGGCCACTCGGGGTTCCAGTGCTCGTCCACGGCCTCGAGCGCGTTCTTCCATTCGGGGTGGTCGTCCAGCGCGCCGGGTCGGCGGAGGTTGGACAGCCACTGTCCTACTGGCCGGTCCAAAGCGGTCGCGGACCGGGGCGCGCACA
>NZ_AEJC01000429.1 GCF_000317595.1 Streptomyces ipomoeae 91-03 | reverse complement strand
CCCCGACAGGTGGGCGGTGAGCGGGCCCGACGGGTGGGCGGTGAGCGGCTCCAACACGTGGGCGGTGAGCGGCCCGTACGCCGGACGGAACGTCAGCTCGCGTACCGCTCCCGCGGTGTCTGTTCCGTGAGCGTCAGCTGCCCCGCCTTGATCGTGGCGAGGCGCGGCGCCCGCTTGGCGATCGACGAGTCGTGTGTGACCAGGACGAAGGTGAGGCCCTGCTCGCGCCAGAGCCCTTCGAGCAGGGCCATGATCTCGTCGCGGGTGCCCTCGTCGAGATTGCCGGTGGGCTCGTCGGCGAGGAGCACCTTCGGCTGCTTGACCAGCGCGCGGGCGATGGCGACGCGCTGCTGCTGACCGCCGGACAGTTCGGACGGTGCGTGGGTGAGGCGTTCGCCGAGGCCCACCGAGCGCAGCGCCTCGGCGGCCCGCTCGCGCCGCTCGGCCGGCTTCACACCGAGCGGGACGAGCGCGGTCTCGACGTTCTCCTGAGCGGTGAGCGTCGGGATGAGGTTGAACGCCTGGAAGATGATGCCGATCTTCTCGGCGCGCAGCCGGGTCAGCTTGGCCTCGCTGATGGACGCGAGGTCCACGCCGTCGAGTTCGACGCTGCCGGAGGAGGGGCGGTCCAGGCCGCCGATCATCTGGAGCAGGGTGGACTTGCCGCCACCGGTGGGGCCCTGGATGACGAGCTGGTCGCCGTCCTCGATGACGAGGTCGATGCCGCGCAGCGCCTCCACCGTTTCCTTGCCCCGCGAGTAGCGCTTGGTGACGTCGGTGAGCTTGTACATGGGTTCGTCCTTGGGGAGGTTGGGGGTCCGGCCGGCTACGACACGCTGCGCAGCGCGTCCGCGGGCCGCATCCGGGAGGCCCGCCAGCCGCCCATGGCCCCGGCGATCAGACCGCCGGCGATGGCGAGGCCCGCCGCGAGCGCGATGGTGGACACGGAGACCGGGGCGGACAGCGCGATCTCCAGCGCGTCGGACGCCTGCTGACCGGGGGCACCGCCACCGCCGGGGCCACCCCCGCCGGGACCGCCGCCCATGCCGCCGGTGCTGCCCAGCTGTGCCTCGAGGGTCGGGCTGATCGCGGTCACCGTGTAGGCGGCGGCGAGGCCGAGGGCGATACCGAGGGCGCCGCCGAGCAGTCCGTTGACGATGGACTCGCCCATGACCTGCCGGGTGACCTTGCGGCTCGGCCAGCCGAGCGCCTTCAGCGTGCCGAACTCACGCACCCGGCGGGAGACCGCCGAGGAGGTGAGCAGCGCGGCCACCAGGAACGCGGCGGCGAGCACGGCGAGGGACAGCCACTTGCCGACGCTGGTCGCGAGGTCGGAGGCGGTGGTCAGGGAGCCGGAGACGGTCTCGGCGAGGTCGGCGGAGGTGGTGACCGTCGTCCCCGAGATGTTCTTCTGGATGGTCGCCTTGACGGTGTCGATCTGCTGCGAGTCGGTCGCCTTGACGTAGATCGTGGTGACGGTGTTCTTGGCGTCGGCGAGCGTCTGCGCCTGCTTCAGCGGCAGATAGACGTCGGTGGTCGACTCGCTGCTGTCGGGCGTGGCGATCCCGATGATCGTGTACTTGGTACCGGAGATCTTGATCTTCTCCCCGACCGTGTACTCGTTCTCCTTGGCGTACGACGTGCTGAGCACCGCTGCCTTGGCGTCGGTCTGCGACGCGGTGAACGTCTTGCCCTTGGTGATCTTCGAGGTGGCGAGCGGGCCGAGGTCCTGGTTGGTGACGTCGACACCGGCCACGGAGTAGTTGTTGACGCCGAAGGAGGCGCCGCCGCCCTCGACCCGGGGCTGCGACTGTCCGCCGGTGCCGCCCTGAGCACCGCCGGGACCGCCCTGGCCCTGCTGCTGGGAGGACGAGCTGTCGCTCTGTGCCTGGCCCTGGGCGAAGGAGCCGTCGACCTTGATGACGTCGAGGCTGAGGGCGCCCACGGCCTCCGCCACGCCGTCCTGCTTCGCGACCTCGGTGACGAGCGAGGACTTCAGGGTCTGTCCGCCCTGGGTCATCACGCGGTCCGAGCTCTGCTCCTCGCCGTCGTCGGAGGTGGCGTCGAACTCGAATCTCGGCCCGTCCTGCTGCTCGTCGTCCCCGGACGGCGCCTGCCTCGCCTTGGTGACCGTCATGTCGGTGCCGAGGCCGTACAGCGACTGCAGGACCTGGTCCTGCGCCTGGCGCATCCCCGCCGAGACCGAGTTGACGGTGATGACCAGCGCGATTCCGAGCGCCAGACCCAGGGCGATCACCAGAGCCGCCTTCTTGCGCCGGCCCAGCTCCCGCTTGAGATAGATGCCAAACATCCCGTTCCTCGAAGGTTCTTGGCGCCCGCTGTGGGCGCTGCCACAAGCTAGGGACGAACCTTTGAGCGGCCCTGAACAAGGAATGTGCAAGAGCTGAGAAAACGGGCCCCGGCATCAGATTTCCATAAGACAGCGGATTCCTGAGCTGTTGAGGGCTGATTGCCAGGAAATCCCGCTTGAATAACACCCGGAGAAGAGCGGTGCGAAGAGCGGAACGGCGGGCAGCCGTTCCGCGCCCCGGTGCATACCTCGCGGTCCCACGCGAGGTCCGCCCCCATCCGGAACGCGGAACGGCTGCCACCTCCCCCTCGGTGTGGCCCGTGGAGCCGTCTCCCCCAAATGTGAAGCTCTCGTGGAGGAGATGTTGAGCATATGACCGCCACGTGCCCGAATGGACCGGAGTAGCGCCATCCGTTTGTGCAGGTTGAGTCGGACGGCTCGGCCGCGCTCCATGTCTCAGCCGCGTCCCACGTACGGCATCGTCGTCGCCATGACCGTCGCGAACTGCACGTTCGCCTCCAGTGGCAGTTCCGCCATGTGCCGCACCGTACGGGCCACATCGGCGACGTCCATCACGGGCTCGGGCATGAGTTCCCCGTTCGCCTGGAGAACGCCCTTCCGCATGCGCTCGGTCATCTCCGTCGCCGCGTTGCCGATGTCGATCTGACCGACCGCGATCCGGTACGGCCGCCCGTCCAGCGAGAGCGACTTGGTCAGGCCCGTCAGCGCGTGCTTGGTCGCGGTGTAGGCGACGGAGTGCGGGCGGGGCGTGTGCGCGGAGATGGAGCCGTTGTTGATGATCCGTCCGCCCTGCGGGTCCTGCTCCCTCATCTGCCGGTACGCCGCCTGCGCGCACAGGAACGCCCCGTTGAGGTTGGTGTCCACCACGTGCCGCCACGCGTCGTACGACAGCTCCTCGACCGGCACCCCGCCCGGCCCGAACGTACCCGCGTTGTTGAACAGCAGGTCCAGTCGCCCGAACCGCTCCCGCACGGCGGCGAACAGCGCCGTCACGTCGTCGGGCCGCGAGACGTCCGTACGCACGCACAGCGCGTCGGGTGACCCGCCCGCGGTCTCTTCGAGCTTCTCCTCCCGGCGGCCCGCCAGCGCCACCGACCAGCCGGTGCGCAGCAACTCCACGGCCACGGCACGGCCGATGCCGGAGCCCGCGCCTGTCACGATCGCGATCCTCGTTCGCTCGGTTTCCATGGGCCCGCAGCGTAAGGGAGGAGCCGTGCGGCGGCCCCGATGCCGGGCCCCGCCATCCGGAGCTAATCGATCCGCCAACTCGCTGTTGTGTACGCGACACAAGATCGTCGATTCTGGCCACTCCAATGCCAAGGACAACAATCTTAAGGGGAGGGCCAGATGACACCCGCAGCCCACAGGTCGACGCAGCCCCGTCCGTCACATTCTTCCGAACTCCGTGCCGCCGCACGCCACTTCGACCGTCGCCGCTTCCTCACCGTCACCGGTGCCGCCGCCGCGCTCGCCTTCGCCACCAACCTCCCGGCGGCCGGTACCGCTGCCGCCGCCCAGCTGGACGCCGCACGGATCGCCGAGGACCCCTTCACCCTCGGTGTGGCCTCGGGTGACCCGCTCCCCGCCTCCGTACTGCTGTGGACGAGGCTCGCCCCCAAGCCGTACCAGCCCGACGGCGGTCTGCCCGCCGAACGCGTCGCCGTCCACTGGGAACTCGCCCACGACGAGCGCTTCCGACGCGTCGTCAGACGCGGCACCGCCACCGCCCACCCCGAGTTCCACCACACCGTCCACGTCGAGGTCGGCTATCTCGACCCCGGCCGCGTGTACTACTACCGCTTCCGCACCGGCGCCTGGATCAGCGAGACCGGCCGCACCCGCACCGCCCCCGGCCGCGGCCACCTCGGCACGAACACCGGGATCTCCTTCGCCGCCGTCTCCTGCCAGCGGTACGACCAGGGGTACTACACCGCATACCGGCACCTGGCGGACGAGGACGTCGACGTGGTCTTCCACCTCGGGGACTATCTCTACGAGTACGCCGTGAATTCGGTGGGCGGCGCCCGCAACTACACCGACCGTGTCCTGCCGGACCTGCTCAACCACGAGACAGTCACCCTGGAGGACTACCGCCTCCACTACGCCCTCTACAAGACCGACCTCGATCTGCGGGCCGCCCACGCCGCGCACCCGTTCGTCGTCACCTGGGACGACCACGAGACCGAGAACAACTACGCGGGCGACCTCCCCGACGGCAGCGACACACCGCCGGAGGAGTTCCTGCTGCGCCGCGCCGCCGCGTACCGCGCGTACTGGGAGAACCAGCCGCTGCGCACCCCGCAGAAGCCCGACGGCCCCGACATGAAGCTCTACCGCCGCTTCCAGTGGGGCCGCCTCGCCCAGTTCGACATACTCGACACCCGCCAGTACCGCTCCAACCAGGCGTACGGCGACGGCTGGCAGACCCCGGGCCCCGAGTCGGCCGACCCCGCTCGCACGATGACCGGTGCCACTCAGGAGCGCTGGCTGCTCGACGGCTGGGCCAAGTCCGACGCCGTCTGGAACGTCGTCCCGCAGCAGGTCACCTTCTCCCAGCGCCGCAACGCCGTCGGCGACAACTACAAGGTGTCCATGGACTCCTGGGACGGCTACACCGCCTCCCGCGAACGCGTCCTCGCCGGCGCCGACGCGGCCGGCATCGAGAACCTCATGGTCCTCACGGGCGACGTCCACGTCGGCTACGCCTTCGACATCAAGCGCGACTTCGACGACCGCTCCTCCCGGACCGTCGGCACGGAGCTCGTCGCCACCTCCATCAGCAGCGGCGGCAACGGCTCCGACAAGCCCGCGAACTGGGACACCTACATGACGGCCAACCCCCACATGCGCTTCTACAACGGCCGCCGGGGCTATGTGCTGGTCGCCCTCGGCCGGCAGCAGGCCCGCGCCGACTTCATGGCGGTGCCGTACGTGACGACACCGGGGGCGGGCATCTCCACGGTGGCGTCGTTCGCGCTGGAGGCGGGGAAGCCGGGGCTCACACCGGTGTAGCCGCCAGTACGTCCTCCCGGCGGTCGTCCTCTCCGGGATAGCGGACCCCGATGCGCTCCCGCAGCGCGTCCAGCGTCCGCATCACGGCGAGGGTGCCGTCGAGCGGGACGAGCGGGGACTCGGTCTCGCCCGCGCGGATGGCCCGCATGACCTCGGTGGCCTCGTGGCGGAAGCTGTTGCGGGGGCCGTCCAGCGGGTCCGCCGTGAAGGTCTGCGGGTCGCGGCCGGGGCGGTGCAGAACGAAGCGGTCGGGGAAGAAGAAGCCGTCCGGGATGTCGATACGGCCCTCGGAGCCGGTGACCGACGCGGTGATGGCGGTGCCGCCGACGATGGAGCAGTGCACCGAAGCGATGGCACCGCTCTCCCAAGAGAGCAGTGCTCCGGTCTGGAGATCGACGCCCTCATCCGAGAGCACCGCTCTCCCGGTGACGTCCGAGGGCTCCCCGAGCAGCAACTGCGCGAGGGAGATCGGATACACCCCGAGGTCGAGCAGCGCGCCCCCGCCCTGCGCCGGGTCCCGCAGCCGGTGCGACGGAGGGAAGGGGCCGGCGATCCCGAAGTCGGCCTGCACCGTGCGCACCTCACCGATCGCGCCGTCCCGCACCATCCCCGCGAGCCGCCGCACCACCGGATTGCAGTACATCCACATGGCCTCCATCAGGAACCGCCCGCGCGCCCGCGCCAGCGCGACAAGTTCCTCCGCCTCCCGTACGTTCAGCGTGAACGGCTTCTCGCACAGCACATGCCGTCCCGCCTCCAGACACAGCCCGGCGGCGGTCCGGTGCGCCGAGTGCGGTGTGGCGACGTACACCACGTCGACGTCCTCGTCCTCGGCGAGCGCCCGCCAGTCGCCGTACGCCCGGGGTATCCCGAACCGCTCGGCGAACGCCTTCGCCGACTCCGCGCGCCGCGAGGCCACGGCCACGACCTCGGCGTCCGGCAGATCCACGAGATCGGCGGTGAAGCTCGCGGCGATCCCTCCGGTCGCCAGAATCCCCCAACGCACAGGCCGTCCGTCGTTCCCCATCGCCATCCCCGCTCCCGCTCAGTCCTCGGCAATCCCATGACGCGAACTGTGACCCCGCCCACGTCGTACGAGCTGAGAGCATAGGTGGCGGACTTGACGGAGAGGGAGGGGCACATGCCCGAGGGGCACATACCGGGCTCGGCGCCGGCCGAGCCGAAGCCGATGGCCGAGCCGATGGCCGAGCCGATGGCCGAGCCGATGGCCGAGCCGATGGCCGAGCCGATGGCCGAGTCGACCACAGCGGCGCCCGAACCGGGGCTCGCACCGGGGCAGGTGACGTCGGGCACGGAACCGTCGAAGCCGAGCCCTCTGTCATCGAAGCCGAGCCGCCGGTCGTCGAGGCCGAGCCGCCGGTCGTCGAGGCCGAGCCGCCGGTCGTCGAGGCCGAGCCGCCGGTCGTCGAGGCCGAGCCCCCAGCCGTCGAAACCGAGCCCCGCCGCCCTCCGCCGTACCGGTCTCCTCGTCACCCTCGTCCTCGGCGGTCTCACCGCGACCCCGCCCCTGGCGATGGACATGTACCTCCCGGCGCTTCCGGAGGTCACCGACTCGCTGCACGCGCCCGCCACCACCGTCCAGCTGACCCTCACCGCGTGCCTCGCCGGCATGGCCCTCGGCCAGCTGCTGATCGGCCCGATGAGCGACCGCTGGGGCCGCAGGCGCCCGCTGCTGCTGGGCCTCGCCGTGTACATCGTGGCCACGGTCCTGTGCGCCCTCGCCCCGACCGTCGAGACGCTGATCGCCCTCCGCCTGGTGCAGGGCCTCGCCGGCTCGGCCGGGATCGTGATCGCACGGGCGGTCGTACGCGACCTGTACGACGGCGAGGCGATGGCCCGCTTCTTCTCGACGCTGATGCTGATCTCCGGGGTGGCCCCGATCGTCGCGCCGCTCATCGGCGGCCAGATCCTGCGGGTGACGGACTGGCGGGGCGTGTTCGTCGTCCTCACGGTCATCGGCGTCGCGCTGCTGGCGGTCGTCTGGACGCGGCTCCCCGAGACCCTCGCCCCCGCCGACCGGCACAGCGGCGGCATCGGCGAGACCCTGCACGCGATGCGCGGCCTGCTCACCGACCGCGTCTTCATGGGCTACGTCCTCGCCGGCGGCTTCGCCTTCGCCGCGCTCTTCGCCTACGTCAGCGCCTCCCCGTTCGTGATCCAGGAGATCTACGGCGCCTCCCCGCAGACCTTCAGCCTCCTCTTCGGCGTCAACTCGGTCGGCCTGGTCATCGCGGGCCAGATCAACGGCAAGGTGCTCGTAGGCCGGGTGAGTCTGGACAAGGTGTTCGCGGTGGGCCTCGCGATCGTCACCCTGTCCGCGACCGCCCTGCTGCTGATGGCCCTGGGCGCCTTCGGCGAGGTGGGCCTCGCCCCGGTCGCCGCGGCCCTCTTCGTCCTGATGGCCGCCATGGGCATCGCCCTCCCCAACACCCAGACCCTCGCCCTGATGCGGGTCCGCCACGCGGCGGGTTCCGCGTCGGCCCTGATGGGTACCTCGTCCTTCCTGATCGGCGCGGTGGCGTCCCCGCTGGTCGGCGTCGCGGGCGAGGACACCGCCGTCCCGATGGCCGTCGTCCAACTGGCCGCGACACTGGTGGCCGCCACATGCTTCGTGGCACTGTGCCGTCCTTGGAACAGGCGTACGACGCTGGAGGATGGGGGTACCCGCCTCTCCAGCGGAGCCGAGAGATTGGGGGAGGAGAGCTGAGCGCGCCGAGACTGCGCACGGACATCCCCGAACGGGCCGGACTCGACCCCGAGGAACTGCGCCATCTCGTACGGGAGGTGCGCGCGCTGACGGAAGGGGACCGCCCGTCGGCCCCCGCCGCCGTCGTCATCGCCGGCCGGGGCCCCGTCATCGCCGTCGAGGAGGCGGCGGGCTGGGCGGTCCGCTACGAGGCCTACGACGAACGCACCGACCGGGGCGTGGAACCGCCGCCCGAGTCCTGGCTCCCCGCGACGCCCGACACGCCCTTCGACCTCGCCTCCCTCACCAAGCTCTTCACCGCGGTCGCCGCGGTCCAGCAACTGGAACGCGGCACCCTCGGCATCGACGCGAAGGTGGGCGCGTACCTCCCCGACTTCACCGGCGCCGCCGAACACGGCCTGACCGTACGGCAGCTGCTCACCCACACCTCCGGCCTGCGCCCCGAACTGCCGCTGTACGACTGCCTGACGCCGGACGCCCGCCTGGCGATGCTCCAGGCGGAGTCCCCGATCGCCGCGCCCGGCACGGCCTACGCCTACTCCGACCTGAACCTCCTGCTCCTCCAACACCTCCTCGAACGCCTCACCGCCCGCCGCCTGGACGTCCTGATCCGCGACGGCATCACCCATCCCCTCGGCATGACCTCCACCGTCTTCGGCCCCTGCCCCACCGCCGCGGCCACCGAGGACCAACGCCGCCCCTGGGCCAAGGCGGACCGGGGCATGCTCCGCGGCGAGGTCCACGACGAGAACGCCTGGTCCCTCGGCGGAGTCGCCGGCCACGCGGGCCTCTTCTCGACCGCCCGGGACCTGGCCGTCTTCTGCCGCACCCTCCTGGCCGGCGGCTCCTACGGCCCCGCCCGCATTCTCGGCCCCGACTTCGTGGAACTGATGCTGACCCCGCCGGGCCTGGGCTTCGCCCTCGACCAGCCGTGGTTCATGGGCGAACTGTCGGGCCGGGGCGCCGCCGGCCACACGGGCTTCACCGGTACGTCCCTGGTCCTGGACCCGGCGACGGACACGTTCCTGATCCTGCTCACGAACGCGGTGCATCCGCGCCGCCGGGGCCCGATCAACGCGGCGAGAGCGGCGGCGGGGACTCGGGTGGCTCGGGCGGTGCGGGGGGCTTGAGCGAGTCCGGGCGATCGCGGGGTACGGGCGTCGGCCCTTGGGCATCCTGGTCACCGGGACGATGGCCATGTGGGCAAGGGGAACCAGCATGCGCATTTTCATCAGTTGGTCGGGCGATGCTTCGAGGCGTTGTGCGGAGGTGCTGCGGGACTGGCTCCCGTACATGAACCCGGCGATCGAACCCTTCGTTTCGTCACAGGACATCTCCAAAGGCGAACGGGGACTGGCCAAGATCGCGAACAAACTCCAGGACTGTATGTACGGAATCGTGTGCGTCACGCGCGACAACCAGCACGCGCCGTGGATCAATTTCGAGTCGGGTGCCCTTTCGAAGGAACTGGGGGAGACGAGGCTCGCTCCCTTTCTCGTCGATCTGGCGGTCAAGGACCTCTCGGGCCCGATTGCCCAGTTCCAGGCCACGGAGGGGAGTTCGCGGGACGAAGTCTGGGCGCTCGTCAAGAGCCTCAATGACAAATGCGAGATGACAGTCGAGCAGGATCGGCTGGCCGTGACCTTCGAGAGATTCTGGGGTGATCTCGAAGAGAAGCTCGACGCGATCAGATCCGAGCAGATGCCGACTGCCGTCCCGGAGCGCGAAATGCCGGAAATCCTCAATGAGTTGGTGGCCCTGGTACGGGACCAGGCGAAACGGATGAGTTCGCTTGAGGAATCGCTCGCCGGCCTGCAGGCTGGGAACAACACCTCGATTCCGGGCAGCGCGAGCGCTTCGTCCTATGGAGGTGGCGGGAGCGCCCCCTCCTATGGAAGCCAGCAGCAAATGTCTCCGACCATGAGCCAGCCGATGGCTCCGGTCTGGCCGCAGGCGCCGTCGCCGCCGCCGATGGGCAAGAGCCCGTCGATGATGCGTGGGTTCCTCATCGATGAGGACGACAACTGATGAGCGCCGGCACATCGTAGGCGGCCGTACAGGGGCGGGATCTCGGATCCGACGCGGGAACCGGCAGCTCCGGCCCTCGTGGCGTACGCGGCAGCCGTGCCCGGCGCCCGGCAGGACGCCATGCTGTGCGCGACCGTGGTGCGGCGATCGGGCCGGGTGGCCGTCTTGACCTCCGACGCGGAGGACATCGGCATGCTCCTCGCCGGCCATCCGCGCGTGGTGGTGGAGAAGGTCTGAGTCCGGCATCGCGGGTCGCCCTAGAATCACCACGTGAACGCCCCCCTTTCCCCTTCCTCCGCATCCCCCGCCGACACCCTCCGCGCAGCCCTCGCCGCCCTCCTCGACGGGCTGCCGCCGAAGGCGGCCACGCAGGCGGTGGAGCGGCTGATCGCGAAGTATCGGGGGCGGACGCCGACGGATGCTCCGGTGTTGCGGGACAGGGCGGACGTGGTGGCGTACGCGGCGTATCGGATGCCGGCGACGTTCGAGGCGGTGTGCTCGGCGCTGGAGGCGTTCGCGGTGGCCGTGCCGGGGTGGGTGCCCGGCAGCCATGTGGACGTCGGCGGGGGTACGGGCGCCGCGACCTGGGCCGTGAACGCGACCTGGGCGGGCGGGCGGCCGGTGACGGTGCTGGACTGGGCGGAGCCGGCGTTGGCGCTGGGGCGGGAGATCGCCGCCGCGAACCCGGAGCTGAAGGCCGCCGAGTGGCAGCGCTCTCGTATCGGATCGGCGCTCAGAATCGAGAGCACTGATCTCGTCACCGTCTCGTACGTCCTCGGCGAGCTGACCGCCGCCGACCGCACCGCCGTCGTCGACGCCGCCGCGACCGCCGCCCAGGCCGTCGTGATCATCGAGCCCGGCACCCCCGACGGCTACGCCCGCGTCATCGAGGCCCGCGACCGCCTCATCGATGCCGGCTTCCACATCGCCGCCCCCTGCCCGCACAGCGCCGCCTGCCCGATCGTCCCCGGCGAGGACTGGTGCCACTTCTCCGCCCGGGTCAGCCGTTCCTCCCTGCACCGGCAGGTCAAGGGCGGCTCCCTGGCGTACGAGGACGAGAAGTTCAGCTACGTCGCCGCCACCCGCTTCCCGCCGACCCCGGCCCCCTCCCGCGTCGTACGCAAGCCGCAGATCCGCAAGGGCCAGGTCCTCCTGGACCTCTGCCAAGGCCACTCCCAGCCCGAGCCCCGGCCCGAGTCCGACGCCCGGCCCGCCCTCGCCCGGACCACGGTGACCAAGCGCCACGGCCTCCTCTACAAGGCGGCACGCGACGCGGAATGGGGCGACGCCTGGCCGCCACCGACCGCGGACGACGACCAGGGCTAGAGGGCGGCGTTCAACCGCCGGTCATCCACGCGGTCAGGCGGGGGTGTCGGGGGTGAAGCGGTAGCCGATGCCGGGTTCGGTGATGAGGTAGCGGGGTTGGGAGGGCTCGGGTTCGAGTTTGCGGCGGAGGTTGGCGAGGTGGACGCGCAGGTAGTTGGTCTCCTTCTCGTAGCGCGGTCCCCAGACCTCCTGGAGGAGTTGGCGTTGGGTGACCAGGCGTCCGGGCTGGCGGACGAGGATCTCCAGCAGGTGCCATTCGGTGGGGGTGAGGCGGACCTCGCCGACCGCGGTGGTGACGCGCTTGGCGGCCAGGTCGACGGTGAAGGCGGCTGTGGTGATCACGGGCTGTTCGTCGGCGGGGGTGGCGCGGCGTAGGGCGGCGCGGATGCGGGCGAGGAGTTCGCCCATGCCGAAGGGTTTGGTGACGTAGTCGTCGGCGCCGGCGTCCAGGGCGTTGATCTTGGCGGTCTCGTCGTGACGGGCGGACAGGACGATGATCGGGGCGGTGGACCAGCCGCGGAGGCTTTCGACGATGTTGATGCCGTCGAGGTCGGGCAGGCCGAGGTCGATGACGGCCAGGTCGGGGGCGTGGGTGGCGGCGGCCTGCAGGGCGGTGGTGGCGTCGGGGACGGCGTTGGTCTGGTAGCCGCGGGCGGTCAGGGCGATGGTCAGGGCGCGCAGCAGGTGGGGGTCGTCGTCGACGACGAGGATGCGGGTCATGGTGCTGTGGGGAAGGTGAGGGTCATGGTCAGGCCGCCGCCGGGGGTGTCGGTGGGGGTGAGGGTGCCGTTCATGGCTTCGGTGAAGCCGCGGGCGATGGCCAGGCCCAGGCCGAGGCCGTGACGGGTGGTGTGGTCGTCCAGGCGCTGGAACGGGG
Organism: Streptomyces ipomoeae 91-03; assembly: GCF_000317595.1. GTDB lineage: Bacteria > Actinomycetota > Actinomycetes > Streptomycetales > Streptomycetaceae > Streptomyces > Streptomyces ipomoeae. Next base: position 15,254 of record NZ_AEJC01000429.1, on the reverse strand, counting down.
CGAAGATACGTTCCCGCTGGTCGGCGGGGACGCCGGGGCCGTGGTCGGTTATCCGCAAGCGGATCATGTTTCCTTCCTGACGGGCGTGCACATGGACGGGCTGGTCCGGTGGCCCGGCGTCGAGCGCGTTGGCGACCAGGTTGGCGATGACCCGTTCCAGCAGGCCGGGATCGGCCCAGGCGGGCGGCAGGTCGTCCGGGACGTCGACGTCGACGGCGCGGCCGGGGGCCGGCGGGGTGTGCAGGAGGGCGGCTGCGGTGATCTCGTCCAGCGCGGTGGGCCGTGGGTGGACGCTGAGGGCGCCGGCTTGCAGGCGGCTGAGCGCGAGGAGGTTTTCGACCAGGTCGCTCATCTTGTCGGCGGAGGCGTCCACGGTGGCCAGGAGTTCGGCCTGCTGGGCGTCGGTGAGTTCCAGGTCGGGCTCGCGCAGGCTGGACACGCACGCCTTGATGCCGGCGAGCGGGGTGCGCAGGTCGTGGCCGACGGCGGCCAGCAGGGCGGCGCGCAGTTTGTCGATCTCGGTCAGTTCCCGCGCTCGGGCGGCCTGGGCAGCCAGGCGCTCGGCCTGCAGTGCGCGGGCGGCGGCCGTGGCCAGCAGGGTGAGAAAGCGTTCGTCGGCGGCGAAGACGGCCGGGCCGTCCGCCACCAGGCGCAGGTCTTCCCCGGCCGGCGCGGACAGCGTCGGATCGGCCGACGGCGGCTCACCGACGACGGCGACCGGGCGTTCGCCGTCGGCGTCGCGTTCCAGCAGCGCGGCGCCGGTCATGCCGAACGTGTCCCGGACGTGCTCCAGCACCGCGCTCAGCGGCCGTTCCTCCAGCGGCGCCTGGGTGATGCGGGCCAGCAGGGCGGCCTCGACTCCGCTGCGGGCGGCGGCGGCGCGCTGCCGGGCGGCCAGGTCGACCGCGACGCTGACGGTGGTGGCGACCGCCACGTAGACGGCCAGGGTGATGAACAGGTCCCGGTCCTCGACGGTCAGGGTGTGGAAGGGCGGGACGAAGAAGAAGTTGACCAGCACATCGGAGGCCACCGCCGCCGCCAGCGCCATGGGCAGGCCGCCGGTGGCGGCCACGATGACCACCGCGGTGAGGTAGATGAGCACGACACTGGCCAGCGACAGCGAGTCCCGCAGGGGTACGAGGGCCGCGGTGAGGACGGCCAGGCCCGCCGCGGCGGCGCCGGCCGCGGCCAGCCGACGGCCCGTGCTTCTGCGTCGCCGGCCACCGGGGTGCTGCAGATCCAAGCCCTTCATGATGCGAAACGCTAACCGACGGTCGACTCGGCGCCACGCGGGTCTTCGTGCGGCTGCATACGGTCGCTGGAGTCCAGCTGCCACGGCACGCTGGTCACCATCACCCCGCGCTGGAACAGCAGCCGTGCCTTCAGCCGCAGCGCGGACTGGTTGTGCAGCAGCTGCTCCCACCAGTGGCCGACCACATATTCGGGGATGTAGACGGCGATCAGGTCCTGGGGGTGCTCGTGGTGCAGGCCGGCGATGTATTCCAGCACCGAGCCGGTGATGTCGCGGTACGGGGAGGCCATCACCGTCAGCGGCACCGGGATCCGGCGCTCCTCCCACTCGGCGCGCAGCGCACTCACCTCTTCGTCGCTGATCTTGGCGGTGAGCGCGGTGAGGGTGTCCGGGCGGGTGGCCTTGGCGTAGCCCAGCGCGCGCAGGGTGGGCTGGTGCAGCTGCGAGACCAGCACCACCGCGTGGATACGGCTGGGCAGCACGATGCCGCCCGGCTTCGGGCGCAGCTCGCGGGCCACCCGGTCGTAGTGACGGCGAATGCCGCGCATCATCGCGTACAGCACCGGCATGGCGATCACCACCAGGTAGGCGCCGTGGCTGAACTTGGTGACCAGGACCACGACCAGCACCAGCGCGGTCAGGCAGGCGCCCATCGCGTTGATCACGCGGGAGCGGTGGACGCGCCGACGCTGTGCGGGGTCGGTCCGGCCGGCCAGTTCACGGTTCCAGTGCCGGACCATGCCGGCCTGGGAGAGGGTGAAGGAGGTGAACACGCCCAGGATGTAGAGCTGGATCAGACGGGTCACCGATCCTTCGAAGGCATGGATCAGGATTCCGGCGACCACGGCCAGGATGACGATGCCGTTGGAGAACGCCAGCCGGTCCCCGCGGGTGTGCAGCTGCCGGGGCAGATAGCGGTGCTCGGCCAGGATCGCCGCCAGCAGCGGGAAGCCGTTGAAGGCGGTGTTGGCCGCCAGGATGAGGATCAACGCGGTCGCGGCCTGGATGTAGAAGAACATCACCGTGTCCGTGCCGCCGAACACCGCCGCCGCGATCTGCGCGATCACCGTACGCTGCGAGCCGGTCGCACAGTCCCCGGGGAAACCGACCAGCTGGCAGGCGTCCTCGACGTACCGCACATCCGCGATCAGGGCCAGTGCCGTGATTCCGGCGAACATACTGATCGACAGCCCGCCCATCACCGCCATCGTGGTCGCCGCGTTCCGCGCCTTGGGCGGCCTGAACGCCGGCACCCCGTTGGAGATCGCCTCCGCACCGGTCAGCGCCGTACAGCCGGAGGAGAACGCCCGCAGCGCCAGCAGCACCAACGCCATCCCGGTCAGCCCCGTCCCGCCCGGCTCGGCGTGCACCTGCCACTCGGCGCTCTCGGCCACCGGCGCGTGCCCGAAGGCGGTCTGCAGCAGCCCGATGGCGACCATGGCCAGCACGCCGGCGATGAACAGATAGGTCGGCACCGCGAACAGCCGCCCCGACTCGCGGACCCCGCGCAGATTCATCGCGGTCAGCAGCACCACGAAGCCGAGGTTCACCGCCACCCGGTACGGGCCCAGGGCCGGCACCGCGGAGATGATGTTGTCCACGCCGGCCGCCACCGACACGGCCACCGTCATCACGTAGTCCACCATCAGCGCCGAGGCCACCACCAGCCCCGCCGAGGGGCCCAGGTTGCGGGAGGCCACCTCGTAGGACCCTCCGCCGGAGGGGTAGGCCTGCACCACCTGCCGGTAGGACAGCACCACCACCGCCAGCAGCACCACCACCGCTGCCGCCACCCACGGCGCCAGATGCAGATAGGCCAGCCCGCCCAGGGTCAGCACGAGCAGGATCTCCTGCGTCGCGTACGCCACCGACGACAAGGGGTCACTGGCGAAGACCGGCAGGGCGATCCGCTTGGGCAGCCTCTGCTCACCCAGACGGTCACTGCTGAGCGGCCGGCCCACGATCAGCCGCTTGAGCGATATCGACACATCCGGCAGCCAACGCGCCGATCGAAGCGGTGCCCGAATCTTGGCGCGTCCTTGACGCCGCCACCGGCGATCTTCACGCCGTCTTGGCATGACCGTCCGGCCACAGCCCGGCCGTCCGCCTCGGACCGGGCCCGATCGGGACTCCCGGCGGCAGTACCCGGTGACGGCGCAGCCGTGTCACCCGGCCGGCGCCGGCGGACACTCGAACATCGAGCCACCCACTGAATCAGCGGGGCTGTCCCGCCCGAAGCCTGCGATGGCCTCGGGCGGGGCAGCCCCACTCCGGTTCACGACGTCTCGCCGGCAGTGCCTCCCGCGCTCGAACGTCCTTGCTGCCGTTCCTGCGGGGGCGCCTCCTGCTGCCGTTTCTCCTGAAGCTTCCGCAGCAGTTCCCGCTTCTGGGCCTGCGGGTCGAGCTCGCCGCCGATGCGGCCCTTGCCCTTGCCGCCGCGCAGGGCCTTGCGGCTCAGGTTGCTGCGGGTGCCGCCGACTCCCAGCATGTTTCCGGCTCCGCCTCGGCTCAGTCGGGTAGCCGGAGGGCGTTGCCGCCCCCCGGCCCCCTCAGAACCGGACGTGCGGCTGTTCACCGCATCCGGCTCAAGCGGGCCCCTGGAGTCACGCGGGTCGGTCATCTTGCTTGGCCCTTCTGTGATCGCCGGCGTGGTGCTGGCGATGGCAGTCAGCGTGTACGAGGCGAAGGTTCGTCCGCTCGTCCGTGCCGCCGTCGCGCCGATAGATGAAGTGGTGCTTGTGCAGCGGCTTCATCGATGCCGAGAACCACGCGGCCCACTCGCGAGGGTTGTCCGGTGTGTACTCGGCGTCGGGGATCAACGGCTGTTTGCACAGCGGACAGATCCCCTTCTGGCGGGATGCGAGGGTGATGGTCCACCTGTCGGCGGTCCCGGGCACCCTTTTGCGTCGGCGGCTCGCCCAGTATTCGGCCAGCGAGGGATCGTCGGGGGAGTTGCCCTCCTTGACGATCACGTGCCGGACGATTCTGGTCCAGTTGAACTTGTAGAGGTAGGTGCCGGTGTCCCGGTCACCGAATACCCACTGGTCCTTCCGGGTCGAGTTGAAGACGCCGTAGTGCTTGGCCAGTCGCCAGCTCTTCGGCTTGTTCGGGTGGGAGTGCTTGACCCACTTCTGTGTGAGCGTCCACACGTAGAAGTCCAGGGACTTGAAGGTCTCCTTGGACACCACCGTCCGGTAGTAGGTGGCCCACCCCTTGATGATCGGGTTGAGCCTCCTCACCACAGCTCCGGCGTTCGCCCCTCGCAGGCCGATCACCTCACTGCGGAGTCGTTCCCGGACCCTTTTCACAGCCGCCTTGCTCGGCTTGATCAGCAGAGTTCCGCTGTACCTGCGGATGTTGAACCCGAGGAAGTCGAATCCTTCTTCAAGGTGGAGGACGGATGTCTTCTCCTCGTTGAAGGCGACCCCGCACGGGGCCATCCAGACAGCCAGTTGCTCCTTGACCTGGTGCGCTTCGTCTTCGCTGTGGCAGAACACCGCAAAGTCATCCGCGTACCGGACCAGGACCGGAGCATCTCGTCGGGACTTGTGGGAACGTCCTTCTGTGAGATGCCCGGCCGCCGTCTCCATGCCGTGCAAGGCCACGTTGAGCAGCAGCGGACTGATCACACCACCCTGAGGGGTCCCCTCATCGGTGGGCGAGAATCGTCCGCAGTCCATCACTCCCGCCTTGAGCCATCCGCGGATCGCTTCCCGCGCCGGGAAAGTACCGATGAGGCTCATCAGGTGGTCGTGCGAAATACGGTCGAACGCCGCTGTCAGATCAGCATCGAGCACCCATAACCGCTTGGCCCGTTTCTGGCCCGCGATATTGAAGATGGCGCCGATCGCGTCATGACAGCCCCGGCCGGGGCGGAAACCGTAGCTTCGTTGCTCGAACCGGGCTTCCCACTCGGGTTCCAGTGCATTCTTGACGCGGGCCTGGCGGACTCGGTCACGGATAACTGGAATACCCAAGGGGCGCTGCTTTCCGTTGGCTTTGGGAATGTACACGCGCTGGACGGGCAGGGGCTTTCCAGGCGAGCGTTCCGCTGTGATCTCAGCGGCCAGCCGCCCTCGCGCGCTCGGAGTGAGCGCGCGTTCCTGGTCGATCCCGGCCGTCCGACGGCCTGTGCTCTGCTGCGTCACCCGTTTCACGCTCACGAGCGTGTTCGAGTGGGACCGCAGCATGAGCTTCTGCAAGTTCCGGACCTTCTTCAGGTCCCCTTCCTGCGCGGCTGTGAAGATGCGCTGCCTCAGTCGCCGTACCGACGCCTCCGCCTTGGCCCAGTCGATGCTGTGCCAGGTCTGGGCGTAGTCCTCCGGTCCGTTCGCCGTCGTGGGAGGCATCGCCACCGTAGCGGCCACTGCCACACCTACCTTCGGCATCCAACTTGCCCTTCGGTTCGGGGTTCTTCGCAGTTCTTCTTCACGGGCCTACCTGATCCGCGTGAGCTCCCTTTCGGGCCGGGCATCGCCTCGTATCCGACGAGTTATTGGGTGCGGCTGAGGACTCCGCGTCCTTTTCCTCTGGGCTTTCGCCCTGTCGGCGTTCGCTTCTCGGATCATCCTGTCCCGCTGGAGGCTTGGTCCTTCGTTACCTCCGGCTTACCGGGATCAACTCCCGGACTCCAACGGGGTTTCCACGTTCCACTCCCACAAGATGCGGCCGGGGTGGGCTCCCTCTTAATCCCGGGCCCGACGGTGTCCTCCCCCTTCGGCGCCAATCCTCCGGGGTCGTTGTGCGCTCTTCCGCGCAAGGGCCTGTCTGCCGCCGACAGCTCACCATCGACGCGGCATAGGAGTTACGAGATTTCGTCAAGGGTTCATTCGCATTAGCCCGTCCGGTCTTCCCCTCGCCTGTTGCGGCCCGATGGCCGTGCCGCTCTTGGGCTTACGCTTCCGGCTTCACACCCCGCCGTTGCCAGCGACGCATGCGGAAGTGGGAACGGACCTTGGACACTGGTCCGGGATGACCTGCTCATGACCTTCTTTCCTCCTGCAAGTCATCCACTTGGGTGGAGCGACTTCGTGTCGCACTGGAGGTCTCCTCTCGGGATAGGGGTCCTGATCGCGGGGCCCTGGACGTGGTGACGATACGGCTCGTCTCGCCGAGGGCCCGCGAACCACTGTCTGGCGAGACGCAGCGTCTTGTCAACCTGATAAATTCGACGCATGGCCAAGAAAACCGCCCCCGACTCCGCCCGGCGCAGCGAGAAGTCCCGCCGTGCCATCTACGACGCCGCCCTCGCGCTCATCGGTGAGGTCGGGTATCAGAAGACGACCATCGAGGGCATCGCGGCGCGGGCCGGCGTCGGCAAGCAGACGATCTACCGGTGGTGGTCCTCGAAGGCGGAGGTCCTGCTGGAGGCGTTCCTCGATCTGCAGGACCAGGCGGCGGAGGCGGCGGCCGGGCCGGGGCTGGAGCCCGAGGAGTACGCGATCCCGGACACCGGCGACCTCGCGGCCGACCTGAAGTACGTCCTGCGGGCCACCGTCGACGAACTCCTCGATCCGAAGTTCGAGGCCCCCTTCCGTGCCCTCGCCGCCGCGGGCCTCGTCGACGAGAAGCTCAGTGGGGAGTTCGTCGAAAGGCTCCTCGAACCCCAACTCCAGTTCTACGTCCGCCGGTTGCGGTCCGCGCAGGACTCGGGGCAGATGCGCCCGGACCTCGATCCGCGCATCGCCCTCGAACTCTTCGTCGCACCGCTGGCCCAGCGCTGGCTTCAGCGCAGCGGACCCATCACATACGAGTACACGGACACCCTCGTCGACTACGCCCTCCACGGCCTCGCACCCCGCTGACCCGATGGGGTCCCACGCGGCCGGAAGCTTGCTGAGCGCGACCGGTCCCTCGCCGCCGGTGACTCCCTGAGCGCGACCGGTTCCGCGCCGCCGGTGACTCCCCGGACACGACCGGTCCCTCGCCGCCGGTGACTCCCTGAGCGCGACCGGTTCCGCGCCGCCGGCGCCACGCCAGGTGTGACCAATCCGACCAAGTGGGGCTCGGCGGTGGGCTCCAGCCGGACTCCAAATACCGTCAAAGCGTGTAATAGCCCACCATCCCTGTCCGCGCTCCGGCTTGGCCGCACCTACCCCGGATGTGGGCTCTGGCCACCCGGAGCGCAGGATGGTGGGACCATGGGGCATGCTGTCCGCACAACAGCGAGGCGAGGGGATAGATGAGCGCGACGTTCGGCGGCCGGACCGGCCGGCAGGGCAGGATCTCCGAGTGGCTGCGCGCCCGTCGCCCAGGCCGTCCACTCCAGGAGACCGCCGACGTCGCCGACCGCGAGGCGCTGTTGCTCGCCTCCGCCGCTGCCGGACTCCCGCTCGCGCCCGCCGCGTACCCCTCGGGCTACCGGTGTTCCTGTGACCGCGTCGGCTGTCCGACCCCCGCCCGGCACCCGGTGTCCTTCGCGTGGCAGACCCAGTCCACCACCGACCGCGCCCAGATCGAGGGCTGGGCCCGCCACCAGCCGCAGGCCAACTTCATCACCGCGACCGGCATGGTCCACGACGTGCTCGACGTACCGCTCGCCGCGGGGCGGGAGGCACTTGAGCGGCTGCTCGCCTCCGGGATCGAGGTGGGCCCCGTCGCGGAGGAGGAGTCCGAGTCCGGCGAGGGACGGCTCCTCTTCTTCACCCTCACCCGCGGTACGCCCGAGGACGAGGACGAGTGGTGGCCCTGCGAGCTGGACTGCCATCCGGAGACCATGGACGAGCATCCGGGCCTGCGTTGGCACTGCCGGGGGTCGTACGTCCTCGTACCGCCGGCCCAACTCCCCGGTGACCTCGCCGTCCACTGGGTACGCGGCCCCGAGCACCCGCTGCCGGACCCGCTGAGCCTCCTGGAGATCCTCACCGACGCCTGCGCCCGCCACGCGAACGAGGAGCCGGACCACACGAACGCGGCCTGGCCCCTGCGGGGCTGAGCCCCACTCCGGTCCCGGCCCGCTTCAGTAGCCACCAGGCCCGCCCCCGCAGCGCCTACTCTCCCCTCGCCCCCGTCAACCCGCCCACCTGGCTGAGGAACTTCACCTGCTGGTCCGACGCCGTCTTCGCCGGATCCAGCACCGCCTGGTTGGACACGAACTCCAGGGTCAGCGACTCCTTCGGCTCACCCGTCATCAGCGCCTTGACGGCCTCGTCATTGACCGGGATGTCCACGCCCTGCGCGGCCGTCTGCTTCTCGTAGTGCCGCATGGTGAAGAAGACCAGCGCGCCGCCGTCCTCGGTGCGCAGTCCGACCGGCGCGTAGTCGCCGTTGGTCAGGCCCTCGTCGATGTACTGCCGGACGATGCCCGGTCGCTTCGCGTTCTGCTGCCGCTGCGTGCGCTCCTGCGAGGTGTACGGCCCGTCCGCGAAGACGGCGCTGTCCTGCGCCAGATACGTCCCGTACTTCTCGGGCAACTCCTCGGGCGCTATGGACAGCGCGGTGTCGTCGGGCGCGACCACCTGGGCGTAGCCGTCGGCGTCCTTCTGGAACTCGGGCATCTCGTCGGCGGCGACGATGGTCAGGAACGACACCTCCCACAGGTCGTCCAGACCGTCCCGGGTGAAGACGAACAGCCAACGATCCGTGGAGCGGCCCTTGTTGGCGGTGGCGTCGGCCATGAACCAGCGCGGCCAGGCCGCCTTCTCCGGGATCGTGTACCGGACGTCGGTCAGCTTCAGCGGCACATGGTCGGGGTTGCCGGTCGGGTTGATCCTGGCGCCCGAGCGGAGCTTGCCGCCGTCGATGTCGGCGAGCGCGCCGGTGACCCGGTTGGCGTCCAGGGACTGGTCGTTCGCCTTGTCCGCCGCGTTGTACGCGGTCGTGAACTCCTCCAGCGCACGGGTCGCCTCCGCCCGCGTCGCCGTAGGGACGATCTCCAAGTCGCCGCGGACCACCACGCATCCACTCGCCGTCAACGCCAGCGCGGTCACCGCCGTGGCCAGACCAAGCAGCCCACTACGCGTACGAACCGGACGAACCTCACGAAGCCTTAGTAGGCTCCGAACCCCGAGAACCCTGCTCATCAGGAAACTTCACCTTCCCCTTCCCGGAGGCGAACCCTACCGGGGCGAGGAACAGCGCGAGCGTCGGGATCAGATACAGGAGCCAGACCGTGACTTGGAGGACGGTCGGGTCGGGCTGGAAGTTGAAGACGCCCTTCAGCAGGGTGCCGTACCAGCTGTCCGGCGGGATCGTGTCCGTGATGTCGAAGGCCTTGTCCTTCAGACCGGGCAGGAAGTCGGCCTCCTGGAGGTCGTGGAATCCGTACGCGAGGACGCCCGCCGCCACCACGACGAGCATGCCGCCGGTCCAGGTGAAGAACTTGGCGAGGTTGATGCGCAGGGCACCCCGGTAGAACAGCCAGCCCAGCACGACCGCCGTCGCCAGGCCCAGCAGGGCGCCGATCAGCGGGGCCTCGGTGCCGTCGCTCGACGCGTGCACCGACGTCCACACGAACAGCGAGGTCTCCAGGCCCTCCCGGCCCACCGCGAGGAACGCCGTCGCCACCAGGGCGCCCGTGCCCATCCGCAGGGCGGTGTCCAGCTTGCCGTGCAGCTCGGCCTTCAGATGCCGGGCGGCGCGCCGCATCCAGAAGACCATCCAGGTCACCAGGCCCACCGCGATGATCGACAGCGAGCCGCCGAGCGCCTCCTGTGCCTGGAACGTCAGCTCCTGGGAACCGAATTCGAGCACGCAGCCGAAGCCGAGGGCGAGCCCGACGGCGACACCGATGCCGATCCAGATGGGCTTCAGGGCCTGCCGGTGGTCCGTCTTCACCAGATACGCGATGAGGATGCAGACGACGAGGCTCGCCTCAAGGCCTTCGCGCAGACCGATCAGATAGTTCGCGAACACGGCCCTAGGCCCCCTTCGAAGGCGTCTCGAACAGCGCCCGGCCCCACCAGTCGTTCGCGTCCCGGACGCCCGGCGGGATCGCGAAGACCGCCGAACCCACGTGCTGGATGTACTCGTTGAGCGCGTCCGTGGCCAGATTGCGCTGGATGGGGATGAACCCCTTGCGGACATCACGCTGGTACGCGAGGAAGAACAGGCCCGCGTCCAGCCGGCCGAGGCCGTCCGTGCCGTCGGTGAAGGAGTAGCCGCGGCGCAGGATGGTCGCCCCGTGGTTGGAGTCGGGGTGCGCGAGCCGTACGTGCGCGTCCGGCTTCATCGCCTTCAGGAACGGTTCGTCGCGCTCCTTGGCCTTGCCCACCGGCGCGCCCTCGCCCTTGTCGCGGCCGAAGATGTCCTCCTGCTCCTGCAGCGAGGTGCGGTCCCAGGGCTCGATGTGCATCCGGATGCGCCGGGCGACGAGATACGAGCCGCCCACCATCCAGGCGGGCCCGTCCTTCTCGCCCACCCACACGAACTTCTTCAGCCGGTCCGTCTCCGTGCCCGCGATGTTGCGGGTGCCGTCCTTGAACCCCATGAGGTTGCGCGGGGTCTGGGCCTCCGGAGTCGTCGACGAGGTCTTGCCGAAGCCGAGTTGGGACCAGCGGACCGAGACCTTGCCGAAGCCGATGCGGGCGAGGTTGCGGATGGCGTGCACCGCGACCTGGGGATCGTCCGCGCAGGCCTGTACGCACAGATCGCCGCCGCTGCGGGCCTTGTCGAGGTTGTCACCGGCGAACTGCGGGAGGTCCACCAGCGCCTCGGGCCGCTGCTCGGCCAGCCCGAACCGCTCGAACAGCGACGGCCCGAAGCCGATGGTCAGCGTCAGCCGGGACGGCTTCAGACCCAGCGCCTCGCCGGTGTCGTCCGGCGGAGCCTCCGCCAGCCCGCCGTACGCGCCCTCGCCGACCGTCTTCCCGGCCGTCATCCGGCGCGCCGCCGCCGTCCAGTCCTTCAGCATCGTCACGAACTCGGCGCGGTCCTCGGTCTCCACGTCGAACGCGGCGAAGTGCAGCCGGTCCTGGACGGGGGTGGCGATACCGGCCTGATGGGCGCCGTGGAAGGCGACCGGGCCCCCGCTCGCGGCGGGGTCGGTGTCGTCGCCGCCGCGTGCCGCGGCGACGGCGCCCCCGGCCGCGGCGGCACCGAGCGCGAGCCCGGCACCGCCCCAGCCGATCAGCGCACGCCGCGACGGGGTACGGGAGGTGGCGGATTCCCCGGTGGTCATCGTCACTTCACCACTGCGGCGGCGAGCTGGGAGAGGGGCTCGGCGAGCGCGTTCACCGCGTCCGAAAGCTCCTTGCGCTCGGCCTTGCCGACCTTGTCGTAGGAGACGAAGTCGTACCCCGTCTTGTCCTCGCGGTACTTGTCGAGCAGGGTGTTGAGCGCCGCGAACTGCTTGTCGAGCTCCTTGGCCAGCTCCGGGTCGTTCTCGGCGGCGACGGCCTTCAGCAGCTCGTACGACTTCTCGGCGCCCTCGACGTTGGCCTTGAAGTCGACGAGGTCGGTGTGCGAGTAGCGCTCCTCCTCGCCGGTGACCTTGCCGGTGGCGACCTCGTCGAGGAGTTCCTTGGCGCCGTTGGCCATGGAGGTCGGGGTGATCTCGGCCTTGCCGATCCGGCTCTGCCAGTCCTCCAGGTCCTTCACCAGCTGGTCGGCGAGCTCGGAGTCGCGGTCGGTGAGCTTGCCGTCCTGCCACAGCGAGCGCTCCAGACGGTGCCAGCCGGTCCAGTCCTTCTCCGGGTCCTGGCCCGCCTCGAGACCGTCCTCGCGGACGTCGACCTTCGGGTCGATGTCACCGAACGACTCGGCGACCGGCTCGGTGCGCTCCCAGCCGATACGGGAGGACGCGTACGCCTTCTTCGCGGCCTTGATGTCACCGTCCTTGACCGCCTCGGCGAACACCTTCACCAGCGGAATGGTCTGGTCGGCCTGCTCCTGCGCGTACTTGCGGTAGGCGGCGACGGCCTTGTCGAGCCGGGGATCGCGCTCGGCGACCTTGCCCGTGCCGGTGGCGGTGACGTCCTGCCGTATGCCGTCGCCCTTCATGCCGGGCTTGCAGGCGATCCGGTAGTCGCCCGCCTTGACCTCGGCGGTGACCTTCTGCTTCGTACCCGGCCCGATGTTCTCCCGCTCGGTGACGACCCGGTCGTCCGGGAACAGGATGTAGACCTCGGTGACCTTGGAGCCCTTGTTCTCGATGGCCAGCTCGACGTGTCCGGCCGGGAACTCCTTCTTCGACACCTCGCACTTGGTGTCGGTGGCGGTCACCGCGATCACCCCGTCCTCGCCCGCGCTGCTCTTCTCGGTGCAGCCCGTGACGGCGGTCAGGGCCGCCACGGTGGTCGCGGCGGTGACGACGGACAATCTGAGGGGACGCATTTCGGCTCCAAGGGAGTACACAGGGGGCACACAGATAAGGTGAGGCCGCCCTAAGTTATCTGAGGCTAACCTCACCAAATGCTGTGTCTCCAGTGAAACGGTCTCCCCGCGGCCGGGCGAGCACGGCCCGATCACGGTGGCTCAAAACAGCCCTCATGATCCGGTCAAGTACGGGTCAAGAGCCCCAGTAAGCGGTCAAGAACGCGATTTCAAACACAAGCGACAGCTTTTCTGATCAAGCACCCCGCTTCGGTGTGATCAGGACAACACCGGTCCGGGGATGCGGGAACACCTCGACCGGCTGCCGGTACACCTCCGACAGCAACCCGTCCTCGAAGACATCGGCCGGCGGCCCGTCCGCCGCGATCAGCCCGTCGCGCAGGATCGCCACCCGGTCCGCGTACGCCGCCGCGAGCCCCAGATCATGGAGTACGACCACCACGGCGTCCCCGGCCCGCGCCCGCTCCCGGCACACCCGCAGCACCAGCTCCTGGTGCCGCAGGTCCAGCGCGGCGGTCGGCTCGTCGAGCATCAGCAGCGGCGCCCGCTGCGCCAGCACCCGCGCCAGCGCGACCCGGGCGCGCTCACCGCCGCTCAGCGCGGAGAACGGCCGCGCCGCGAACCCGGTGACCTCCGTGACCGCCATCGCCTCCGCCACCGCGGTGTCGTCCTCCTCGTACGCCCCCGGCTGCCGCGCCCAGGGCGCCCGCCCCATCCGTACGACCTCCGCCACGGTGAACGGGAACGACAGCGCCGCCGACTGCGGCAACATCGCGCGCCGCAGGGCGAGTTCAGCGGCCGACCACTCACCCACCGGCCGCCCGTGCACCCGTACGACACCGCCGTCGGCCGGCAGATCGGCGGCCAGCGCCCCCAACAGGGTCGACTTGCCCGCCCCGTTGGGCCCGACGAGCGCCAGCACCTCACCGGCACGGGCGACGACGTCGACCCCGCGCAGGACTTCACGGGCGCCGAGCCGGACCCGTAGCCCCCGGGCTTCGGCGAGTACGTCACCGGGGGCGGCGGGAGCCGGGGGAGCGGGGGCGGCGGCGCCGAAACGCCTTCCCGTGAGCACCCCTCGTACGGCCTTCATGCCCAACCCCCTTGCCTGCGGCGGGTCCTGCGGAGGAGCCAGAAGAAGAACGGGCTGCCGATGAGGGCGGTGAGGACGCCGAGCGGGAGTTCCGCCGGGGCGACGATCGTCCGGGCCGCGAGGTCCGCCGCCAGCAGGACGACCGCACCGCCGAGCGCGCTGCCCGGGATCAGGAACCGGTGCCCCGGCCCGGCCGCCATGCGCAGCAGATGCGGGATGACGAGCCCGACGAACCCGATGACCCCCGAGACACTCACGGCGGCGGCGGTGAGCAGCGCGACGACGAGGATCAGCACGATCCGCAGCCGCTCCACGTCCACACCGAGATGCCGCGCCGGACGCTCGCCCAGCGCGAGGAGGTCCAGTTTCCGGGCGTAGAAGGGGGCCACCGCCAGCCCGAGCACCGCGCACGGCAGTACGGCCAGCACCTTCGGCCAGGTCGACTGGGCGAGGGAGCCCAGCTGCCAGAAGGTGATCTGGTTGACGGCGGCGGTGTCCTCCGCGAGGAAGATGAACAGACCGATCGTGGCGCCGGCGAAGGCGTTGACCGCGATACCGGTGAGGATCAGCGTGACGACTTCGGTACGGCCGCCCGAGCGCGACATGGCGTACACGACGAGGACGGTGACGAGCCCGGTGACGAAGGCGAACACCGACACCGTCCAGTTCCCGAGGAAGGTGATCCCGAACGCGATCGACGCCACGGCACCCACCGCCGCGCCCAACGAGACGCCGATGACACTCGGCTCCGCCAGCGGGTTCCCGAAGACCCCCTGCGTCAACGCCCCCGCGCACCCGAGCGACGCCCCGATCAGCGACGCCAGCACGATCCGGGGGAACCGCACGTTCCAGAGCACCGACTCCGGCACCCGCTCCAGCGCCTCCCCGCCGAGCCCCAGCCGATGAGCGACGGAGGAGATGACGTCACCGGTGGGGATGGGGTAGGCGCCGAGGCCCCCGGCGACGGGTACGAGGAGGAGAAGGGCGGCGACGAGGCCGAGGGTGAGGAGGAGGGGGGTGCGGCGGCGCGGCTGGGGGGCGGGCTGGTGCGGCTGAGGGGCGGGGTGGTGCGACCGGGGCCCGGAGTGGTGCTGGGAGGCGCCGGCCTCGGCTCTCGCGCCGGGTTCGGGGGGGGGGGGGGGGGCGGCCCCGTCGGCGGCGCTCTCGGGCCCGTCCGATGCCCCCGGCCCGCCCGATTGCCCTGACTCGTCCGGTTCCGTCGGCTCGTCCGGCCGATCCGGCTCGGTTGGTTCGAGCCGCTTGTCCAGTACGGTCACGTCGAGTCACCTCTCCGGGCTTGTGGTCGGGGCAACTTAGGCTAGCCTTACCTGCTTTTGTCGCAGGCTTCAACGCTCGCTTCAGTTCTCGGGGTGTCGTCGAGGGGTGCTTCAATGCGGGCGTGACTGACTTCGACGTGCTGCGGGTGTTCTGCGGCCCCGGCGGTGGATACGGCAACGAACTGGGCGTCGTACGCGAGGGCTCCGTGATGCCCGACCGCGTCGACCGCCAGGCGTTCGCCGCCAAACTCGGCTTCAGCGAGACCGTGTTCGTGGACGACCCCGAGCGCGGTGTCATCGACATCTACACCCCCACGCTGCGCCTGCCGTTCGCGGGCCACCCCTGCGTCGGTACGGCCTG
>NZ_AEJC01000428.1 GCF_000317595.1 Streptomyces ipomoeae 91-03 | reverse complement strand
CAAGAACGGAGGGGTTATGACGCGCTCCCGACACAGCCTGTACCAGGGTGCCGGCAAAGGGATGCTGCGCGCCGCGGTGAACCGCACCGGGCCGGACATGCCGCCCTGGCCGGGCCCCACCGCGCTGCTCGGACACTGGCGTTCATGGCTGGCCCAGGTGTGGGCCGACGACACCTTCCGGCAAGCCGTCTCCAGCGCCAGCCCGGACCTTTCTCGCCAGGTCCAGTCAATCCTGGACGGGCGGTCGCCGAAGGTCCGCCGGGCGCGACGGGCGGTACTGGCCACCGCCCGGTACGCGATCAGGTACACACGCCGCGCCGCACCGTTCGGGCTGTTCGCCGGTGTCGCGCTTTTCGAGTTCGGCGAGACAGCCGAGGTGCGAGTCGGGGTCCGACACCAGGTTGTTGGCCGACCGGACCCGGTGGCACTGGACGCGGCGATCAGCGACTGGGAGGCCGACGGCGCACGGATGTCCGAGATGGAGGTCTGCGTCAACAATCTGCACAGGCAGGAGGGCGGGCGCGTCTACGTTCCGTCCGAGGGCGCTTCGGAATTCTCACTCGCCCTGGTGCCCGCGGTCGCGTTGGTGCTTGACGCGGCCCGCTCGCCGATCCGGTACTCGGCGCTAGCGGACAAGCTCGCCGCCGAGTTCCCGAACACGGCCGAGCACCAGCGGGTCGGCATGCTTGCGCAACTCCTGCGGGTGCGGCTGCTGCGGTCCTCGCTGCGTGCGCCCGCCACGTTCGTCGATCCAACCGTCCCCCTGCCGCCCGCTCTGCGTGAGGACGCCCAGAACCACTCGACGGCGCCGGATCTGTGACTGGACGCCACGATGCGGTTACCGGAGGCGGTCCTGACGGAGGCGGAGACTGCTGCGACGGTTCTGACCCGGCTCTCCATGCATCCGACGGGGACACCGGCATGGCGCCGCTACATCGAGCAGTTCGCCGACCGCTACGGCGAGGGCGTCGAGGTGGCGTTGGGGCTGGTGACTGATCCTGAGCAGGGCTTGGGATATCCCGAGGGGTTCGGCCAGGTGTCCGAGCCTCCCCGCCCGATGACCCGGCGAGACCGGCTGCTGCTGGAGCTGGCCGGTACCGCGGCTGTCGAGGGCCGCCGGGAAGTAGCGCTGTCCGGCTCAATGATCGAGGAGCTGGAGGCCGCCGCGGGTAAGCCCGTAGTCACCCCGCCCCATCTCGAACTGTGCGCGCAGGTCCAGTCCGGCTCGATGCGGGCCCTGGAACGCGGGGACTTCCGTCTTCGAGTGTCCACCGTTTCCCGCGCGGCCGGCTCGTTTGCCGGCCGGTTCTGGCACCTGTTCCCGGAGGCCGGCGCGACGTATGCCGATCTGCCCGCGGTCGAGCCCGGCGCAGAGCTGGCCCAGTTGTCCTTCCACGCCAGCCGTGTCCGTGCTGATCTGCTCACTCGGGCCCCGCAGGTACTGCCCCGGGTCGTCAGCGTCGGGGAGTTCCGGCACCGCGGTACGGGAGTGCTGTTCCCGTCAGATCTGGCCGTGGGATTCCGCGACGGCCGCCTGTACCTCACCGAGGCCGCCACCCACAGGCGCCTCGAACTGCTCGCCCCGACCGCGATCAACTTCGTATGGAACAACCACACCCCTCCCCTGGCCCGGTTCCTGGCTGAGATCAGCCGGGCCACAGCGCCACAGGTCACATTTTTCGACTGGGGTGCCGCCTGGACGTTGCCGTTCACGCCGACGCTGCACTACCGGCGGTCGATCCTGACGGCTGCACGGTGGAGGCTGCGCGCCCGGGATCTCCCCGGCCGCGCCGCGTCACTGGACGAATGGGCCGAGCAACTGCACGCCTGGAGAAGCCGGTTCCGCGTGCCGAACCTCGTGCTTGTGTCCGATGACGACCAGCATCTGCCGCTCGATCTGCGCCAGGACATGCCTCTGGACCTGTTGCGTGCCCACCTCGACGCCAGCCGGACCGGGGTCGTAACCCTGTTCGACGCACCGCCCGAGGACGCCGACGGATGGATCGGCGGCCGTGCCCACAACGCCGTCATCCCGCTGAAGGCGCGCTCATGACCGCGTCGGCAACCGTGCCCAGGACACAGGATCTCTCCGAAGGCGTACTCGGGACAGCGCTGCTACCCATCGAGCGCGGTGACCTAGCCGCAGCGCGAGATGCTCTGGTCCAGGCGGTAGCGGGCGGCGTCAGCGGCGGCGGCAACGCGTCGTTGTACCACGGCGCCCCGGCGCTGGAGTTCGTGCTGAGCCGGGCCGGACGCTCCGAGCGTGCCGTCTGCGACGCTGTCGACCGCGTCGTGGCCGCTCGACTGGCCGCAGCACGCCGACGACAGGCCGCGGGGACGCTGCCGCATCTCGCGGAATTCGACCTCATCCGGGGTTTAGCCGGCCTGGGCGCGCTGCTGCTGGCCCGCGGCCCGGTCTCACCGCTGCTGGAGGAGGTTCTGGCCTATCTGGTCTCCCTGTCACGGCCCGTCCGCGTAGACGGCCGGGAGCTACCGGGCTGGTGGTCAGCGGTTGGCCCCGGCGACGAGGAGATGGACGGCGGACATGGCAACAACGGCGTCGCACATGGCATCGCCGGTGTACTGGCAGCGGTATCCCTCGCCGCGCTCCGCAGCGCCCAGGTGCCGGGCCAGCACGACGCCATCGAGGTGTTCGCGCGCTGGCTGGACACGTACGGCTGCTGCTACTGGACCACCCGCGACCAACTGACAGCCCCCGAGCCACCCGCGTCAGAACCCGCGCGTCCGTCCTGGTGCTACGGCCGGCTCGGCATCGCCCGCACCCAGCAGCTCGCCGCGCTCGCCCTGAGCGACCCGGCCCGCCGGCTCGCGGCAGAGGACACCGTCGTACACACACTCACCGACCCGAGCAGCCTCGGCCGGATCACCGACGCCTCGCTGTGCCACGGCTGGGCCGGTCTGCTGACCGTGGCCCGCGCCGTCGCCGACGACAGCCCCACGCCCCACCGGTTCACACCGGTGATCGAAGACCTGACCAAGCGCCTGGCCGCTGACCTGGACCGGCTTCCCAAGCCCGGATTCCTGGAAGGCCGGGCTGGTGCGCAACTGGCACTGGACGGCACGAACACCACGGCCTGGACCAGTGCCCTGCTGATCACCTGACCGCCCGCTGTCTGAATCACGCCCCACCGATAGGAGTGCCCACGACTGTGGACGTCGATGACGAAGCCCTTCCGATCACCACCGAGACGGACTGGTGGCACGCCCGCGTGTCGTTCCCTGGCGGTGCCGGGGTGAGCCCAGAGGCCGCTCAGGCACTGTCGTCCGGACTGGGCGAACAGCGGTTCCACTTCCTGCGCAAGGAGGGGGGACTGCGGCTGCGCACCGAGCACCGCGCGGCCGGCCTGTTGGATCGCCTCGTCGCCGATGGGCTGGCCAGCGGCTGGTGCGTCGGCATCTATGAGCCGGAGCCCGAAGCGTTCGGCGGCCCCGAGGGGATGAACGTCGCACACGACGTGTTCTGCGCGGACAGCCGTGCCGCTCTGGTCGAGACCGGCCGCCCGGGTGCCAGGGAGCGCAGTGTCCTGCTGCTCTCCACCATGATCCGGTCGGCTGGCCTGGACCCCTTCGAGGCCGGCGACGTCTGGGCGAAGATCGGCGCGCTGCGGCCACCCGTTACCCCGCCTACCGGCGCTGCGCTCGACCGGGCAGTCACGGCCATGCGGCGTCTGATGAACGCGGATGCGGCCCGGCGGACGGACGCCGAGCCCGACTGGGTCGACCGTGTCGCCGCGTTCGAGGACGCCGGGCGCCGGCTGAGGCGGCTGGCCTCCGACGGACGGCTGACGCGGGGCCTGCGGGCGGTGCTCGCCCATCACGCGATCTTCGCTTTCAACCGCGCTGGAGTGTCTGCCGTCGAGCAGGCCGCTACCGCGTGGCTTGGTTGTCAAGTTGCCTTCCCCGAAAGGGGCGCAGCCGACGTGCCTACCCACAAGTCCACTTCCCAGGACCCTAACCTGACACCAATGGAGACCATCCTGAATTCCGTCACCGACCCCGCCGAACTGCGCGAAGCGCTCGTGAACCGCCTCACCGAAAGCGGTCACCTGCACACTCCCGAGGTCATCGCCGCCTTCCGGGCCACCGAGCGCCATCAGTTCCTCCCTGGCGTCAACCTTCAGACCGCGTACCTCAACGACGCCGTGCCCATCAAGCACGACGAGACCGGCGAGATGATCTCCTGCATCTCCGCACCCAATATCGTCGCCACCCAACTGGAACAGATGGGCGCCAAGCCCGGACACAAGATCCTGGAAGCCGGGGCGGCGACTGGTTACAACGCGGCCCTGCTCGGAGCACTCGTGGCCCCCGGAGGCCACGTGTGGACCGTGGACGTCGACCAGGACCTCATCGACGGCGCCCAGAAGAACCTCGCGCAGGCCGGGGCCACGAACGTGACCGCGCTGCTGGGCGACGGCGCGACTGGCCTCCCCGAGCACGCTCCTTTCGACCGCATTCAGTTCACCGTCGGTGCCGGCGACGTTCCGACGAAGATTCTTGACCAGCTCGCCCCGGGCGGACGCCTGATCCTCCCGATGCGTATCCGCGGCAGCATCTCGCGGTCCTTCGCCTTCGAGCGGGACGGTGCCACCTGGAAGACAGTCTCCTGCGAGATGGCCACCTTCGTGCCCCTGCGCAAGGGCGTCTGCGACGACATCTACACCCTCGTTCGTCATGAGGGGGAGGGCAACGTCCGCCTGGAGACCTTCAGCGAGCAGGAGGTGGACCGCGAGGCGATGCGCACCGTCCTGGACCAGCCGCAGGCCACGGTCTACACCGACGTGAAGTTCCGCAAGGGCTCCCCCTGGGAGTGGCTGTACCTGTACCTGGCGTCGGTGCTGCCCAACGGCCTGTCCCGCATGCCCGGTGAACGCCCCGGCTTCAACCCGCACTTCGGCTGGGGCTCCATGGCCGCGCTCGACGGTGACACCCTGGCCTACCTGACCGTGCGTGAAGGCGAGGACCAGCAGGGCAAGTTCTGGCAGATCGGCGTCATCGGGCATGGCTCGCACGCCGACGAACTCGCCGACGAGGTCGCGACTGAGATCGGCGAGTGGAACGACGGCTGGGGCAACGACGCGCCGGAGCCGGTATTCCGCATGGCCGTCGGCGATGCTCGCGCTCAACTGACCGCTGCCGAACCGCGCTTCGTCATCGACAAGATGTACAGCCGTCTCGTCGTTGACTGGCCGCGCAAGGGCTGAGCCGATGATCCCCTCGATAGCCAGCCGCATCCCGCTGGTCCGCCGAGCCAAGAAGCCGGCGCTCCCGTTGGACGAACGCATCACTCTTCTTGACCGGCTGGCTGTCGAGCCCGCTGGTGCGAGCCACCGCGATCTGGTGGCCCGCGCCTGCGGGGTCCTCAACTACGCCGCGCTGATCGCCTCCGACGTCGGGATGCCCGGCCTCGCGGCTGACCTGTCCTGGAGGCAGCACCGAGTGTTCGCCGAAGCCGGGAACCTCTCGGGGGACATCGCCGTGATATCGCTCATGCCTCTGATCAACATCTCCCGGCTGCTGACCCGCGAGGGCGACGGCGAAGCCGCCTACGACGTACTCACGCAGTTGTACCGAGCCGCACAGAAGCGCGGCACGGCCGAAGTCCGCGGCCACACCGTCGATCTGTCGATGTTGATCGATACCGATGCAGACCACCGGAAGATTTGCCAGGAGCTGTGGGTCACCGTGCTCGTGGACGGTGCCAGGGCCCTGGCACGGATCGGCCGCTGGACGGAAGCCGCGGAAGCCATGACCGCGCACCGCGGAGTCGGCAACCGCCTCCTCGACGGACGCCAAATCCAGATCATGTCGCTGATGGAACGCGGCCTCGACCAGCAGGCCCGCGACACCATCGAGGCGACCGCCCCCAAGGAACCGTGGGAGAACACCGTCGCGGCCTTCCTGCGTATCCACTGTCGGCCCGCGGCCGACCCCATGCCAGAGGCGGAGCTGGACCTTGCCCTACAGGGGGCGTTCGCGCTGATCACGTCGCCCGATCCCGAGATCACGGCATTCCAGGCCCGAGTGGGACTGACCGCGCTTGAACTGGTCCCTGACCACACCAGCCCCCACGCCGCACGCCTACGCGACGTCCTCGCCGTCGTGGCCGGCCGCGACGCCTACGCTGCCCGCGAAGTCCTGGACCACCACGCGACGCGCCCCCACCTGACCGACGAGCAGAGAGAGAATCTCGACGTTCTACTCACCACATCAGGGCTCGGCGCAGGCAACCTCCCGCAAGCCCACATGCATGCCCTCACCGAAGCCGTCGACAAAGCCGAAGCTGCGCTCCGCGAACTTCTGAACGGGCAAGAAGGCCCTGCTCTCGTATAGCTGCCGCCACCCGACAAGTAGCTCTCTGTAGCAAATCAGGGGTGCACTTGTCTGCGTTTTCGATCTTCCCGTCCCCTTCCCCCCGGCCGCGCGGTCACCGTGGTCATGTCATGACGACGGGAAGGAGGCCGGGGTGCGGCAGGAGTGGGAGCCGGAGGACCTGATCGAGGTCTGGACGCTGCTCGAAGACGACATGAAGCGGCTGCGGAACAAGTCCGGCGCGAACCGGCTGGGGTTCGCTCTGCTACTGAAGTTCTTCGAGGTGGAGGCCCGTTTCCCGGAGAGCGCCGGGGAGATCCCGGAGCCGGTGGTGTCGTACGTGGCCCAGCAGGTGAAGGTGCCGGCCGAGGAGTGGGCGTCGTACGACTGGGCGGGGCGGGCGATCACGCGGCACCGGTCGGAGACCCGGGCCGCGTACAAGTTCCGCGAGTCGAGCCGCTCTTGTCCTTGTGCATGCTGGTGCCCAGCACCCAGATGTCTGCCACGGGTTCCCCTCCCTGAAGTTCGGTGATCATCCGTCGCTTCCATCCTCACCGATGGCTCCGGCACACGGCCGCGTACGGGTCGGCCCCGACGGCGCCCCACGGGGGGAGGGCGGCGCCGGGGCCGGGCACGGGGACCTGACGCGGGGTGGGTCAGGTGACGGGGATGACGTAGGCGCGGGCGAAGTGGGTGCCGATGTGCGCTTCGTGGAGGTGTCCGGCGATGGCGCGGTCGCCTTCGACGCCCATGACGACGTGGAGGTGGACGAAGCCGTTGCGGATCTCGCCGGTGCCGGTCATCTCGCCGGGCAGGTCGTACTTGGTGATGGTGTCCTTGAGCGCGTCGCCTTCGGGCATGGTCGAGACGGTGAAGGAGTCCGCGGCCCCGATCAGGGAGACGATCGCGCCGTCGGTGATGCCGGCCTCGGCGGCCTGGCGGTTCAGCTCGTCGACGAGCTCGCCGGAGGGGACTTCAAAGACGATCATGCGGGACTCCGTCCGATCATGGGGCTCAGCTCCCGCAGCATGACCGAGGAGCACCAGCGGGCGCCAGCATCCCGGGGGTTGAGGGCTTCCCCCGCGAAGCGGGTGGCGAGGAAGTCCGCCCGGTGGGCGTACGCGGCGGGCTGGGAGGCGATCCGGCCGGCGGTCGTCCAGTCCACGGCGCAGACCCGGGAGGTCACGGCCGTCAGGTAGAGGCGGCGGACCTCCTCGTCGTGGGCCAGGACGCGGGCGACCTGGTCGGCCTGCCCCTGTCCGGGCACCTTGGCGAGGATGCCCGCGGCGTTGACGCGCAGGATCGGTACGTCGCCGTCCAGCGTCCACCGGCGCAGGTTCGCCGTGGCGGCCTTGTCCTGGCGTTCGTCCTCTACGTCCTCGACCTCATGGGCCTGGCGTACGCCCGCTCGCTGGACGGGTTCTGGTACGTCGCGATGCGGTTCCTCTGCGGCATCGGGGGGTTGGTCGTCCTGGGCTTCCTGTCGATCGCCAGGAAGACGCTCTACGCGACGGGTTTGGTCTACTGGCCCGTCGTACTGGCCTCGTTCACCGGTCTGGCGCTGCTCCTGAACGAGTTCTTCCCGATCCTTGGCTGAGGGTCAGCCCCGGGCGGCGTACGGGAGGAAGCCGGTCCAGGCGGTGGGGGAGAGGGTGAGGGTGGGGCCGGTGGTGTTCTTGGAGTCACGGATGTGGATGGTGTGGGGGCAGGGGGCTACTTCGACGCAGTCGTCGCCACTGCTGTAGCTGGACTTGTGCCAGGAGAGGGCGACCTCGACGCAGTCGTCGCCGGATGCGCTGCTGTAGCTGCTTTTGAACCAGGCCAGTTCGGTGGTGGCGCTCATAGATCCCCTCGCATCCGCTGCAACAGGCTCAAGGAGTCCCGGATAGAAAGAGCCTGCGAACGCATCCTGACATACCGCTGCTTAAGGGCGCTGACCACTTTCACGTCGGAGATCAGCTGACCGCTTTCCTGACCCTCGTTGTAGGCGAACCACCTGCTCTCGGCGGTTTCACACAAGCGGATCGGCCCGTGCAACCCGGAGTGTGACTCCTGCACCAGTGGCATGACCTGGATGTCGACGTTCCGGAGTCCGGAGATCTGCAGTACGTGGTCGATGAGCCCTCGTGTGACTGCCGCCCCTCCCGTGCGCCGCAGGAACAAGTGCTCTTCGAGGATGAAGCTGAAGGCGGTGTTCGCGCGGTCCCTGAGCAGCCCCTGTCGCTTGGCGCGGGCAGCCCACCGTTGCTCGATCTGTTCGTCGTCCATGGGCGGCAATTGATCGGCGGACATGGCCCGCAAGTACTCCTCGGTCTGCAACAGCCCTGGAATCATGCGGCACTCGTACGTGTAGAGCGTGATCGCCCCCGCCTCCAGCCGCGCCCACTTCCTGAACCAAGCCGCCAACCCAGGCTGCCGCCCCAGATGCTGTCCCGCCGCGATCAACGCCCCCGTGCCCCCCAGCGCCCGATCCACCCCCTCCACCAACGCCATGTCCGGCATCCGGCGGCCCTGCTCCACCGACGCCACCATGTGCTTGGAGTAGCCGATGAGGTCGGCCAATTCCTCCCGGCTCAACCCCGCGTGCTCGCGCAGCGCCTGGACCATCGCCCCGAACGTCCGCAGACTGTCGGAGGACTCCGGTTCGTTGCCCCCGCCCATCCCCGCCGTGTCACTGTCGGCCCCCATCGGCCACCTCCCGCGCACCCGCCCGCCGAACCACACCGTTCAACGCCCATGGTCACGGCACGTCACGAGTACTGTCCAGCGAGTAACCGCGTACGCTGCGCGAGCGTACGCGGTGTAACGGTGGCCAAACCGCTCCGGCGGTGGCCAGATTGGCGGCATGACCGCACCACCCGCCGCTCAACACTCCCTCACGCCACCGGCGTTCACGCAACGCTTCAGCTCGACCCCGCTCGGCGCCCGTCTCGCCAGACACCTGACCCTGAACCAGCTGCACGCCTGGGGCATCCCGTACGGCTCGGAGGCGTCCGAGAAGGCGGCCGTGGTGGTGGCGGAGCTGTCGGCGAACGCGGTGACGCACGGCCGCGTCCCGGGCCGGGACTTCGAGCTACGGCTCTCCCTCCCCACCGGCTCACTCCGTATCGAGGTCACCGACACCCGCGCCGAACGAGTGCCGCCCGGCCCCGGCGCCGTACCCACGCCCGGTCTTCTCGACGACTCGGGGCGCGGTCTGACCCTCGTCGACGCGCTCGCCGACCGCTGGGAGGTTCAGGACCGCGATCCGCCCGGCAAGACCGTACTGGTCGAGATCGACCTGCCCGGCTGGCTGTCGCTGATCAGGCGGCTTCCGGATCGCAGACCTCTGAAGAGACGCAGCTAGCGAGCAGCCCCTCAGACCCGGAACCCGTTCATGAGTGTCCCCGGGAGGGCCGGGGGAGGCGGCCCTCCCGGGGACCGGGGAGGGGGCAACAGACAGTTGTCGCTCGGAAGCTGTTGTCGTTGGGAGGCTGCTGTCGCTGGGAGGCCGGAGACTGTTACTTCGCGACCGTCAGCAAGTCCCGCTGCTCCTCCGGCAGTTCGACCTTGTCGGCGTAGAGCAGCGCCTGCGACGGGTCGAAGACCAGGGCCACCTCGCCCGCCAGGCCCCCGTTGCCGCTCAGCACCTGCACCACCTGGTCGCCGAGGCGGACGTCGTACTCGTACCGGGAGCCGACGTAGGAGCTGGTGATGACCTGGGTGCTGAGCTTGTTCACGCCGGTCGCCGACCCTACCGCCGCCACCTCCAACCGCTCGGGACGGACCGCCACCGTGACCGAGTCGTCGACCACGACCGGCCGTTCGCTGTCGACCCGCACCACGTCCCCGCTCGCGTCGAGGCGGACGCTGTGCCGGTTGCCGTCCTGGCCGACGACCTTGCCGGTGAGGAAGTTGCAGCGGCCGACGAAGGCGGCCACGGCCGGAGCCGCCGGGCGTTCGTAGATCTCGTGCGGCGTGCCGATCTGGATCATGTTGCCGCCCTCCATCACGGCGATACGGTCGCTCAGCGCCAGGGCTTCCTCCTGGTCGTGGGTGACGTACACCGTCGTGATGCCCAGCTCCTCCTGGAGCCGCTTGAGCCAGGCCCGCGCCTGCTCGCGCAGCTTGGCGTCGAGGTTGGAGAGGGGCTCGTCGAGCAGGAGCACGGTCGGCGAGTACACCAACGCCCGTGCCAGCGCCACGCGTTGCTGCTGGCCGCCCGACAACTGGTGCGGATAGCGGCCGCTCAGGGCGGCGAGGCCCACCTTGTCCAGGGCGTCGTGGATCAGCGTCTTCTGCTTGTCCTTCGGCACCTTGCGGATGTTGAGCGGCAGGGCCAGGTTCTTCGCGATGGTCATGTGCGGCCAGAGGGCGTACGACTGGAAGACCATGCCCAGGTTGCGTTCCTCGGGCGGGAGGAACACCCCCGCCCCGGCGTCCACGAACGGCTTGCCGCCCACCGAGATCGAGCCCTCCGTCGGCTGCTCCAGGCCCGCGATGCAGTTCAGCGTCGTCGACTTGCCGCAGCCGCTCGCGCCCAGCAGCGTGAAGAACTCGCCGTCCTTGATGGTGAAGGTGACGTCGCGCAGGACGGAGTTGTCGCCGAAGGTCTTGGCGAGGTTCTTGACGATGACCTCAGGCATGGTGCTTTCCCTTCATGAGCAGTCCAGCGAGTGCGACGAAGACCGCGGTGATGCCGATCTGGAGGGTGGCCAGCGCGGCGACGGACCCGGCCCTGCCCTGCGTCCAGAGACTGAGCATGGTGGTGCCGAGGATGTTGTTGTCGGCCGAGCTGAGGAAGACGGCCGGGGAGTACTCCTTGAGCATGATCACGAAGGTGAGGACCAGCGCTCCGGCGAACGCCGGTGTGATCAGGGCCCGCAGGACCCGGAAGAAGGTCATCAGCCAGTCGGCGCCGGAGACCCGGGCCGCGTTGTCCAGCTCACCGCCGATCTGCATGATCGCCGGGGCCACCGAGCCGAACGCGCTGGGCAGGGCCCGCATGCCGAAGGCGATGATGACGGCGTAGACCGTGCCCTGGAGCACGGAGCCCATTCCGAAGGGGGCGAGCGCGAAGGCCCAGAAGAAGCCGATGCCGATGATGATGCCGGGGAGGGACTGGGGGATCAGGGCCAGGTACTCCACCGCCCGGCCCCAGCGGAAGGTGGAGCGGCGGGCCACCATCACCGCGAAGACGGCGAGGGCGCTGACCGTCACCGAGCCGACACCGGCCACGATCAGGCTGTTCCACAGCGACTGCACGTAGTTGTCGGAGTCGAAGACGATCTCGTAGTTCTTCGTCGTCACCGTCTTGAACGGCGACTGCAGCGGGGTGAAGACGAGCGTGAAGGACCGCATCACCAGGCCGGCGATCGGCACCAGGGCGCCGACGATCACGTAGAACCAGATGCACGCGATGCTCACCCACTTCAGCCAGCCCAGGTCCAGCTTGCGGGGGCGGGTCACCTTGCCGCGTACGGACACGAACCGGGCCGCGTCCTTGAGGAGCTTCGCCTGTACGGCGACCAGGCTCAGCGTGACCACGAGAATGACCGTGGAGGCGGCGCCCAGCATGGTGTAGTCGGGGTCCACGGACTGAAGTCCGTTGTGGTAGAGGAAGGTCGAGAACACGTCGATGTTGACCGGCTGGCCGTACAGCAGCGGCACACTCAGCGTCTCGATGGAGACGGAGAAGACGAGGATCGCGCTGTAGACGATCGGCGGACGCAGCAGCGGCACGATCACCTGGGCGAGGATCCGGAAGGGACCCGCGCCGCAGACCTGGGCGGCCGACTCCAAAGACGCGTCCGACTGCCTGAGCGCGTTGGCGCAGAAGACGTACGCGATCGGCGCGAGCGCCACGGCCTCCGTGAGCGCCATGCCGGGGATCGAGTACAGGTTCCACGGCACGCCGCCGAAGAGCTGCTGCACCTTGACGCTGACGAACCCGGCCGGGCCGTACATGATGATCCAGCCGAAGCCCAGGATCAGCGACGAGATGAAGAACGGCCACTGCATCGCCAGCGCGACCAGCCGGCTGCCCGGCAGCTTCGTCCGCACCACCACGATGGCCATCGGGATGGCGATCGCCAGACTGAGGACGGTGGTCAGCGACGCGAACAGCAGGGTGTTGAGGGCGACTTCACCGAAGCCGGCCTCGGTGAAGAGGTCGGTGTAGCCACTGAGGGTGAAGGCGCCGCCCGCCTCGTAGAGCGGGCGGTTGCGGATGCTCTGGAAGAGGGTCGGGACGATCGGGGCCAGCACCAGCACGGCGAGGAACGCCAGTACCGCGTACTGGACGACCGTGTCCCGTCCGATACCGAGGGGCCGGCGGTAGCGCGGCGGCCGGAAGGTCTCCGCGTCCGTCCCCGTGGCGCTCCCCGGCTGCTGGTCCGCCGGTCTGCGGGGTGGTCCGGTCAAGGAAGTCGACATCTGTTCTGGCTCCGATCGTCCCTGTTGCCGCGTCCCGCCGTTACTTGCGGAGTCCGTCGAAGCGCTGGAGCCAGGCGTCGGCGTCGTTCTTCGCGACCGGCTCGTACTTGACGTGGATGATGTTCTCCTCGCCGACCGCGTCGACGACCTCCTGGTAGGTGTGCAGGCCTTCGCCCTTCACCCCTTCGCGGTACGAGGCCAGACCGCCCTCGGCGACCGCGCGCTGGCCCTCCTCCGACAGGGCGAAGTCCAGGAAGAGCTTGGACGTCGCCGGGTGCGGGGCCTCGGCGGAGATGCCGATGCCGCGCGGCAGGACCACGGTGCCGTCCTTCGGGAAGACGATCTTCACCAGCCCGGCGCTGTCCTCGACCACCGGGTACGCGGGCGAGGCGCTGATGAGGAAGCCGGCCGTGTACTCACCGGCGACGATCTTCTCCAACTGGGTGCCGGAGGAGGTCTCCGGGCGGGTCAGCGGAAGGATCTTCTTCAGGTCGTCCCACGCCTCCGGGTTGCCCTCGGTGAGCGCACGCGTGACCGTGAAGCCGAACGAACCCTCCGGGTCGCGGACGGTCACCTTGTTCTTGTACTTGTCCTCGTCCGAGGTCACGATCTTCGCGAAGTCCGTCAGACTGGTCGGCGGCTTCTCCATCAGCGACGTGTTGTACGCGATGGTCATCGGGTCCTGCGACATGGAGTACACGCTCGGCAGCAGCTCCGCGCTCTCTCCCAGCTCGGACAGCTCCGGCGACTTGTACTCCAGGACCGTGTCCTTGCGACCGGAGAAGTCCGCCCACGCCGTCGCCGCGCTGGAGATCAGCACGTCCGCGGGGGAGGAGCCGGCCGCGTTCTCGGAAAGGGTCTTCTGGAACAGCTCGTCGCTGTCCAGCTCGTTGACGGAGACGGTCTTGATGAAGTCGTACTTCTTCTTGAAGTCCCGGACGATGGGCGCCATGTTCTCGTCGCCGAGGTTGGAGTAGACGGTGAGCTTGCCGCCCTCCTTCTTCGCCGCCTCGACGATGTCCGAGTAGTCCGCCGGGTAGTAGTCCGGCACCTGGCCCGCCGAGATCTTGTTCTCCGCCACCTTCGGCTCGTCGTCACCACCACCACAGGCGGCCAGAGTGCCGAGCGCGAGCGTCGCGGCGATCGCCGCCGCGAGGGGGCGCCGGGCGGGGCGCACTGCTACTGCGATACCGAAGTGGCTGGATCTTGCCATGGTTCTCCTCCTGGCGCGTGCCTGCCGGCAGCTGTTGCCGGGAGGTTAGAGACCCAGGTCAGGCCGGTAAATCCTTCAACCGTCAGAGCTCTTACTGCTCGTATTGGTCGTTGTGTTCGTGACGCGAGTCACCCCGGCTGAGGAGCGGTGATGGCTGGGAATGATCGTCTTTGCCGGAGCGGGAGAATGGGCCCATGGACGTCCCCAAACTGCTGGAAGCCGCCTCCCTGTTGGTCCCGGAGGACATCGCCACCGGGAACGACATCACCGTGCGGGACGTCTGGTCGTACCTCGTCCACGACGAATGGGAGACCGCCCTCACGCTGCTGGAAGAGCTCGGCGACAGCGCCCCGCTTCCGCTCGACTTCTGGGAAGCCCTCGCCGACGCCGCCGAGCAGTTGCGGCTCCCGAACAGCGCGGCCTGGTGCGACTGGCGCTGCTACGAGGCCCGCCACGGGGTCATCCGGGCCGACCTCACCCTCCGGCCGGCCGGGGAGACCCGGCGGCAGAAGCCCTTCTCCGGCGCCGGGGTCCTGCGGCCCATGTGGGACATCGGCAACCGCACCCCGGACGGGGAACCGAGCCTCGACATCGCTCGCGTCTGGGTGGAGTTCACGCCCTTCCTCGGGCCCGGCGAGCGAGCCACCGTCCGGCTCGCGCCCCTCGACCCCTCGCGGTGGCGGAATCTACGGCCGGGCCAGGAGATCGCCATGTACGAGGACCGGGACGTGGCCGGAACGGCGGTCGTGATCACGTCCTCCGTGTCGTCGCCGACCGCAGATGCGCCGTGAGCTGCTGCAACCGCCCCCATGCCTCGGCGTCCTCCGCCTCACCCAGCGGGAAGTGCAGCGCCGGGCGGGCCGGCGCGCCGAGGGACACCGGGCGTACGTCCACCGGCGGTCGGCGGGCGTGGTCGGCGCCGATCGCGTGTACGTCCTCCGGGCCGAGCGTGAAGGCGTACGGGATCGGCGGGCCCTCCAGCCGGGGGGCGGTCGTCAGGTCGGGGCGGGAGCGGCGGACGGAGACGAGCATCGTCTTCAGGGAGTGGCCCGTTACCAGGGCTTCCGCCAGCGGCTGGATACGGTCCAGAGGCAGCTCCTCGTCGGCGCCGTATCCGATCGTCAGGACCACGTCCTCCTCGACCCCCTTCGTCGTACGGCTCACCCGGACCGTCGCGATGGCCGGGCGCTCGGGGCCGCCGACCACGATCAGGTGTGAGGGCTCGGGGACGCGTTCACGGGCGAGGTCGGTCAACTGGCGTGGCGACCAAGGGAGGTTGACCGGCTCGGCCGTACCCCAGCCGCCGGGTACCGACCCCGTCAGCGTCTCCCAGGCCGTTTCCAGTGCCCGGCCCAGCAGCAGCCCCTCGTCCGCCTGGTGGACCGTACGGAAGGCGACGATCAGCTGTCGGCCGAGAGGGGTCTCCGGCGCGCGTGCGAACGCCGTCGCCACCGTGGCCCTGGCACCCGTCTTGCCGTCCGCCTTGTCATCCTCCCCGCCGTCCGCCTCGCCGACCTCCGTGAGCGCGGGCTGGAACGCCCCGTCCTGCCAGCGCAGCACCGCCCCCGAGAGGCCGTCGTAGTAGCCGCGGTCGGGGTCCTGGACCACCCAGCGGTTCGGGATGCGGGCGAGGGTCGTACGGGTGGGCGCGGTCAGGCGGACGTGGGGCGGGGTGACGATCTGGAGGGCCCGCCGGGAGGCCGCGGCCGTACGCATGATCTCGGCGAGCCAGGTGGTGAGGGCGACGACAGGGCGGTCGATCAACACCACGGCGACCTTGTCCGTCACGACGTCCACCGCCGGTTGTCCCGCCCCCGCCGACGGTACGGCGGACACGTCCACCACCTTCGTGCTCGCCGCTCCCGGCGGCCACGTCACCCCGCCCAGCAGCGCGTTGAGCCGGCCGCACACCACTCCCGCCAGCTTCTCCGCCTCGGGGACGGCCGTGGACGCGCGGGCCTCCGTCCACCAGTACGGCGTCTCCACGGCCTGCCCGAGCAGCCGTTCCGCCTCGCCGGGGACCTGCACCAGCAGCGGCGACTCGACCGACACCAGCGGGCGCCCACCGGGACCGTGCAGTTGTACGACCGCCCCATCGGCCGCCGCCGACATGTCCAGGTCGGAGCCGCCTGCGTACAGGCTCGCCATGAGCGCCCAGACGTTGGGCATCTGCGGGGTGAGGGCGATGACGTCCTTGGTCACGGAGAGAGTCCTTGAGAGAGTCCTTGAGAGGGGCCTTGAGAGAGGCCTTGAGTGTTTCCTTCGGGCGCCACTGCCGTCTGGATCAGCTGGTGCGCCCGGCCCCGGCGGACCAGCGTCCCCCGCCCCGCCGGCTGCGCGGAGGCGTACACACCAGGGAACAGCTGGCCCTCGCTGCGCTCACCGGTCATCAGCAGGGCCGCCGTGCCGGTCTCGCGGAGGGCCTGGAGCAGCGGCTCGTACATGGCCCGCGAGGAGCCCGCCACCCGTCGTGTGATGACGAAGTGCAGGCCGATGTCCTGGGCCGACGAGACATACGGCAGGAAGGGCGCGAGAGGCTGCTGACCGGCCGTCGTCAGGATGTCGTAGTCGTCGACCAGGATCACGATCCGCGGGCCCTCGAAGGACGGCTCGTCGGTGACGGCGTCCGGGTCGGCCGTCTCCGGCATCCGCTTCTCCAGCTCGGTCGCGATGCCCGACGCCAGTGCCGCCGCGAGCTTGGCGTTGTGCGCGTAACCGCCCCGGTACGGCTCGGGGATCACGCCCCGCAGCCCGCGCCGGGGGTCGAAGACACCGAAGACCAGCTCCTCGTCCGAGTACCGCTCGACGAGCCGCGCGGCTATCAGCTTCAGCAGGTTCGTCTTGCCGCACTCGTTGTCGCCCAGGATCAGCAGATGCTGGTCCGAGCCGAAGAGATCGAGGAGGACGGGCGCGAGGGCGTCCTGGTCCACGCCGATGGGCACCCGCTGCGGCTCGGCGACCAGGGACGGCAGCTGGGCCGCGGGCATCCGGGTCGGCAACACCCGCACCGGGGCGGCCAGTTCACCGTGCCAGGTGGAGCGGATCGTACGGGCCGCGTCGTCCAGCGCGGGACCGAGGTCGCCGGTCGACGGGCGACCGTCGATGCGGGGGAGGGCCGTCTGCGCGAACAGCTTGCCGTCGGTCAGGACACGGCCCGGTGTGTCGGCGGACAGCGTCTCGGAGAGCTTTCTGTCCACGCTCGAATCGCTCGGGTCGTTGAGCCGCAGCTCGATCCGTTTCCCGAACATCGACTGCGTGGCGATCCGGACGTCGTTCCAGCGGAGCATGCCGCCGACGACGTGGATGCCGTAACCGCCGCCCCGCTTGAGCAGGTCCACCACCGTGTCGTCGAGCTCGGCGAACTCGTCGCGCAGCGCGCCGAATCCGTCGATGAGGAGGACGATGTCGGTGGAGCCCAGCTCGCGCAGCTTGCCTTGCCCGCGCAGCTGCCGCAGCTGGTCGACGGAGTCGATGCCGTGCTCACGGAACAGCTCCTCACGCTCGATGAGCATGGTCCGCACCTCGGCGACCGTACGCGCGGCCCGCTCCCGGTCGGCCCGGCCCGCGATCCCGCCGACGTGCGGCAGCCCGGACAGCGCCGAGAGGCCGCCACCGACCAGGTCAAGGCCGTAGATGGCGACTTCGGCGGGTGTGTGGGTGGTCGCCAGCGACAGCGCGAGCGTCCGCAGCAGCGTCGTCTTGCCGGACTGCGGGCCGCCGATCACCGCCACGTGCCCGCCCGCGACCGTCAGATCCAGCACCCAGCGGCCCTGCCACTGCTTCGCCGGATCGTCCAGCACACCCAGCGGCACCCGCAAGGGGCCTTCCCGGTGGGCGAGGCGCAGCCCCCGCTCGTCCACCCGCACCGGACCGGCCGCCGCGTCCAGTGTGATCGCGTCCGGCAGCGGCGGCAGCCAGATCCGGCGCACCGGCCGTGCGGCGGAGGCGAGTTGGTCGACCATCACCGACATCACGGTCGGCCCGGTCTCCCGCTTGGTCGCCTTCGGCTCCTCCGGCGCGTCCTTGGTGGGCGCGCCGACGCCGAGCGTGTTGTACGTCGGGTACGGCCACGCGAGCGGCGTGTCGTCCTCCTGCGCGGCGAGCGCGGGCCCCCGGTAGGCGCCGGAGACGTACCCCGCCTTGAACCGCTCGTACGTCGACGTGTCCACCTTCAGATAGCCGAAGCCCGGCAGCGGCGGCAGATGGAAGGCGTCGGTCGTGTCGAGGACGGTCCGTGACTCGTCGGCGGAGAAGGTCCGCAGCCCGAGCCGGTACGAGAGGTAGGTGTCCAGGCCCTTGAGCTTGCCGCCCTCGATGCGCTGGCTGGACAGCAGCAGATGCACGCCGATCGAGCGGCCGATGCGTCCGATGGACAGGAACAGGTCGATGAAGTCCGGCTTGGCGGTGAGGAGTTCACCGAACTCGTCGATGACGACGAAGAGATGCGGGAGCGGTTCGAGGTCCGGGCGCCGGGTCGCGCGCAGCGCCGCGTAGTGCCCGATGTCGGCCGAGTTCCCCGCGTCCTTGAGCACCTGCTGCCGCCGCTTGACCTCACCCGCGAGGCTGGAGTGCACCCGCTCGACGAGTCCCGCCTGGTTCTCCAGGTTGGTGATCACACCGGCCACGTGCGGGAGTCGGGTGAAGGGCGCGAAGGTGGCGCCGCCCTTGTAGTCGACGAGCACGAGCGCGAGTTCCTCGGGGGAGTGGGTGGCGGCCAGCGCCAGCACG
This sequence comes from Streptomyces ipomoeae 91-03, assembly GCF_000317595.1. GTDB lineage: Bacteria > Actinomycetota > Actinomycetes > Streptomycetales > Streptomycetaceae > Streptomyces > Streptomyces ipomoeae. Next base: position 6,337 of record NZ_AEJC01000428.1, on the reverse strand, counting down.
AGCGTGCGCAGCAGCTCGCTCTTGCCGGACCCGGTGGCGCCGACGCACAGCCCGTGCGGGCCCATGCCCAGCTCGGAGGACTCCTTGAGGTCCAGCAGTACCGGGTCATGACGGTCCGTCAAGCCAATGGGTACGCGCAGGAACTCACGCTCACCGCGCGGCGCCCACAGCCGGGCCAGGTCCAGCGCGGCCGGGTCGTCGATGCCGAGCAGCCCCGGGAAGTCGACCGGCCCGGTGACCGGGGTGCCCTCGGCGGCCGACTCGGCGGACAGGCGCAGCGGTGCGAGCAGCCGGGCGATGCCTTCGGCACCGGCGGCGGTGACCTCGTCGGGGGTGCCGTGCGCGGTCGGGACGGCGAGGGCCCCGCCGGCCGGTTGTGCCGGGGGCTGCGCTTGCGCCTGCGGGTCGCGGAGGTCTTCCACGACGACCTGGTCGCCCCGCACGGTGATCCGCACCGACACCTGGTCGGGCTCGTGCACCTGCTCCGCCAGCAGATGCAGGACGGTGACCCCCATGTCGTCGAGGCCGACCGCCGTGTCGGGGCGGGGCAGTTCGGTGGCCGTCTCCCCGTACTCGTCGCTCACGACCAGCATGCGCGAGGCCAGCTTCAGGGCGTTCCGGTCGGCGAGCCCCCGGCGCACCTCCGCCGCGTACGAGGCCCGTCGCCCCAGCTCATGGCGGAAGTGCCGGGCCAGCTGCGGCAGGCTCGGCGCGATCCGGCGGGCCGCCACCGGGCCGTCGTGCTCCTGGCCGTCCAGCACATGCGGCAGCCACTTGGCCCACTCCCAGTCGCCCAGCCGCTCGCCGGGCACCCCGAGCGCCACGGCGACGTCGTCCGGGGCGTGTGTGACGGCGACCTGGACGAGCAGCGCCCTGGCGACCCGGAGTACGCCCTCGCGGTCACCCACCACACTCACGTTGCCCGCGCGGTCCAACGGCACCGTGATCGGGCAGTCGTTGGCCACCGAGTAACGGGCCAGCAGGGCGCGGGCCTCGTTCAGCATGAACGGGTCCGGCGGTGTCAGCACCCCGCCCTGGTTCTGCCCGATCGCCAGCTCCGCCATGGGCACGTCACCCGTGCCGACCCGCACCCGCAGGAAGTCCGGGTCCCGCCGCCGGCGCTCCCAGAGCCGCGCCGGGTCGCGTACGAGGTCGTACAGCGCCTCCGGCGGCGGATTGAGCACCCGCGCCAGCTGCCGCCGCTCGCGCTCCTCCCGCCCGAACTCCTCGCGCAGCTCCTCCAGATACTCCAGATACCGCTCCCGCTGTGTACGCCGGGTGCGCTGCGCCTTGCCGCGCTGCGACAGGAAGAGGGCCACCGCTCCGAACAGCGCGCAGACCAGCACGATCGCGCCGAGCGCCGCGAACTGGCTGTTCCGGATCACGGTCATCATCACGACCGACCCCATGACCCCGGCCATCGGCAGCAAGCTGGTGGCCGCGCTGCCCGCCTTGCCCTCCGGGAGGTTGGGCGGCGGCTCGATGGTGCGCGGCTGGGGCGGGCCGAGCGGCCGGGTACTGCGTGCCGGGCGATGAATCAACTGCTGGGTCACGGACGGACCCCTTCTCGACCTCGGTTCCGCGGGGCGTTCATCGCATCCTCACCGCCCGGTTCATCGCCTCCGCCGCCAGCGTGACGGCCGCGTCTCGGGTGGCCTCGCCCAGGAGCGCGGTGCGGATGGGGCCGCCCTGGGCGAGGTGGCGGTCGTAGGGGACCGTGACGACGTGGACGCCGGACTCCTTCAGGTGCGCGACCGCCGTCTTGCGGTCCAGCGTGACATCGGGCGAGTTGGCGGTCAGCGCGACGACGGTCGAGGTGAGCGCCGAGTGCGGCAACTGACCGAGCCAGTCCAGGACCTGACGGGTGCCGTTGACGCCCTCGGCGGTCATCGGCGCGACGACCACGCGCGCGTGGGCGGTGTCCATGGCGGTACGGGCCACTTCACCCGGCAGGGTCTCGCAGTCGATCACGGTCACCGCGAAGTAGCGCCGCAGCGCGAGGGTCACCGTGCGGTACGTACGGATGTCCAGCGGAGCCCCGACCCGCCCCTGGCTCGCGGGCAGCAACCAGCCCCCGTCCGACACCGGCACCAAGTACCCGGTGACATCGGTGAGTTGCATCGCCGGGTTCAGGATCCGGGCGAGATCGGCCGCCGCCCACCGCACCGAGTCGGCCCCCATCCGCACCGGCAACGTACCCAGCGCGGCGTCCGCCTCCAGGGTGAGCACGGGGTCGTGCCGGTAGTGGTTCAAGGTCCGCCCCAGCAACGCGGCGATGGTCGACTTCCCGACCCCACCCCGGATCGACGTCACCGCGATCACCCGCCCGGTCGTCACCGGCTGCTGCAACTCCCGAGCGATCCGCGTCTCCTCAGCGACGTCCTGCGCGGCCGACGCCCCCAACTTCCGGATGGACCGCCCCGCACGCCGAGCAACCGAGTCCCCGTGCTGCGGCCGACCGAGCGCATGAGCGAGCCGGGGGTCGATGGTGGGCACCGACTCGGGGGTATGGCCGGGCGCCTGAGGCACACGGGAGCCGCGGGGCGCGGGAGAGGCGCTGGGGGCGGGGCCGGGGTCGCCGGAGCGAGCGGGTTGACCAGGGTGAGCCGGTCGGCCGGGTTCGGCAGAAGCGCCCGGCGGCTGCGCGGCGGCCTGGGGGAGCCCTACGCGGGGGTCACCGGGGGCAGGGTACGCGGCCGACTGCGCGACGGGCATGTGCTGTACGGGCGGCTGTGCGGCGGGCGCGTTCTGAACCGGCGCCGACACGACGGGCCGGGCGCCGGGTGTGGTCTCGACGGGTGGCTGTACAGCGGGCGGGGTCTCTTCCGACGGCGGCGCGACGGACGCAGGCTGTACGGGGCGCTCCGTGACGGGCTGCGCCGGTGGCTGTGCCATGGGTGTGGTCTCGATGGGTGGCTGTGCAGCGGGCGGGATCTCTTCCGGCGTCGGCACGGCGGGCGTAGCCCGTACGGGTCGCTCGGCGCCGGGCTGCGCTGGCGGCTGTGCGACGGGCGTGTTTTCGACGGGCGGTTGCACAGTGGGCGTGGTCTCGATGGATGGCTGTGCAGCGGGCGGGATCTCTTCCGGCGTCGGCACGGCGGGCGTAGCCCGTACGGGTCGCTCGGCGCCGGGCTGCGCCGGTGGCTGTGCCACGGGCGCAGGGCGCAGCGGCGCAGGCTCTACAGGCACCGGCCGCACCGGACCCGGTACGGGCCGCACCGGCTCGCCTCCCGCAGTCCTGTCCGACTCGCCCCGCTCTGCCGCAGCCCCCGAAGGCTCGGCCGTAGGCACCGACCGCACCAACCTCAGCGTCGGCTCCGCCCGCCGGGCAGGAGCTTCGGCCGCCCCGGCCCCACCGGCGGCCCCAGCCGCACCGTCCGCCCTACCCGAACCCGACAAACGGGACGAATCCGAACCCGCCTCCGCCGACCCCGACCCCGACCCGGTGGTCCCGGGAGCGCTCTCCGCCCCAGCCCCCTCCCGGCCGAGCTCGCGCAGCACATCCCGCTGCCAGTCGCCTGCTTGCTGCGCCATGTCGGCCCCCAACTCCTACGCGAAGGTGTCGAGCAGTCGCCCGTACACGCCGAACACCCCGATGAGGAGCGGGAACAGGGTGATGACGCCGATGGACTCAAGGGTGTCGCCGAGGCGCCGGAGCCGTACCCGTACATGCTCGGCGGGCTGTACGGCGAGGACGAGCAGCGGCAGGACGGCGAGCAGGACGAGGGCGGCGAGCGGGCCGGCCGCGTCGCCGGAGTGCTCCTGCCAGACCGAGACGAGCCGCACGGCGAGCAGCGCCGCCGCACCGAGCAGCACCACGACCTCGGCGACCAGCGGGAACGCCCGGGCGCGCAACGCGAGGACGACCATGGTGACGACGGCCAGCACCACGGTCCACTGGGTGGGCGCGCGCAGCGCGAACACCCCGGCCACCGCTGCCGAGACGGCCATGGTGACCGTCGCGAGCGCCAGCCCCCGGTGCGTGGCGGTGAGCGCGGCGGCCACCTGGTACCGGCTCACCGAGGCCCCACCGGAGCGCCGGTCGTCGAGCCCGGAGAGACCCGACGCCATCAGCGCGAGCCGGGGCAACAGCCCGAGCACGATCACGGAGACCACGGCGAGTACCGCTCCGACGCGGGCCTGTTCGTCCACCGGCGACGGCCCCGACACAAGCGCGGCGACCCCCAACCAGCACACCACGGTGGCCGCCAGCGCCCCGGCCCCGACCAGCCCGCCGCGTCCCAGCGGCGTGAACAGTCCGAGCAGTACGAGGGCGACGACCCCGGCCGCCGCGATGGCCGCGACCCGCGCCGTACCGGACCAGCCCTGGGCGTCGGCGAGCGTCGAGGCACCGAGGAGGCCCAGCGCACCGGCCGTCGCGATCGACGCCGTGGCCAGCCCCCGCTTCCCGGCCCGCCCCAGCAACGCGCCCGCCGAAGCGGCCACCAAGGCGACGGCGAGCAGCACACCCGCGACGACCCCCGTCTCGTAGGCGCCCCGCGCGAACACCCCGGCGGCCACCGCCCAGCCGACCGTGGCGGCCCCGGCCGTGACACGGCGCGCGGCGGGACGCCAGCGCCAGCCGCGTGCGTCGAGGTCTTCGGCGGTCTCGTCCGTCACGTCGTGCACGACGGGCGCCGACGGCGCGTCCTCGGCGCGCACCAGCCGCAGCACGGCGCCGTCCGGAACCCCGGCCGACTCCAGCGTGCTGTCATGGGCCAGCGCGGAACCGTCCGCCGTGACCAGATGCCGCAACTCGGGCCGTCCGCCGACCCGGTCGTCGAGCAGTCGCATGACCTCGGGCAGCAGCAGCCCGACCGGCTCCCGCGACGGGAGCACCAGGTCGACGCGCCGCCGCTCGCCCACCAGCGTGACCCGGCTGAGCGCCGTACGCACACCGTCCGTCGTCTGCCCCAGAGCCCCCGTAGACATCACGCGATCGAACCTATCACCGGGTAGAAGTGCTGGTAGATGAGCTGTTGGGCGACCCGGAGGAGCCCCCCGCCGAACTCTGCGCCGGACTGGCCGAAGGCGTCACGGAAGGTGTCCCGGACGACGTCGCGGAAGGCGTCGCGGAAGGTGTCACGGACGGCTGCACCGAACTCCCGTACGGGCTCTTCCCCATGATGCGGTTCGACACGAAAGACCACCCCACACATCCCGCGCACAAGACCGCCGCGATCACGATCCCGGCGAACATCTTCCCGATCCGCTCGTCCACCGAACGCCGTTGCCGCCCGGTGCCGAACAGCAGGGCGTCCCGCAGCCGTCGACGCCGCACCGACACCGACTCCAGCAACTGGCTGTCGTAATCCTGCGCTGCCACCGCTACGGGACCCCACCCACCTGTTCGCCGGCCGACTCGCCGTCAGCCGATCTGGTCCACCGCCGCACGGGCCTTGGCCAGCGTGGACTGGGCGGTGCCGTCGTTCTGCTCCAGCGTCGTGCGCACCAGCCGGATGATCTCGCGGACCTCGCCCGCGGCCTTCTTCCAGCGCTCTTCCTTGCCGTGGTAGTCGTCGGAGACCCCGTCGGCCTGGAAGTCGGTCATCGCGGCCTTGACCGCGGCGTCGCGGTCACTGAGCACCCGCTCCAACTGGCCCACGATCACACCGAGCGAGGTCTGCACCTCACCCGAGGCACCGGTGTCGTACGAACGGCGGTCCTGGTTCTGACCCATGGTGAATCCCCCTTGTCGCTGCTTATCGGGCGCCGAAGCGGGCCGCGTCGAAGTTGGCCAGGCCCATGTTCTGGTTGGCGTTGTCCTGGGACTCCACGTCACCGGTGCCGAACGCGTTGTCCATGCCCGACTGACCGCCCAGGATCGCGGCGAGCGAGCTGTTCAGATCGGCGGTGATCTCGTCCGCGCGGTTCTTGAACGAGTCGAACGCGAGTTTGCCCGCGCCGTTGAACTTGCCCTCCAGCGGCTCCGCCGCGCTGATCAGCAACTGAATGAGCGTCCCCAGGTCGTCACTCGACCCCAGTGTGCTCTTCCCGAGGTCCGCCAGAGTCGTCGACCCCATGTCGAACTTCACGTCGTGTCCACCCCCGTGTGTCTGGGTCACCTACGTTCTCGTCATGCTCCCCGACAACGCGTTGCACCCGCAACGCGGTTCCCCGCGAAGTGACGTGATCGGGACAAAACCCGGACGGCCCTGTGGTGCCGGCGGTCGATCCCGGCGTTCCCGGCTGTCCCGGCTGTCCCGGTGGTCCCAAAAAACTTTCCGGAGGCCGTGCAACCCTTCCCGCCACCTGTGGGTCGTACGGGGCGTCGGAACTTCTCGGAGGGGGATCTGGGGGATCGCGGGGGTTCTGACACGGAGGGGAAACCCGAGGG
>NZ_AEJC01000427.1 GCF_000317595.1 Streptomyces ipomoeae 91-03 | reverse complement strand
CGGGGCCCGGCCTCCCGCCGCCGGGCAACGGCCCCACCCACCCACGCCGAGGGCGGTTCCGGCGCGGCCATGGCGAGGGCGGCCATCCGCTCGTGCGTACGGGCGGGGTGGGCGGCGCCGAAGCCCAGGGGTCGATCCTGCGGTGGGCGGCAGCCGCGGCGGCGCAGGACTCTCCGGTCCAGGTGCGGGCCCCGGAGAGCGCGTCGAGGGCGGCTGACTCGGCCACCGGATCGCCCGTCTGCGGACAGCTCCCGCGCTGCCGCGAGTACGCCGGTCGCCTCGTCGACGGGCGGGGATCAGGGGGAACCCGCTGGGGAAGCGGTACGCGACGGCGGCAGCCGCGCTGGCCGAGGCGGCCGTGGTCGCGGCAACCGGCCACCGGGCGCGCCCCGGCCACGGCGGATCAGGCCTCAGTCAACACCCGGATCGTGTTCAGTCGTTGGTCGGCGGCGTCGGGGAGGTTCATGCCGGCCGCGACCCCGGTGGTCAGGTAGCGCAGGACGGGCTCGGTGAGGCGTTCGCCGGGGAGGACGGCGGGGATGCCCGGAGGGTAGGGCGTGATCATCTCGCCGGCGATGCGGCCTTCGGCCTTCCCGACGGGCACATCGGTGTGCTCACCGAAGTAGACGTCGCGCGGGAGCCGGGCCTGTTCCATGCGCAGGGCGGACGGGTCCGGGACGTCGACGCGCGGCGCGCCGCGCAGTTCGTCGGCGTGGTCGGCCAGGTCGCGCAGGGCGGCGAGGAGACGGTCGGTGGTGTGGTCGTCGTCGGCGTGGGTGAGCTGGGCGCTGACGCGGCGGTGGTCGAAGAGGTGCGTGTCGACGTGGTGGTGCTCGCGCAGCCAGTCGGCGGCCCGGTAGCCGGTGGTCTCCAGGCCGCTGATGTCCATCACGACCGGCAGGGGGTCGAAGTCGACGGCGAGCCCCGGACCGCAGAAGTCCCGCGCGTCGTTCACATGGATGCCGTCGACGTCCTCGATCGCCGAGCGGGTGCGTGCGGCCAGGCTCAGGGCGTGGTCGAGGAGGTCGTGGCCGTACTGGACCATCTGCCGCCGCCAGGCGTCGATCCCGGCGTACAGCAGGACGTTGGGGCTGGTGGTGCCGAGCAGGTCGGCGCAGGAGGCGAGTTCGGCGGGGTCGATCAGGTCGCCCTGGAGATGGAAGACGGAGCCCTGTTCGAGACCGCTGCCCATCTTGTGGATGCTGGTCACGCAGATGTCGGCGCCCGCGTCCATGGCCCAGGACGGCAACGCGTCGTGGAAGGGCAGATGCGCGCCCCAGGCCTCGTCGACGATCAGGGGCTTGCCCCGGCGATGGCAGACCTCGCTGATGCCGCCCAGGTCGGCGGCCGTCCCGTACGGGGTGGGGCTGGTGACGAGGGCGCCGTCGGCGTCGGGATGCTCGGTGAACGCCTTGTCGTAGGACGCCGCCGACGGGGGGTGGGCCAGGCGCCGTTCGCCGTCCCACTCCGGTTCGACCCACAAGGGGCGGACACCGGAGAGGATCAGCCCGGCGACGACCGATTTATGGGCGTCCCTTCCGACGAGGAGGCTGTGACCGGGACGAGTCACCGTCAGCATGGCCGCCTTCACGGACAGGGAACTGCCGCACGTGGAGAAGAAGGTGTGCTCGGCGTGCACGGCGTCGGCCATGAGTTCCTCGGCCCGCTCCAGCACCGCGGCCCGGGAGAGACGGTCGTCGAGTCCCCCGTTGGCCAGTACGTCACCGAGGAACACGGCGTCCCCGAGGATCGCCCGGGCCCGTGGGTCCGCGCCGCGTGCCTGCTTGTGACCGGGAGGCGTGAAGGGCAGTTCGCCGGCGTCGTGGTAGCGGGCGAGGGCGTCCAGGACAGGTGCTTCATCGTGGTTCAGACCCATGGGTGGGGAGTTCCCCGATCCATTGCACCCATGCCGCCATGTCCATGCCGCCATGTCCATGCCGTGACGGCAGACCGGACACGCCCCCCTTCCAGCGGCCACGCTATGGCACCCTGCGGATTACCCGCGCGGCGCGGCCCGTGACTCCGGTCGTGGTCGCCGTTCAGCCGACCTCGCGTCCGCGCAGCGGTTCGGTGTCGGCACCGGCCCCCTCGCGCAGCCCCTCCAGGAACTCCCGCAGGACCTCCGTAGGGGTGTGTTCCGGCTCCCAGCCCAGTTCGGTGCGGGCCCGGGCGCAGTCCATCAGGGGCAGCCGCAGAACCGCGTCGAAGAGATGGGGGGAGGCGGGAAGGATGCGCAGCCCCCAGGCCGCCGCGAGGGCGGAGCGGGCAGCCGTACGGGGCAGTCGCACCGGGCGGAGGCCGAGCATCTCACTCAGCAGGGCGGCGTCGACCGGGGGTTCGGCGGCGAGGTTGAAGGCACCCCGGGCTTCGTCCGAACGCACGGCCAGGTGGTAGGCCCGGGCGGCGTCGTCCGTGTGGAGTGCCTGCACCGTGAGTCCGGGCACGTCCGGGAGGAAGGGCAGCAGCTCGGGGCGGGCCAGCGGGCCGGGCAGGAAGCGACCGCCGAAGATACGGCGCTGTTCGCTCGCCGACTCCCGTTTGAAGAGGAACGCCGGCCGCATCCGCACCACGCGGGTCTCGGGGTGGTCGCGTGCGAACACGTCCAGAGCCCGCTCCAGATAGGCCTTCTCACGGCAGTAGGCGGCGTCCGGCCAGCCGTGCGTCGGCCAGGACTCGTCCACCGCGCGGTCCTTGGGCCCCGGCGAGTACGCGCCGACCGACGAGGCGTACACCAACGCCGGTACGCCTGCCGCGGCGACCGCCTCGAACACGCGAATGCCGCCGAGCACGTTGGTCTGCCAGGTCTTCGCCGGGTCGTGCGTCGGCTGGAACGCCCACGCCAGATGGACCACGGCGGTGGCTCCCCGGAGCACCTCGGACAGGTCCGCCTGCTCGGAGGCCAGATCGACGGTGTGCCACTCGGTCTTGGGGGGCGCCCAGTCGGGCTCGCGTCGGGCCACGCCCCGCACCCACTCGACCTCCGGGTCCTCGGAGAGGAGGCGCACCACGCTGCTGCCGACGTTCCCGGTCGCGCCCGTGACCACGACCCTGATACCCGTCTCACTGCTCACGGTCGACTCCTCTCCGATGGCTTGAGGTCACGGGTGCTCGGGCCGCTGGTCCGGAGGCACACCGCCGCCCTCGCCGCCGCCCTTTTCACCTTTGTCGGTGCCATGGGCCTGTCCGCCCTTGGCCCTGCTCTGCCGTGCCTTCAGCTCGGCGCTGTCCTGCGGTGTGGCACCGCCCTTGTCACTGCGTCGCTGCTCGGGTTGCTGTGGATTGGACATCTGCGGAGACCCCTGTCTGTCGTATCGACGTACTGAGAAGTCGTATCGGCGTACCGAAAACGAGAAGTCGTATCGGCGTATGAGATGTGGCGTACCGAGGTGTTTCGTGTGCTTCGTCTGAGGTGTTTCGTGCATGCCGGGTCCCCGCCCGCGACGGGAGTGAAACAGCCCGGACGGGAGGGAAACGGCCTCGCGGAGATCCGAACGCATGGTTCCGCCTGCCACCGCGAGGGGCACTCGGCCGCCATGAGCACTCAGACAGGAATCCAGCGGTCCTACTGGCTCGACACCGCGCCGCCCGGCGATCCCGCTCCCCCGCTGTCCGAGGACATCTCCGTCGACGTCGCGGTGGTCGGCGGGGGCATCGCCGGGCTCAGTACGGCCTGGGAGCTGGTCCGGCGGGGCCGCGAGGTGGCCGTGCTGGAGGCCGACCGGATCGCCGCCGGGGTCACCGGCCACACGACGGCCAAGGTGACCGCCCTGCACACCCTGGTCTACGACCACCTCCGCCGCACCCGCGGTGCCGAGGGCGCCCGGCTGTACGCCCGTTCGCAGTCCGCCGCCATCGACCGTGCCGCCGAGATCGCCGCCGAACTCGGCGTCGACTGCGACTGGGAGGAGGCGGCGGCCTGCACGTACGCCGAGGATCCGCGGCGCGTCGCGCAGCTGCGGGCGGAGGCCGAGGCGGCGCGCGAGGCGGGGCTGTCGGCCGAGTTCGTCACGGAGACGGAGCTGCCCTTCCCGGTCGCCGGGGCGGTCCGGGTGGCCGGGCAGGCCCAGTTCCATCCCCGCAAGTACCTGCTCGGCCTCGCGGACGACCTGCGCCGGCGCGGCGGCGCCGTGTACGAGGGGACGCGCGTCGTCGGCCTCAGGAAGGGCGGGCCCTGCGTCCTGACGACCGACAGAGGTGTGTCGGTGCGCGCCGGCGACGTCGTGATCGCCACGCACTACCCCGTCTTCGACCGTGCCCTGCTCTTCACCCGGCTCTCCCCGCGCCGTGAGCTGGTCGTGGCCGCCACCATCGACGAGGACCGGGCCCCGCGCGACATGTACATCACGCAGGAACAGGCCACGCGATCGGTGCGCAGCGCGCCGTACGGCGCCGGAAAACGCCTGCTGATCGTCACCGGGGAGCACTTCACCCCCGGCACCGCCGACGTCGAGGAGCGGTTCGCCCGGCTGACCGACTGGGCCGACGACCGCTTCCGGGGGCTGACGTTCACGCACCGGTGGGCCACGCAGGACAACGACTCCACCGACTCGGTGCCCCTCGTCGGGCCGTTCCACGCCGGCAGCCGGCACACCTATGTGGCCACGGGGTTCGGTGGCTGGGGCATGAGCGGGGGCATCATGGCGGGCCGACTGCTCGGCGACCTCGTCGAGGGCCGCCCGGTCGAGTGGGCGGGCCTGTACGACCCGCGCAGGCTGGCTTCGGTGGCCCGCGAGGGGATGTCGTTCCTGAAGCATCAGGCCCAGGTGGCCCGGCACTTCGTCGGCGACCGGCTGCCGTCCGGCACGGAGCCCGCAGCCGAGGACATCGCGCCGGGCGACGGTGCCGTGGTGCGCCTGGGCGGACGGCAGTACGCCGTGCACCGCGACGAGAGCGGGCAGTTCCACGCGGTCTCCGCCCGCTGCACCCACCTCGGCTGCGTGGTGGCCTTCAACCGCGCGGAGCAGGCATGGGAGTGCCCGTGCCACGGCTCCCGCTTCGCCCCGGACGGCCGGATCCTCCAGGGACCCGCCGTACGGCCGCTGGACAAGCGGGACTCCGGAGGATCTCGGCATGCCGACCAGTGACGCCCGGACCGGCACCGGCCGGGAGCGGGCGGCCGTGTTCGACGTGGACGGGACCCTCGTCGACACCAACCATCTGCACGTCGTGACCTGGTGGGAGGCGTTCCGCCAAGCCGGCCACCAGGTGTCGACGCACGCGATCCACCGGGCGGTCGGCCTCGGCTCCGGCGATCTCGTCGCCCGTCTTCTCGGCGAGACCCAGGACCGGGATCCGGCCCCGGGCGAGACGGAGCACCTCAGCACGGCTCATACGACGCTCTACGCCCAGTACTTCGAGCGGCTGTCCGCGTTCCCCGACGCGGGCCGACTGCTGCGGCGGCTGGCCGGTGACGGCTGGCAGGTCGTCCTGGCCACGTCGGCCAGTGGTGAGGAACTGTCCGCGCTGCGCAAGGCGATCGACGCGGACGAGGCCATCACGGCGACGGCGAGTGCCGACGACGTCGCCGAGGGCAAGCCGGCCCCCGAGCCCGTGGAGCGGGCGCTGGAGCTGGCCGGCGTACCGGCGGAGCGTGCGGTGTTCGTCGGTGACACGGTGTGGGACATGCGGGCGGGCAGCCGTGCGGGGGTGCGATGCGTGGCGCTGCTCTGCGGGGGCGTCCCCCGTACGGACCTGGAGGAGGCCGGCGCCGACGCCGTCTTCGACGACCCGGCCCGGTTGCTCGCCTCGATGCCGCGAAGTCCCCTGGCGTGACGGACACCGCCCCCTGGTCTGATGGACTCCGCGACGCCGGACAGCGGGTCGGTCGGCCCGACCGTCGTTATGTTCTCTGCCCAGGGGTACCCGGAGGGCGACTGTCGGCGCACAGCCGGCACGCGTGCCACGTCCCGTCGACGGTTCTCGGAGCAACGGTGAAAGCACTCATGGTCCCTTGGCGGACA
>NZ_AEJC01000426.1 GCF_000317595.1 Streptomyces ipomoeae 91-03 | reverse complement strand
CACCACAACGAAGAAGGAGGCACAGCCATGTACCACGCAGTCGACGCGAGCCTGATCCGCGCATCCGTCTTCCCGCTGACGGCTCCTCTGCCTCCCTGGCCCGACTTGAACAGCGACGCCCCCGATGACGTCGAACGCCGACGCGAGTGGATCAACCACGTCTGGGCGGACGACACCCGGGCCGCCGCCATCGAGTTCGCCGCGCCGCTCCTCGCCGCCGCCGTCCGCGCGGTGCTCACCGCTGACCGGCCACAGCCGCGCGCCGTGCGGCGCACCACAGCCTCGCTGGCCCGCTACCTCCTGCGCATGCGGCACCGCCCAACCCCGTTCGGGCTGTTCGCCGGGGTCGCGCCCGTACGCATCGAAGGCCATACGGCGGCGGTGGCGTGGCGCACCGAGCATCGTGCCTTCGCACGGGCCGACGCCGAGTGGTTGGACGAAGTCATCACCACCCTGGAGGCTCACCGCGAGGTGTTGCCGCGCCTGCCCGTCGTGGTCAATCCCACGTGCACTGTCCGAGGCACCCGAATCACCGTCCCGCACCAGCCGGGCACACATGGCCCCACCGACACGGCACTGCGGCGCACCCCAGCCGTGGAAACCGTACTCGCCCTGGCTCGCACCCCGATCACGGCCGGCGACATCGTGGCCAAACTCCATGGGGAGTACCCGGAAACCCCGGCCACGGTGATCGAGGACATGGTGTCCAGCCTCGTCGCCCACCGCGTCCTGCTGACCAGCCTCCATGCCCCCATGACGTGCGACGACGCCCTCGGACACCTCGTATCGCAACTCCATGCCACAGGAGCGGGCGCTGCACCATGCAGTGCCTCGACGACCACCGAACTACGCGAGATCCACCAGCTCCTCGCCCTCCACGACGCAGCTCACCACGACGAACAGCAGCCCCTACGGGCGCAGGCGACCACACGGATGGCTTCCCTCGCCGACACCACCACCCACACCCTGGTGGTGAACGTGCGGCCCGACTGCGACATCGTCCTGCCCGCTGCCGTCACGCGGGAGGCGGAGCGTGCCTTGGAGGTCATCTCCCGCATCTCGCCGTACCCGAACGGCTCTCCGGCATGGCAGGACTACCGCACACGGTTCCTGGAGCGCTACAGCATGGGCGCGATGGTCCCCTTGCGCGACCTCACCGATCCGGACACCGGCCTCGGCTTCCCCGTCGGCTACCGCGGCACGGTCCTGAAGCGACCCGTACTGGCCACCACTCGCCGCGACGAACACCTACTCGCCCTCGCTCAGTCGGCGGCCCTCAACGATCAGCGCGAAGTCGTCCTGACCGAGCAGGACATCGAGGCCATGTCGTTGGGGGAGCCAGCCCAGGTACCCGCGCACGTCGAACTGTGCTTCACCGTCCTGTCCGCTTCACTGAAGGACCTGGAGCAAGGCCAGTTTGAACTGGTCACCGCCGGGCTGTCTCTCGCGGCCGGCACCACAGCGGGCCGCTTCCTGACCATGCTGGACCAGCCCGACCGTGACCGGATGACCACCGCGTACGCCGCCCTGCCCACGCTGACCGCCGACGCCGTACGGGGACAGGTGTCCAGCCCTCCGTTGAAGCTTCCGACCCGCAACGTCGGCCGCGCTCCAGCCGTCGTACCGCATGTTCTCTCGGTCAGCGAGCACAACCCCGACGCCACCCTCGACCTGGACGACCTCGGCGTCGTAGCCGACTCCCAGCGCCTCTACCTGGTCTCCCTCTCCACCGGCCGACTCGTCGAGCCCTCGGTCATGAACGCCGTGGAACTCAGCAACGCCACCCACCCACTGGTCCGCTTCGTCAGCGAGCTGCACCGCTCCCACACCGCCATCCTCACCCCCTTCGCCTGGGGCGCGGCGGCCCGGTTGCCGTTCCTGCCTGAAGTCCGCGTCGGCCGCACCATCCTGTCCACCGCCTGCTGGCGACTGAACGCCCACGACCTCCCCGACAACGGCCGCGACTGGATGTTCCGTTTCACCGACTGGCGCATCCGTTACGGCGTACCCCGCACCGTGTACATCGGCGGCAACGACCAACAGCTCCGCCTCGACCTCGACATCACCGCCCACCAACAACTCCTCCGTAGCGAACTGGACCGCCACGGAGCCGTAGCGGTCCACGAAGCACCCGGCGAGACAGCATTCGGCTGGCTGGGCCACGCTCACCAGATCACCGCGTCCTTCGCCTCCGACCAACCCCCTGCTCCAGCCCCCGCCCACCGCACGGCGACGGTCATCAGCCGGAATGCCGCCCGTCTGCCCGGCGCCGGTGATTGGGCGTACCTGAAGCTGTACGGCAACGCCGACCGGGCACCCGAACTGCTGACCGCGCACCTCCCGCGCCTGCTCCACGACGGGGACGCCGACGCACTGACGTGGTGGTTCACCCGCTACAACGACCCCGACAGCCACCTCCGGCTACGGCTCCGCCTCCCGAACCCGAACGCCTTCGGTGAGGTGGCGCGGCAAGTCGCCGCCTGGGCAGGTGAGCTGCGCGCGGAGGGCCTGCTCCAATGTATCCAGTGGGACACCGACGAGCCGGAGACCGGCCGCTACGGCACCGGCCACGCGCTCACCGCAGCCGAACAGGTCTTCGCCGCAGACTCCGCCGCCACCCTCGCGCAGATGGCCCTTCCCATCCACGACAGCCTCCGACCCGCTGTCACCGCCGCCAGCTTCGTCGACATCGCCGACGCCTTCCTCGGCTCCCCCGCGGACGGACGGGCATGGCTGACGACGAATCTCCTGAAGAACGACGGCGAAGCCACCACCCGCGACGTACTCTCCGCAGCCATCCACCTCTCAGCCCCAGGCCCCGACCATGCGGCCCTGCGAGCCTTGCCCAACGGTGAGCACCTCGTCACGACGTGGGCACGGCGCCGCACCGCCCTGGCTGCCTACCGCCAGGCTCTCGAAGCCCACGGTGCCGACCATGCCGCGGTTCTGCCGTCCGTCCTGCACATGCACCACAACCGGGCCGCCGGCATCGACCCCGACAGCGAAGCCATCTGCCGCCGCCTGGCCCGCGCCGCCGCCCTTTCCTGGACCGCAAGAGAAGAAGGAGCCCTGCGGTGACCACCGCTCCACCCGCCCCGAACACGGACGCCGCCCTCCGGCAGTCCCTCGCCCGAGGCTCCCTCGGCATCGCCCTGCTCCACGTCGAACGCGCTCGCCAGGGCACCGGCTCCTGGGAGACCGCCCATCAGCAACTCACCGACATCGGCCCGCTCCTGGACGGCAACGAAACCGGCCTGTTCCTCGGCGCGCCCGCGATGGCCTACGTCCTGCACTGGGCCGCCGACGTCGACAGCGACCGGTATACCGGCGCCCTGCAGACTCTCGACCGAATCGTCGCCGCCCACATCCGACGCCGGCTGGCAGCAGCACACGCCCGCATCGACTGCGGCGAACCGACCACCTTCGCCGAGTACGACCTCCTGCGCGGCCTGACCGGCCTCGGCGCCCTCCTCCTACGCCGCGCCCGCGAATCCGACGAACTGAAGGGCGTACTGGAGTACCTGGTGCGCCTGGCCAAGCCGCTCCCCACCGCCGACGGGCGAACCCGCCTGGGCTGGTGGGTGAGCCACAGCCCCGTCAACCTCAGCGCTCCCACCCCCGGCGGCCACGCCAACGCCGGCCTCGCCCACGGCATCACCGGCCCGCTCGCCCTCCTCGCACTCGCCAAACTCCGCGGTATCACCGTGCCCGGCCACGAGAAGGCGATGCTGCGGATCTGCCGCTGGCTGGACCAGATACGAGTGAACGACCACCGAGGCACCCGCTGGCCACGCTGGATCACCGACACCACCACCGCGCCCCCACACCTGGCCGCCCCCTCCTGGTGCTACGGCACCCCCGGCCTGGCCCGCGCCCAACAACTCGCCGCCCTCGCCCTGAACGACCCCGACCGCAAACGCATGGCCGAACGAGCACTCCTCTACTGCCTGGCCGACCCCACCCAGCTCAACCAACTCACCAACCGCGGCCTGTGCCACGGCCTCGGCGGCCTACTCCGCGTCCTCCAACGCGTCACCCAGGACGCTGACGAACCACGAGCCTTCATCCACCACCTGCCACAGCTCACCGAACGCTTCCTCACCACCGAACCCCCAACCGAGACCGGCTTCCTCAACGGCTCGGTCGGCGCGACCCTCGCCTTCCAGAACATCCAAGAAGGCACCCTCCCAGCCAGCGACTGGGACGCCTGCCTTCTCCTCATCTGACGTGCCACCGAAAGGGATCGGGATGAACCTGCCCGACAGCAGCAGCATCGAGCAGGCCATCCTGGCCGTCCTCACCGGCACCCCGCTCACGGAAGCCGCCGCCCGAGCGCAGACGTCGCCCGAACATCTTGCCGAGGCCACCGAGCGCTACCGCGACGCTGGCCGGTCGGCACTCGACCCCCAACTCAGCGGCTGGCACCAGGTGAACATCAAGTTCACCGACTACCCCACGGCGGAACGAACCTTCCGCGCCTATCTCCTGCCCGCCTTGCGCACCGGGCCGATCGGAGCATGGTGGTTCGTGCGCAAGTACCCCTGCTGGCGTCTACGCGTCCAGCCGGGCCCGGGTACACGGATGGAGGACGCCGTCGCGCACCTCACTGAAGTACTCGACAGGGCCCTGTCCTGGGGCGTCGCCAAGCGGTGGTGGCCCTTCCTGTACGAGCCGGAAACCATCGCCTTCGGCGGCCCGTACGGCATGACGCTCACCCACACCCTGTTCCACACCGACAGCGTCGGAATCCTCGACTACCACCAGCACCAGACCGACAGCACCAGCGGGCTCCCCGGCCCTAAAGAGACCTCCCTCCTCGTCACCACTCTGCTGCTGCGTGCCGCCGGGCTGGAGTGGGGCGAACAGGGAGACGTATGGGGACAGGTCGAAACACGACGCCCACTGCCCCCAGACGTAGACCCCGACCAGGTCAGCACCATGGTGGCCCCGGTACAGAGACTCTTGACGCTCGACGCCGGCCCCGCACTCACCGACGGCCCACTCACGCCGCTCGGGTACTGGGTGACCGGCGTGGAGCGCTCCGGCCAAGCCCTCGTAGACGCAGCACGCACGGGCAACCTTCACCTCGGCCTACGCGGCATCCTGGCCCGGCACATCCTCTTCCACTGGAACCGGATGGGCTTCACCACCCGCCAACAGGCCATCTGGGCACGAGCTACCCGGGAGTCGATCCTGGGAAATTGATCTCTAGGAACGGGGTGTCGGGGAGACTGCGCAGGCACCGGGCGGACAGTTACGACGAGTGCGGAACCCGGTTCTCCGTTAGCCACACCCGTACCGTGACCCGTGCCCCTCGTCCGGTACACGCGATTCCTCCTGGCAATCAAGCGACTTATCGGGAGCCAGAGGGCTTCACGGAGCCTTCGGTTATGACTGACGCCTTGTCTAACAGAGGCAGTAGTGGCCCATTTCCCGACTACCCCTGTCTGTTTGTCAGGTGAGGCTCCGACCGGCTGAGAGCCCCTCAGGTAGTCCAACACACAGCTGATTTCGTTGTCAGAGAGGGTCTGCGCGCGTAGAAAAGCGCCCCCACCCGTGTGGAGCAATGGGCTGTCGTGGTAGCCGCTAGGATGGTGCCCACCTCCTTCCCGTCAAGGGGCCGATCGGCTCCGATCGGGTCGACCGAACCCGGGAAAGGAGGACGGCCATGTCGGTCCCCGACTCGTCGAAGGGCGAGAAGGACCCCGACAAGAAGACGTTCCGCCGGCGGTTTGTCGAACTGCTGCTTGGCGCGGCTCTCACAGCCGCGCTTCGCGCATTGTTCGAGAAGCTCTGGCAGTAACGAAAACGGTCCCGGCTGCGCTAACAGCCGAGACCGCCTTCTACGGTCGGACGACAAGGTGCCGTGTGCTCAAACCGTGGCTGGGGAGGGCATGCGGCATCTTGGTTTTTAGCTTGACGGACTGCGCAACCCCCAAACCTGAGTCCCCTCGGGTTGCGATCCTGCAAGTCGTGGTCCCCAGCATGGGGACTCCACGGCCTTCTGCCAACCATCTTTTGATGCTCAACAGTACCTAACGCCGGGTTCCGCGTACACTTCGGCCGTGATATCACGCGTTACGCGTACATCACGTTGCGCTTTAACAGTTCCAGCGACAGTCAAGGATGGCCATGACACGGGGTGTCACGGGCTTCGACGGTGCGGCCCTGCGAGCCGCCCGCTTGAGTGCGAAATGTGAAGAACATTCACACGTTCTGACGGCGTCGTGTCTGGCACGCAGGGTCGGCACCTCCAAGGCCCTGGTCCTCAGCTACGAGCACGGCCGGAGTAGTCCCTCCCCCCAGCGCTTGGCGCAACTGGCCTCGGCGCTCAGGGTGCCAGCGACCACCTTGCTGCGTGAAGGAGCCAAGCTGTCCGATTTGCGTGTGGCATCCGGGCTGACGATGAAGGACCTCGCCGCTCGTCTGGGGCTCGCGGTGAACACTTACCGGCGTATCGAGCGTGACGGTGTTCTACCTAAGCGCCGCCCAGGAGTGCTCTGGGATCTGGCCGACGTGCTCCGTGCCGACTACTCCAGGCTACGGAAAGCACTTCACGAGATACCAGCCGTACAGAAGCGTCGGCGGGCCGCCAGCCGTCTGCTGGGCGACGTTACCGAGCGGGCGGTAAGCCGGGGTCCTTTCGTCCCCGTGGAGGACACCTCCCCCGAGGCGCAGTTGCTGGCGATGCTGTACAGGGCCCGGCCAGCCGCAGTGAGTCAGCTCATGAACATTTACCTGATGGACCTACGGCAGCTCGCCGCACAGCAAGCACAGGCTCAGGTGCGGCTCGACTACACGACGGCTAGCAGCAGGTGGACTCCCCACTACGAGGCCGAAGTGATCAACCTGCGACAGGAGATCACGGAAGCCCAAGATCGGGGCCCCGAACTGCTGGAGCAGTACCTGACCAATCCCATGCCACAGCAGTGCTGGTATGTCTTGGCCCAGCTTTACGCCGCTGGCCCGGGCGGTGTGGAGTCTTCGCTGCTGGACACGGCAACGGTCGCTTCGCTGGAGAGGATCTTCGACTACTACCTCATCGAGAGAACCCTCACCGGTGTCAACCTCTCAACGCCCGGCGTGCTTTTCTTCACCGACACCCTGCCCTACTACCGCGCGATCTACCCGATGCAAGGTGTCATCCGCCCGGACCCGCAGCACTATGGCTGGCCGCCGGTGCACCGCCTTACAGGCGCCCGTCGCCGCCTGCGCACAGCACATCTCCTGGGCCATGACCCGAATCCCTTTTGGAGCGACACCTCTCGTCCGCCGGGTCGTCGGTGACGTGGCTCACTGGCCAACATGCTTCATCAACGCTTCCCAGAGACCGCTGTCGAGGTCGTTGATCTCAGCTTGAAGCCCTCGGACGTCTCCGTCTCCGCTGCCGATCTGGTCAAGCATGCTGTGGATGTTCCACATCAATCGGTGAGGCATGACTACTTCACGCGGAGGTCCCACTGCGCCAGTCGCTGGGACGCGCCACCCCAGAGTGATCTCGGGATCCTGCTCGTGAGTGATCTCTTCAACGGTCGTGTCGGACGTGGCTCCAGCTGCCTTTGCCTGGCTGATGAACTGCTCAAGCAGGCCGATCGTGACCGGCCCATCCCAAGTGATCTCGATGTTGAGTCCCATGCCAATCCCCTCCTCATGGCGAACCAGCGCATATCCAAGCAGCCTCAAAATATCTTCGGCGCAGTGCCCTCCGGGGCAGTCTCAGAGTTGCGAGGAGGCAATGGATCGGGGCACATCCAGGGCACAGCGCAACGGAAAGCACTGCGGACCAGTGAGAACCACCGAGCGTAGTTTTCCCTGGTCCGCAGCGCTTTCGCGATGAACCCTCAGGTCGGCCCCCGCCCCGCTTCATTTGATCCTCAAGTGGAGAGAGGACGCACCGCTCGTGGCGGTATAGCGCCCACGCTCTGCCGCCCACACCTGCCACCGACGCCCTGCCACCCACGCCCTGCCGCCCACACCTGCCACCGACGCCGTGCCCGCCCACGCCTGCCACCAACGCCGTGCCCTCCCACGCCGGCCCGCCCTCGTCGCGGCAGGCCTCGCCACCACCCGGCCACAACGTCCACGCGGCCTGAACGCAACCCCGGTACCCGGCGCCGGATCCACATCAGGTGCGGCTCCAGATCCCGTCAGATCTGATGCGGTTCCAGATCCCGCCCGACCCGGCGCCAGCCCCGTACCGAGGCCGTGACCGAGTGGGCGCTGCCCAGCAGTTGGGAGAGACGGGTCGCGGCCTCGCCCTGGAGGCGTACGGACTCCTCCTGGCGGCCGGTGTCCCGCAAGGTGATCGCGAGGTTGGCCGTGCCGACCAGCACATCGGGGTGGTCCGCGCCGAAGCGCCGGCGCAGGCTCTCCACGGCCTGCCGTTCCCAGTGCTCGGCCCGGTCGTGGTCGCCGAGGTCGGCGCAGGCGTTGGCCAGGTTGAGCCCGGCGGACTGAACGGCCGGGTGGTCGTCCCCGAGGGACGCGGCGAGGGCGTCGCGGGCCTGCCCGCTCAACTCGGCCGCCTTCTCGGCGTCACCCAGGGCCCGGCTGTACATGGCGAGGTTGTTGAGGCAGTACATGGTGAACGGGTGCTCGGTGCCGAACGAGTCCCGGTATCCGCCCAGCACCTCCTCGACCTGCCGCACCGCCCGCGCGGCCCCGTTCTCCAGGTCCGTGGCGAAGTAGTCCGCGGCGAGATTGAGACCGCAGGCCAGGACCTCGGGGATGGTGCTGCCGTAACGGTCGTGGAAGCGGGCGTACGTCTGCCAGGTCTCCTCGGTGATCCGCAGCGCCTCGGCGGTACGGCCCGCCTTGCGCAGGGAGACCGCGAGGCTCTTGTCGGCCTGCAGCACCTCCGGCACCCCCGGGTTGAATACCTGCTCGAACCCTTCGCGTACCTCGCGCAGCAGCTCGGCGGAGGTCCGGTAGTCGCCGAGATCACGCAGGTCGCGCGCGTGGAGCGCCTTGGTGGCCAGGGTGTACGGATGCGTCGGGCCCAGCAGGGCGGTGCGGCGGCGGACCGTGTCCTCGTCGAGCCTGCGGGCGGCCTCGCTGTCACCGGCCAGCCGGAGGTCGATGGCGAGGTTGTTGGCGGCGAACAGCGTACGCGGATGGTCCTCGCCGAAGACCTCCGCGAAGCCCTGGTGGATCCGGGTGTCGAGCTCCAGGGCCTCCTTGAAGCGGCCCAGCGCCCGGTAGTCGGCGGCGACGCTGCCCGAGGCGATGAGGATGCTCGGATGGCCCTCGCCGAACAGCCGACGCCGGCCGTCACGGGTGCTCTCGTCCATGGCGACAGCGGCCTGATAGTCGCCCTGGGCGCGCAGCACGTTCGCCAACTGGAAGCGCAGGTTGAGGATCTGCTCGTCGTCCCGGTCCCCCAGCGCGTTGGTCCACAGCTCGTCCAGCTGGGTGGCCAGGGTCCGCGCGGCGTGCAGTTCGCCGCGTTTGCCCAGGTAGCGCACACGGTCGACCATCAGCTCGCGCGGCCCCTCCTGAGGGCACTCCCGGATGTTCGACGGCGTCAGATGCGGCCAGATGACCTCCAGCGCGTGCCACTGCGCGGGATCGTCCACGGCGCCCTCGCTGGGCCGGGCGGCGGCGAGGATCTGGTGCACCTCGTGCATGGTCTTCATGTACTGCTGATCGTCCAGACCGTCGCGCACCGCCGCCTGCACCAGCCGGTGCACCTGGATGGAGTTGTCGGCGGAGTCGACCTTGGCGAGGGCGAAGCGGTTCAGGGCCTGGGTGACGCGGCCGAGCATGTAGCGGGCGCGCAGGTCACGGTCGTACGGCAGCAGGGCCTCGATCATGGCGTCGCTGCTGATCAGGGACATCGAGATGGGCTCGGCGGCGAAGAAGGCGCACAGTTCGAGGAGCCGGGCGGCGGCCGGGGACTCCTCGCGCAGCCGGGCGATGGAGATGTTCCAGGTGGCGCCGACGGAGGACGGGTACTCGACCGCGTCGACGGCCTCCTGCACCGACAGCACCCGGGTGGACTGCTCCCGCAGCTGCTCGATGTACTCGTGCACCGGGGTGGCCGTCGCCTCCAGCCAGGCCGCCGCGACCTCCACGGCGAGCGGCAGGTCGCCCAGCGCGTCGGCGACCCGGTCGGCGTCGTCCTCCCGCAGCCCCGGCACCCGGCGGCACAGGTGCTCCACGCTCTCCTCGCGGGTGAAGACCTCCATCTCCAGCGACTGGACCAGCGTCGAGGCGGGCCGGGCCCGGGTGGTGACCAGGATGTGGCCGTAGACGTGGTCGGGCAGGGGCGCGGTGTGCCCGGGGAAGAGATGGATCGCCTTGTCCAGGTCGGGGACGTTGTCGAAGATCAGCAGCCAGCGCTCGCACGGGTCCCCGTGCCTGAGGGCGGTCATGGCCGCCTCGGCCGCCTCCGCGACGTCGTCGCCGACGGGCAGGTCCAGCTCCTGGGCGAGCGCGGCCACCTTCGGCAGGACCAGGTCGGGCTGCTCGGCGTCGATCCACCACACCAGGTCGTAGTCGGCCTTGAACCGGTGCGCGTACTCACGGGCCAGCTGGGACTTGCCCACCCCGCCCAGGCCGTGCAGGACCTGCGGCAGCCGCTGCCCGGCACGGCCGCTGACCAGACGCTCGCGCAGCCGGTCCAGGATCGGGGAGCGGCCGGTGAACCACGGGTAGCGGGGCTGCACGTTGGAGATCCGGGTCCCGGTGTTGGGGAAGCGGGCCCCGTCGCCCGGCGGCGCGGGGGGCACATCCGGGTGGTCGAGGCCGGTCAGCAGCGCGGTGTACGCCCGCTCCTCGTCCAGCCGGCTCAGGTCGATCGCGCCCCGGCCGGACTGCGGCAGGCTGAGCCGGACGTCGTCGACGCGCACCGCCACCGGCCGGTTGCGCGGCTTGCGCCCGCCCGCGCGTACGGCGTCGTCCCAGGCGCGGCGGGCCCGCCGGGAGTTGAGGAAGGCGGGGGAGGCCACGGCGAGCAGCCGCTCGGAGCTGTCGGCCGACTCCTCGCCCCCGGCGCCGTCCTCAGCGTCGTACCGGGGTATGGAGTCGACGTCCTGCGGCAGTGCCCGGACGTCCATGGGCACGACCTCGAACCCGGCGCCCCGCAGCACCGCCTCCAGCCAGTCCACCCACATCCGGTCCTCGGAGACGTGGTAGAGCACCAGCCGGGAGACCGGCAGCGGGCGCCGCCGGGTGTACGCGGCCTTGTACCGGGCCCGTTTCTCCTCGCCGATCGAGGGCAGCCCGGTGACCCTCCCCTCGGTGATCACGGAGGTGATCCGCTCACAGGCGCTCAGCATGGAGTTGGCCGTCTTCGGTGGGTCGCCGAAGGCCGCCAGGATCTCCTCGTAGGCGTAGTACGGCTGGTAGAGGACTTCCATCGACGCCCAGTAGTCGGCCCGCCGCTCGGCGTCCAGGCCGGTCGGCAGCCCGTCGAAGCGCTCCTTGGCCAACGCGCGCCCCGCGTCGAGCTTGTCCTTCTCGCCGAGGTCGATGCGCATGGCGAGCGGCAGGATGCGGATGCCCTTGTGGGCGAACCGCTCCCTGATGTCCTGGGCGACGGCGGCGGCGCCCTCGATGCTCTGGCCGCTGAGGGTGTAGCAGACGACCAGGGTGTTCGGCATCTGCACGGTGCAGATGTCCGCGAGGTCGCTGAGGCCGGTACGGCTGTCGATGAGGGTGTAGTCGTAGTGGCGCCGCATGTCGGCGCGCATCGCCTCGAAGAACTGGCCGCCGCCGTAACTGGCGTAGAAGCGGTCCCAGTCCATGTTGCCGACCAGCGGATAGTCGTCGTGCCGCCGCCCGGCGGACAGGAAGTCCAGGCTGCCGCCCTCGGGGAACGTCCAGTCGAGGCTGAGCGCGTGCGGCCGGACCCGGGCGTGCCGGCGGTGCCAGTCCGGCGCCCGGTCGGGCAGGTCGCGCAACGCCTGTCGCCGGTAGTCGTCGATGAGGTTGCTCAGCCCCGGAGTCGCCCGCAGCATCGCGGGGTTCAGAAAGGGGTGGAAGAACTTGTGCAGACCGGGCGCCTCCAGGTCCCAGTCGACGGCGAGGACACGGTGACCGTTGGCGGCCAGGATCCACGCCACGTTCGCGAGCGTCATGGTCCGCCCGGTGCCGCCCTTGTACGAGTAGAAGGTGATCACCGTGCCGTTGCGGTTCTCCGTCATGCGCCTGCCGTCCTTAGCCTGAAGGCCCTGCTCCTGCCGTACGCCACCGCTCGCACGCCCCGCTGACCCCGGGCGCCGGTCGAGGTCACCCGGGTCCCCTCAGCCGTGGCTGCGGTAGGGCCGCTCCCGCCGGCGGATGGGTCCGCGCGTGTGCCTCGTAGGAGGCGACGGCCTGTTTGACGGCCGTCTGCAGTTCGTTCTCGAAGGCGTCCAGGGTGCGGATGCCGCCGTTGAGGGTGCGGTGGCCGCTGCCCTCCGTCGTCCGTGAGGCCAGGGCCCGCTCCGTGAGCGCCGTCAGCCGCCGCTCCCGCTCGGGGGGCCCGATGTCGTGCTCGCAGCGCGGGATCATCACGCTGATCCACGGCCGCTGTTCCTCGCCCAGCCGCTCCAACAGCTCCCTGCCCCGGGCGGAGTTCAGCGCCCACCGGTCGACCAGCAGCAGCCCGGGTGCCCGGGGCGGTCCGGGATGGAGCATGCGCTCGACGTCCGCCTCGAAGTCGCCGACGTTGACCTTGTAGTCCATGGTGCGCACGAGATCGGCCGCGTGTTCGGCCAGCGGCCGGGCCGACGCCGGGTGGTACGGGTTCCAGTGGCGCGGCAGATGGCCGTAGTAGCCGGGCTCGCGGCCCGCGGGCAGATCGGTGCGGGTGCAGGCGAGGACCGAGATGTCGAACTCCGGCGGATGCCAGGAGGCGCCGAACGCGCTCGGCAGCGACTCGTACTCCGCGTAGATCTGCCCCTCGTGCAGCTCGGTCTGCCGGGCCACCCGCACGATCTGCTTGGCCAGCTGGTACACCGCCCGGTCGTACTCGTCCCGGAGATAACGGAGCTTGGTCAGCCCGTAGAACCCCTCCTCCGCGTAGTCCTGGCCGAAGGACACATGGTTGAACTGCAGTTCCTTGGCCGCCAGCGGTAGTTCCTCGGGTTCCACGGGCACCCATAACGCCGGGATGATCGCGTGCTCCCGGGACGGACCGCCGCGCGCCCAGTAACTGATCTGCCGCTGCGAGAAGGCCCACCACTCCCGGCCGCACTGCTCGCTGAGGAAATACCGCGGCGAGTACAGCGGCACGAACACCTTGCAGCGCGCCAGGTTCTCCGACAGCTCGTCCGTCCACCGGGTGCCGACGGCCATGCCCTGATCCAGGAACCCGGCCCGCGCGCCACGCGGCAGGTCGGTCATCTGCATGATGTGCGCGCACAGCCCGTCGTAGAGCTTCTTCACCCAGATGTTCGGATCGGTGTCACCGGCGTCGTTCCGCGGGGTGTGCGCATAACTCAGGAAGAAATAAGGGTTTCCATCACCCTTGGCCGTATGTCCTCGCACCCGTGCCCCCCGATGCCCGGTGACTTTCCTCAGTGTAGGAAGGCGGCAGGGGCAGGTGGAATATGACGAACAGGGTGGACTACTTGACCCCGGGTGGCTGCCGGACCCCTTGAGGGGCGCGGGGCGGTATGGATGTGCGGCTCCGCTGCGTGGCGTGACCAGCCGCATACGACCCGCAGCCGCCGTACAACGGATCCCCTACGGCGCTCAGTTCTCGTACGCCCCCACAGCCCGCCGATGCTCCTCCGCGACCCACCGAGCCGCCTGGAACGCCTCTGCGCTCACCTCGTCCCCCGCCAACGCCCCTCGCATCCCGGCCACGAACCGCTCCCCGACCCCGGTAAGCGCCCCTGACCCCGCCAGCGTCTCAATCGCCTCCCCCGTCTGGTCCCGCCACCGAGAGAACTGGACCTCCGCCTCGAACCCGCCCCCACCCCGCCACCGGGCCCGCCAGAAGTCGACGACGGCGAGATGGGCGTACGTCCCCTGCAACAACCCCTCCAGCGGCCGGGGATCGGGCCGCCAGGGCGCGTAGAACAACCGCTCGCACGCAGGGTCGTGAAGGTCGACGAGATCCAGTACGGCGCCCAACTTCACATGCTGGAACTCGTGCACCAGCAGCAGCGCGAGCGCCTCCGGCGTGGCCGGCCGGGCGATGGCGACGGCCCCGAACGCGTCCCGCGCCGCCGAGCTGATGTCGGCGCCCGAGCCGGAGGGCGACAGCGGGGTCACGACCCGCAGCCCGGCGGCGATGCCGGGCGCGTACGCGGGCAGTTCGCGACGGATCCAGGCCCACGCGGCGGCCAGGTCGGCCCGCCACGCCTCGGCCTCGTCCTCGGTGAGTCGGGGGTGCGCCGCGTGCCCGTGGCAGTCCCGTAGGGGATCGGTGTCCTCCACCGCGACGGCCCACCCGTGCAGCTCGAACTCCCGACGCCGCCGCCAGGCAGGGTCATCGGCCCCCTTCCACGCGTCCGCGCCCACCACGACCCGCTCGACGTCGTCGTCCACGGCCAGCACCCCCAGCGTCGGCAGCCGCAGCACCCCGTCGTCGACCGGGACGGTGACCTCGACCGGGCGCCCGGCCCGCAGCGCGGCGGACGCGGCGATCTCCGCGACCCCGCGTACGGCGGCCTCCCCGGCCCCGGCGTCGCCCCGCAGACACCGCAGGGCCCAGGAGCGCGTGTACGGGTGGGCCAGCACCGTGTCGACCGCCTCCGGCGCCTCCTCGTCCAGCACGGTCAGCGCGCCCCACGCGGCCTCGCCGAGCGTGTCGTGCGGGGCGTTTCGCCAGACGTGGGCCAACAGTTCGCGCGACAGGGCGAGTTGGTGGCGGGCCAGCAGCTCCACGGTGGCGGTGGAGCCGAGGCCGGCGGCGAGCTCGTCGAGCTGCTGCGCGGCGATCGGCACCCTGGCCGACCGCTGCCCCGCCCGCTGCCCCGACGACGGCTGTGACGACTGCCCCGACGACGGCCCCGGCGACTGTTCTGACGACGGCTCTGACGACTGCTTTGACGACTGTCCCGGCATCTCCCGCTCCTCGATCCCGGTGATGAGGCGCAACAGGTCGGAGCAGTACACGGACGGGTTCCGGAACCCGCCACCGGTTCTGTACCGGTGGGCGTAGAGCCCACCGCCGCAGGACCGCACGACGGGACAGGCACGGCACTGGTCGGACAGTCCGTCGAGCCCCTGCTGCCGTGCCACGACCCCCGGATGCGAGGCCACCTCGTCCAGGGAGTGGGTGAAGACGTCGAGGCCGGTGGCGGGGGCGCCGTCGTACGCGGTCTTCAGGGAGTCGGCCTGCTCGAACGTCCCGTCCGTCTCGATCACGGCGAGGTCGGCCGGGGACAGCCCCACGGACTCGGTGAGGCTGCTGCCGCCACGCAGGGTGCGCAGGACGGAGTCGAACAGGCGGACGTCCATGGGGCGGCCCTGCGCGGTCCAGCGGTCGTGGACGGCGAGCAGCCAGCGGGCGTACGCCGTGCCGTCGACGTCGTCGGAGGGGCGCGGCGGCGGTGTGTCCCAGGTGGCGTGCGGGAGGAGGAAGTCGACGCGAGGAGGCCGGAGTTCGGCGAGCGCGTCGTAGACGGCGACCGGGTCGTTGCGGACGTCGATGGTGCAGAGGATGCCCGCGAAGAGGTGGCGGTAGCGGGGCCGGTTGAGCAGGGCGATGCCGCGCAGGACCCGGTCGTGGCTGCTGCGCCCGTCGGCGTAGCGGCGGTGCAGGTCGTTGGCGGCCTTGTCGCCGTCCAGCGAGACGCCGACCTTGATGCCGAACTCCGCGAACAGGTCGCAGAACCGCTCGTCGAGGGTGACGGCGTTGGTGTGGATCCGCAGATCCAGCTCGCACACGCCGCTCAGCGCGGCGGTCAGTTCCTCGGCGGCCCTGCGCAGTCGGGTCCGGCCGGCGAGGAGGGGTTCACCGCCGTGCAGGACGACGTGGACGGTGTCGAGACCGTGGGCGGCGGCGTGCTCGGCGATGCGGCGCGCGGTGGTGCGCAGTACGTCGTCGGAGACCGCCGTGGGCTCGACCTCGCCATCTACCCCGACGCTGAGAACACCGGCGCCGGGGGCGGTGGTGGCGGCGAGGGCGGTACGCCCCCGTCGGGCGAGCCCCCGACGGATGCCCCGTCGGACGCCGCGACCGACAGCACCTCGTCTTCGGCGTCTGCCTCGTAAGGTACGGCCATGAGCAGCCGCGAGGACGAGACGCTCGCGCAGGCCGCGGTGGCCGCGCTGACATGGCAGTTGGAGCTGGCCCCGAAACCCGGTCTGCCCGACCCGCGCGACCTCGGAGCCCGTGTCACCCGGCAGGACCACCGTGCCCTGCGCTGGTCGGCGAAGGCCCTTCTGCCCGGCCTCGCGGCCATGGCCGCCTGCGCCCGCCGCAACGGCGCCGCCACGCCCGAACTCCGGGCCGAGCTCGGCGCGATCGGGCGCTGCACCGAGCACTCTGTGCAACTCGCCGGGGGCGGTCAT
>NZ_AEJC01000425.1 GCF_000317595.1 Streptomyces ipomoeae 91-03 | reverse complement strand
TCTCGCGGGCCAGAAGTTCATCTAAGGCTCACTGGCCCGCTCGAGGCTCACCACCCCTTCCGCCCCTCAGACTTCGTATTCCGCAGGAGAGCAATCCCATGGCTGAAGTTCTCGTCTACGTCGACCACGCAGACGGTGCCGTCCGCAAGCCCACCCTGGAGCTGCTGACGCTGGCCCGCCGCATCGGCGAGCCCGTGGCCGTCGCGCTGGGTGCCGGTGCCGCCGACACCGCCGCCGCGCTCGCCGAGCACGGCGCGACCCGTGTCCTCACCCACGACGCCGCCGAGTACGCCGACTACCTGGTCGTCCCCAAGGTCGACGCCCTCCAGGCCGCGGTCGAGGCCGTCTCCCCGGCCGCCGTGCTGGTCCCCTCCTCCGCCGAGGGCAAGGAGATCGCCGCCCGTCTGGCGCTGCGCATCGGCTCCGGCATCATCACCGACGCCGTCGACCTGGAGGCCGGCGACGAGGGCCCGATCGCGACGCAGTCGGTGTTCGCCGCCTCGTTCACCACCACCTCCCGTGTCTCCAAGGGCACCCCGGTCATCACGGTCAAGCCCAACAGCGCCGCCGTGGAGCCGGCTCCGGCCGCAGGCGCGGTCGAGGCGCTGGACGTGACCTTCTCCGCCGCCGCGACCGGCACCAAGGTCACCGGCCGCACCCCGCGTGAGTCGACGGGCCGTCCGGAGCTGACCGAGGCCGCGATCGTGGTCTCCGGCGGCCGTGGCGTCAACGGCGCGGAGAACTTCGCGATCATCGAGGCCCTGGCCGACTCCCTCGGCGCGGCCGTGGGCGCCTCGCGCGCTGCCGTCGACGCGGGCTGGTACCCGCACACCAACCAGGTCGGCCAGACCGGCAAGAGCGTGTCCCCGCAGCTGTACATCGCCTCCGGCATCTCCGGCGCCATCCAGCACCGGGCCGGCATGCAGACCTCGAAGACGATCGTGGCGATCAACAAGGACGCCGAGGCCCCGATCTTCGACCTCGTCGACTACGGCGTCGTCGGCGACCTCTTCGACGTCGTCCCCCAGCTCACCGAGGAGATCAACACCCGCAAGGGCTGATCGACCCCGGCTGCTCCGAGGCCCCTGTGCCCCACGTGGTCACAGGGGCCTCGGCTCATCCGAGGCTCAGCGACGCCTGCACCGGCAGATGGTCACTCGGATACATCCCGTCCATCGAGAAGGTGTTCATCGACGCCCAGTGCGTGGTCACTCCGGGTGTGGTGAGGATCCAGTCGATGCGCCGCCCGTCCGGTCTCGGCGTCTTGTACCCGTGGTACGTCCCGTACGCGGGGCTCCGCGAGACCGCCGCGTCCCACGCGTCCACCAGCCCGATGTCCAGCATCAGGTCGTACACCCGGTTGTCGTGGGCCGCCGCGTTGAAGTCGCCGGTGACGACGACCGGTAACGACTGGTCGAACTTGGCGAGCGTCTCGCCGATGAGCCCCGCCGAGCGCTCACGGGCGTACTGGCTGACACTGTCGAGGTGGGTGTTGAGGACGTAGAACTCCCGGCCCCCGTCGGCGAGATCGGCGAAGCGCACCCAGGTCACCATGCGCAGCCAGTCCGCGCCCCAGGTATTGGAGGCGATGGTGTACGGGGTGTCCGAGAGCCAGAAGTGATCGAACTCGATCGGGTCGAGTCTGCGGGTGTCGTAGAAGATCGCCATGAACTCGTCCTTGCTGCCACCCCCACGACCGGTGCCGATCCAGTCGTAGTCCCCGCCCAGATCCTTCTCGATCATGCGGAGTTGCTGGTAGAGCCCCTCCTGGGTGCCGATGACATGAGGTCGCTCGCGGCGCAGCAGCTCCCGCATCACCGGGCGGCGCACCGCCCAGCGGGGCGTCTTGTCGACGACGGTCGCGAAGCGGACGTTGAACGTCATCACGTTCAGGGCGCCCGCGTACTCGCCGGCGGAAGCGGGCTGTGAGGAGCCCGCGGTGGTGAGCAGCGGCGCTGCGATGGCGACGGCTGCCGCGGACTTGAGCCCTTGGCGGCGCGTCACGCCGACCTCGTTCGGCACGTGATCTCCCTCCCCTTCCCCTTGGAGTCAGGATGAAGCTTGCCTACTGAATACGGAAGAAGTCGGCGGGACAGCAGTGACCAGGGGGAGAGCATGGGAAATCCCACTTCGAGACGGTGTTGACCGAGGCGAAGATCCACAGTTAGCTTCGTTATACGGATTGTTGATTCCGTAAAGCGGAAAACGGAGGGCGTGGAATGGGGCAGGGCCGACAGGAGCACGTGGCGACGAGTCTCGCGGGCACCGTCAGCGAGGAGATCAGCGCCTCCCTCGCCCCCGTCGACGCGGAACTGGAGCGCCGCTACCCGGGCGACCCCGGCACCCGCCAGCCCGTGCACACCGTCTACGTCCCCGGTGACGTCTTCGCCGCCGACACCGTCCGCAGCTGGGGCGACCGGGCACTCGCCGCCCTCGACGAGCACGCCCCCGACGCCGCCTCCTTCGCCGCCGTCCTCGGCCTCGCCGACGACCTCGCCGAGCCCGTGTACGACCGCGTCCGCGCCAAACTGGAGCGCGAGCCGATCGAAGACCTCCGCGTCGACTTCGAGGACGGCTACGGGCCGCGCCCCGACGCCGAGGAGGACGAGACGGCCGCCCGCGCCGCCCGGCTGATCGCCGAGGCGTACGCCAAGGGCACGGCCGCCCCGTACATGGGCATCCGTATGAAGTGCATGGAGGCGCCCGTCCGCGACCGGGGCATCCGCACCCTCGACATCTTCCTCACCGGCCTGCTGGAGGCCGGCGGTCTGCCCGACGGCCTCGTGCTCACCCTCCCCAAGGTGACCTACGCCGAGCAGGTCACCGCCATGGCCCGGCTGCTGGACGCCTTCGAGAAGGCGCGCGGCCTCACGCCCGGCCGGATCGGCTTCGAGATCCAGATCGAGACCAGCCAGGCCATCCTCGCCGCCGACGGCACCGCCACCGTCGCCCGCATGATCGACGCCGCCGAGGGCCGCGCCACCGGGCTGCACTACGGCACCTTCGACTACAGCGCCTGCCTCGGTGTCTCCGCCGCCCACCAAGCCAGCGACCACCCCGCCGCCGACCACGCCAAGGCCATCATGCAGGTCGCCGCGGCCGGCACCGGCGTACGCGTCTCGGACGGCTCCACCAACGTCCTGCCCGTCGGCACGACCGAGAAGGTCCACGACGCCTGGCGACTGCACTACGGCCTCACCCGCCGCGCCCTCGCCCGTGCCTACTACCAGGGCTGGGACATGCACCCCGGCCACATCCCCACCCGCTACGCCGCCGTCTTCGCCTTCTACCGCGAGGGCTACGAGCAGGCCGCCGCACGCCTCTCGCGCTACGCCAACCGCGCGGGCGGCGACGTCATGGACGAGCCCGCCACGGCCAAGGCACTCAGCGGCTACCTCCTGCGGGGCCTCGACTGCGGCGCCCTCGACATCGACGAGGTGTCCAGGGCGACCGGTCTGACCCGCACCGACCTGGAGGGCTTCGCGGCACCCCGACGGGCCGACCTGACGATCTCCGGCCGGTGGGCGAGCGGGGCCGAGGACGGGTAAGTAGCGGTCCTGTGACAGCAGTTGCCGCCGGTCCGGGGCGCCCCTCCCGGCACCGTAGGCTGTACGCCCACTCATCGGTTGGTCACAGGAACGGGGCGTAGGTGTCTTCGGGGGCGAACGAACAGGCGGACGGTGTCGGACGGCTTCTCGCCGGGCGGTACCGGGTCGTCGAGCAGCTCGGACGCGGCGGCATGGGCGTGGTCTGGCGGGCCGTGGACGAAGTGCTCCACCGCGAGGTCGCCCTCAAGGAGCTGCGCACCTACACGGACGCCGCCGTGCCCGAACTGGCCGACCTGGGGCTGCGGATGCAGCGCGAGGCCCGGGCCGCCGCCCGCGTCCGGCACCCCGGAGTCGTCGCCGTGCACGACGTGGCCGAGGTCGACGGCCGCCCCCTGATCGTCATGGAACTCGTCGACGGGCCGTCCATGGACGACGTCCTGCGCGACCGGGGCCTGCTCGACCCGCGCGAGGCCGCCGCCATCGGCGCCAAGGTCATGGACGCGCTCGCCGCCGCCCACCGGGTCGGTGTGCTGCACCGCGACGTCAAGCCCGGCAACATCCTCCTCGACCGCTCCGGCCGGGTCGTCCTCACCGACTTCGGCATCGCCACCATGGAGAACCCCGGCGACGGTTCCGCCACCCACCTCACCCGCAGCGGCGAACTCGTCGGCT
>NZ_AEJC01000424.1 GCF_000317595.1 Streptomyces ipomoeae 91-03 | reverse complement strand
CCTCACCCCCGAGTCGGAAGGCGCATGGTCCACTTGCCGGACGCTCCGGCACACCCCCGCCCCATCGGTCAGCATGTCGGCATGCCCCTCGTCGACATCCCCGGTTCCAAGTCCATCACCGCCCGCGCCCTCTTCCTCGCCGCCGCAGCCGACGGAGTCACCACGCTGCTACGACCCCTCAGATCCGACGACACCGAGGGCTTCGCCGAGGGCCTGACCCGGCTCGGCTACCGCGTCGGCCGTACCCCCGACTCCTGGCAGATCGACGGCCGTCCCCAGGGCCCGGCGGTCAAGGAGGCGGACGTCTACTGCCGGGACGGCGCCACCACCGCCCGCTTCCTGCCCACCCTGGCCGCCGCCGGCCACGGCACCTACCGCTTCGACGCCTCCGCCCAGATGCGCCGCCGCCCCCTGGCCCCGCTCACCCGGGCCCTGCGCGACCTCGGCGTCGACCTCGTACACGAGGAGGCCGAGGGCCACCACCCGCTGCGGATCGCCGCCAACGGCGTCACCGGCGGTGACGTCACCCTCGACGCCGGCCAGTCCTCCCAGTACCTCACCGCCCTGCTCCTCCTCGGCCCCCTCACCCGCGAGGGCCTGCGCATCACGGTGACGGACCTGGTCTCGGAGCCGTACGTGGAGATCACCACGGCGATGATGCGGGCGTTCGGCGCCGACGTCCGCCGCGAGGGCCGTACCTACGTCGTCGAACCCGGCGGCTACCGCGCCACCACCTACGCCGTCGAACCCGACGCCTCCACCTCCAGCTACTTCTTCGCCGCCGCGGCCCTCACCGGCGGCGAGGTCACCGTCCCCGGCCTCGGCACCGGCGCCCTCCAGGGCGACCTGCGCTTCGTGGACGTACTGCGGCGGATGGGCGCCCGTGTGGACGTACGCGAGGACGGCACGACCGTGACCGGCACCGGCGAACTGCGCGGCCTCACCGTCAACATGCGTGACATCTCCGACACCATGCCGACCCTTGCCGCGATCGCCCCCTTCGCCTCCGGCCCCGTCCGCATCGAGGACGTCGCCAACACCCGGGTCAAGGAGTGCGACCGCCTGGAGGCCTGCGCGGAGAACCTCCGGCGGCTGGGGGCGGAGGTCGCCACGGGCCCCGACTGGATCGAGATCCGCCCCGGCGCACCGCTGACCTCCACCACGGACATCAAGACGTACGGCGACCACCGCATCGTGATGTCCTTCGCCGTGACGGGACTTCGGGTGCCGGGCATCACGTTCGACGACCCCGGCTGCGTACGGAAGACGTTCCCGGACTTCCACGAGGTGTTCGCGGAGTTCCGGCGGGAGTTGCCGGGCGCCGAGTGAGGCGGGAGCCGCCGGGCGCCGAGTGAGACGACCGGCACGGCCAACTGAACGCCCATACAGGAGCGCGGGCCGGGAGGGCGGCGTACGCCTTGCTACCCTCCCGGCCATGACTGCCTCCGAGCCCACCATCGTCGCCACGTCGGGCGGCCACCGCCTGGGGGACCGCACCCGGGTGACCTTCCACTCGCTGGTGCACCACGCGGTGGAGCTGTCGGGGGTCGACGGCCGTCGCCCGAAGGTCATGTACGTCGGTACGGCCGTCGGCGACTCCGAGCACATGACCGCCCGCATGAGCGAGGCCGCGCGGGTGGCGGGCTTCGATCTGACCCCGCTGGCCCTCTTCCCGATGCCGAACATCGAGGACGTCGAGGGCGCCGTCCTCGAACAGGACGTCGTCTGGGTCATGGGCGGCTCGGTGGCCAACCTGCTGGCCGTCTGGCGGGTCCACGGCCTCGACGAGATCTTCCGCCGGGCCTGGCAGTCCGGCGTCGTCCTCAGCGGTGTCAGCGTCGGCTCCATCTGCTGGTTCCGGGGCGGCACGACCGACTCCTTCGGCCCTCGACTCCGCCCGGTGACGGACGCGTTGGCCTACCTCCCGTACGGCAACGGCGTCCACTACGACAGCGACGCGGGCCGCCGTCCCCTGGTCCACGACCTCGTCGCCACCGGCACCCTCCCGGAGACCCACTGCACGGACGACGGCGTCGGACTCGTGTACCGGGGCACGGAGTTGGTGGAGGCGGTCGCGGAGATCCCGGGCAGGTCCGCGTACATCGTCCGCCGCGAAGGCGAGACCGGCACCACGGAGGAACGCGTCGAACCGAGGCTGCTGCCGGAGCCGAGGCATTGACCGCCGGGTTGAAAGCGCGGGGCGCGCCCGGGGTCTTTCAGGGGCGCGGGGCTGTGTCGATGTGCGGCTCCGCCGCGTGGGCGCGAGCAACCACGACGGCGCCGCAGCCATCCGACGACCTGTCCTGGCACTTCCGTAGGACGACCCGCGGAGCAGCTGCGGCTGGAGTCCGAGAAACTGAGCGCCGACGTCATCCGTCCGTCAGCCACCCACCGGCGCCCGCTCGTCAGCCACCCACCGGCGCCCGCTCGTCCAGCAGCCCTTCGTCCCGGCATGTGACGAACGCCCATCCTGCCGTTGCTCGTGTCACCTGGTCAAAGGGATGTACGAGAGGCGGGCCGGAGACGGACTCACCACTTCTGGACGCGCGGAGCGGCCCCCTGCGGCTGTTGCCGCACGGACCGTGCCGGCCGCGCCGGAGGGTCGAAGAGCGACCCGGAACCGTCGTCCGGGTGGGGCAGGGGTACGTCGGGGCGGTCGGCGCGCCAAGCGGCGGCGGACGCCCGCTGGTGGGACTCCTCACGCGGCCCCTCCGGTCCCCGCTTCCGCCCGCCCGCGGCCCGGCCCCACTCGCCCTCGCCCAGGACGAGCATCGGGTCGAACATCACGACGACACCGGCCAGCAGCAGGAAGATGATCGGCCCGATGAGCATGGGCAGCAGGATCGACAGGGGCGACTCACCGGATAAGTGGCCGGCGTTCGTGCCGTGCAGATGGACGCCCACGGCGGCCATCCCGGTGTAGTGCATGCCGGACACGGCGACGCCCATGACCAGGCTCGCGCCCAGGCTGGTGAGAAAGCCCCGGATCGACACGGCCGCCCAGAGCGCGGCGGTGGCGGCGACGATGGCGATGACGATGGAGAGGGCGACGACGGTGATGTCGTACTGGATGTAGCCGTTCAGCTGGATGGCGGCCATGCCTAAGTAGTGCATGGCGGCGACCCCGAGCCCGGTGACATCGCCGGCCGCGCACAGCGTGGCGGTGCTGACCCCTCGGTATCCGACGGCGAACACCCCGATACCGACCACGACGACCGCGACGGCGAGGCTGAGCACCGTCAGGCCGACGTCGTAGTGGATGGGGCTCTCCTCCACGCGGAAGCCGATCATGGCGATGAAGTGCATCGTCCAGATGCCGCAGCCGATCGACGTGGCACCGAGGGCGAGCCAGCCGGGTTTCCAGGATCGCTCGTTGTATACGGACCTGACGACACAGCGCAGCCCGAGCGCACCGCCCAGGCAGGCCATGATGTAGGCGGCCACCGGGGTGACCGCTCCGTAACTGAAATCGTCGACCGTGCCATGCATATGCCAAATCCCCCCAGGATGTGGCTAGTTGACCTTGTCTCCCGTGCGGGAGGTAAGTCTGGTGTAAAGGCAGGCCGGAGCGCTCCGTTTTCCAAGAGTTACTGTCGGTATCTGTCCAACCGGTGATCGGCTTTGGGGGGCTGAGGACTGATTTACGTTCAAAATCCCGCCGAGCTTGAGCTTTCAAGCTAAGGCCACGGCTTTACGCGATGAAATCCTGGTTTCACGCCACGTCGTTGGTCATGGTTCTGCGTACGCGTCGTTGCCCTACGCCGCGTCGTTCAGCAGCCGCCCGAGATGCTCCCGCCCGGCCCCCAGCAACCCCTCCAGCGGCGCGGCGTTCTCGTACCACCGCTTCTCGTACTCCCAGCACAGCCATCCGTCCCAGCCCTTGCGGGACAACAGCTCGACGCACTCCGCCAGCGGCAGCACCCCCGCGCCGAGCGGCAGCGGGGTCGTGTCGTCGGCCGAGGCGATGTCCTTGACCTGTACGTAGCCGAGGAAGGGGGCGAGGGCGGCGAAGGACTCGGAGGGCTGCTCGCCGCCGAGCCAGGTGTGCATCACGTCCCAGAGCGAGCCGACGTTACGGTGCCCGACCAGGCCGAGCACGCGGATCGCGTCCGCGCCGGTGCGGTGCGAGTCATGGGTCTCCAGCAGGATCCGTACGCCCCGGTCGGCCGCGTCCTCCGCGGCCACCCCGAGCCGCCGGGTGGCGACGGCGTCGGCCTCGTCCGCGCTCTGCCCGCCCGCCGGGTCCCCGCCGGGGAAGACCCGTACGAAGGGTGCGCCCAAGTCCCGGGCCAGGTCCAGCAGTTGGCGGATCTCCTCCAGTACGGGCCCGTCGTCCCCCGGCGCCGCGACCCGCGCATACCCCGCGAGCCCCAGGATCTCCACCCCCGCCGCCTTGAACTCCGCCGCCACGTCCGCCCGCTCGGCGGCGTCGATCCCCGGATGCACCGGTTCCTCGGGATGGGCACGCAATTCGACACCGTGATAACCGTGCGCGACGGCGAGCCGTACGACGTCGGCGATGGGAAGACCGGGAACACCGAGGGTGGAGAAGGCGAGTTTCATGTCTTCGGACCCTACTCGGCATCGCCGGTCATTCCACCGTGACATCTCGGTCCGTACCGTTCCATCCGGCATCATCCCGTGTCGTTCGGCGTCATCCGGCGTCGTCCCGTGTCGTCCCGTGCCGTCCCGCGTCATCCCGCGTCATCCGGTGAGCGGGAGCCGGTCCCAGCCCCAGCCGCCAGTCCTGCCCCACCAGGTCGACCCCGAAGGAATGGTGCGGCTTCTCGGCGACGAGGGTGAAGCCGTGGCGCTGGTAGATGCGGCGGGCGGCGGTGAGGCAGTCGTTCGTGTCCAGCGGCAGCTCCGCCCGCAGATCCGCGGCATCCGACCGCGCCGTGTGCGCCGGCTCCCACAGCCCCCGCGCCTCGGT
>NZ_AEJC01000423.1 GCF_000317595.1 Streptomyces ipomoeae 91-03 | reverse complement strand
GGCGGCGGGGACTACCCGGCCTCACACCCGCAGCTTCGTGAGGATCGCGCTGACGTGGTCCTTGACCGTGCCGGCACCCAGGTGAACGTGCCCCCGATGTCGGCGGTCGACAGCCTCTCGACCACAAGGAGGAGGACGTCGCGCTCGCGGGCGGTGAGCCGCCGGGCGAAGGTTGCCTTTCGTCGACGGCCCTCGATGCCGAGATGGTTGTGCAGCAGCGTCCGGAACGCTTGGGAGACAGCACCACGCGGCCTGCGGCCAGGTGCGTACAGGGTGGGCGAGTTGCTCTGGTTCGTTGTCCTTGAGCAGGAAAACGGCCGTGCCGGAGTTCAACGCGGTCGGTATGCACTCGGCGGCGTCGAACGTCGTCAGCATCGCCGGCCCCAGAGCATCGGGCATCATCCGCAACTCGCGCAGGATGGTCAGTCCGTCGACGTCCGGCATCCGGATGTCCAGCAGCACCGCATCGGGCTGGTCCCAGCGGACGCACCCCGCCACGTCCCCCGGCTCGCCGTCGCGGCGACCTCGACGCACCGGACGCACCCAGAATGAGCCCGAGGCCCGACCGGACCAGCGGATCGTCGTCCACCATCACGACCCGGGTCACGCCCACCGCCCGCCTTCGCGCATTCCACCCGGCTCCTGCCGACTTGACCCCCGGAGACGGTCGTGAAGGCCCGGGCGTATGGCAACCCCCGCCACCCGGCGGGGTATCACCCCCCGGTCGACAGGGAAACCACCGCTTCCCGCCGGATACTCCGTGCCCCGCCTGCTCTCCAACCTGGAAGGCACTAACCGACACTCAGAGACCGTGACGCCCCCGGTTGGCGCGGAGTCCCGTGCATGACGGCCGAGATGACGAGGCTCTGCCTCGTCTGCCGTCACCCGGGGGCGCGGTCTACGTCCCCTCATGGGACTTGCGCGAGGTCCCTGCGGGGACCGGGGAAGAGCACATGTGATGCAGACCAGAGGAACCAGGATGCGGCGGCTGACCGCCGGCGTCAGCGCGCTGGCGATCGGAGTCGGGCTCGCCATGCTGCCGGGATCGGCATCGGCGAAGCCGGTCAACCAGACGGCGGGTCCGGCAGAAGTGTGTCTGCCGGGCGACGGCGCGCCCCCGGCGAGCGGCCCGCACGGCCGCGCGGAGCCCGAACGCACGCAGCGTCAGGTACAAGCAATGGACGCCGAGATGCGGCAGCGGCTCGCGGCCAAGCCGAAACTCGCGCAGACGAGCCGAGCGGCCAGTCCCATCCACGTCAAGGTGGCCGTGCACACCATCAAGAAGCACAAGAAGGACAACGCGATCGGACCCGAACGGATCCGCAAGATGATCGACATTCTCAACGGCGCATACAGCGGCGCCCAGAGCAAAACGGCGACCAATACGCGATTCCGGTTCAAACTCGAGAGCATGGACTGGACGGTCAACAAGAAGTGGCACAAGGCCGAGCCCGACACCAAGGCCGAAAGGGACATGAAGCGCGCCCTGCACCGAGGCAACGCCGCCACGCTCAACATCTACCTCCTCGAGCCGGCCAACTCCATGTGGGCCACCGGGCCCGCGGACGCCCGCAAGAACCTGAAGATGGACGGCGTTGTGATCATGCAGAGCTCTCTGTGGGGCGGCTCGCTCGAGGGGTACGACAGGGGTGACGGCGTAGTGCACGAGGTCGGCCACTGGCTCGGCCTCGAGCACATCTTCGAGGGCGGCTGCAGCGCGTACAACGACGGCGTGTCCGACACGCCGGCCGAACGGACACCGGCATACCAGACGTGCAAAAAGGGACGCGACACCTGCCCGAACAAGGACGGCCTCGACCCGATCCACAACTTCATGGACTACTCCCCCGACCTCTGCGCCACCGAGTTCACCCGCGGACAGAACGAGCGGATGGTCCTGCACTGGCTGGCCTACCGTCGATGAGTCACCGACCGCACTCGCCAAGGACACGGCAATGTGACCGTTCAGGCAGCAGGCCTGCGGGGTCGCCTTCCGGTGGCCGGCGCCTTGCAAGTCGAGACGAGACTGTGTCCGTGCCCTTGTCGGCATGCAGGCGATCGGGCTTGAATCAGCGGCCGTTGTGAGGATCGTGTCTCGTTCGG
>NZ_AEJC01000422.1 GCF_000317595.1 Streptomyces ipomoeae 91-03 | reverse complement strand
ACACAGCGCGCTCCGGTCGCGCGCGGCTGCGCCCCGCACGCCGTGTCCTCGACGGGATGCTGCCCGACCTGGACGGCCTCCAGGTGCTACGCCGGCTGCGGTACGAGAACCCGAAGCTGCCGGTGCTGATGCTCACCGCCCGGGACGCGCTGGAGCACCGTATCGACGGACTCTCGGCGGGCGCGGACGACTACGTCACCAAGCCGTTCTCACTGGAGGAGGTCGTCCTGCGGCTGCGCGGGCTGCTGCGGCGGTCCGGCGTCGAGGAGAGCCGGGCGGCGACGGACGACGGCGCCCTCGTACTCGGTGATCTCGTCTACACCGAGGAGACCCGCGAGGTGCACCGCGACGGTACGCCGATCCAGCTCACCGCCAAGGAGTTCGAGCTGCTCGGCCTGCTGCTCAGCCATCCGCGCCAGGTGCTGAGCAAGGCCCAGATCCTGGACCACGTCTGGAGCAGCTCCTTCGACGGCGGGGGCAACCTGGTGGAGGTCTACATCTCCAGCCTCCGCCGCAAGATCGACAAGGGCAGGGCACCGATGATCCACACGGTGCGCGGGCTCGGATACGCCATCCGCGCGGGGGAGGACGGAAGATGACGACCCGTTGGACGGCCCGGGTGGGCGACCGCTGTCGGCAGACCGTGCGGAGCCGTTCCCTGCGCACCCGGCTGCTCGTCTTCATCACCGCCACGCTGGTCGCGGTGTGCGCCGCGATGACCCTGGCGACGGTGGTCGCGCAGCGTGCCTCGCTGATGGGCGCCCTCGACGAGCGGGTCACCGACGCCGCCGAGCGGAGCCTCGGCGGGGTGAGCGTCGGGCCGCGCAACCACACCGACCTGGCGTTCCTCAGGGAGCAGGGCCAGGCCGTCGGCACGCTCGCCGCGCGGCTCGACGCGGAGGGGGACATCACCGCCGCCGAGGTCATCGGCACGAGCGGCGACCCGAAGGCCCTCACCGCCGAGCAGCGGGCCGCCATCGAGGACATCGGGGCCGACGGCTCCGAGCACACCCGGACCGTGCCCGGCCTCGGCACGTACCGGATCACGGCGATCGGCGAGGACGGGCTGTACGTCCTGACCGGGCTGCCGATGGACGACGTCCAGGAGATGATCAACGGCCTGGTGCTGGTCGAGGCGGTGGTCGCCGGAGTCGGCCTCACCGTCGCGGGCTGTGTCTGCGCGGTCGTGATCCGGCGTCAACTGCGCCCGCTGGGCCGGGTCGCCGCGACGGCCGTCGAGGTCTCCCGCTCCCCGCTGGACCGGGGCGAGGTCACCGGCCTGACCCGCGTACCCGACCGCGACACGGACCCCGGCAGCGAGGCCGGCCAGGTCGGCGCCGCCCTCAACCGCATGATCGACCATGTCGAGGCCTCCCTCGCCCAGCGGCAGCGCAGCGAGGAACGCATGCGCCGCTTCCTCGCCGACGCCAGCCATGAACTCCGTACGCCGCTGGCCTCGATCGCCGGTTACGCGGAACTCATGAACCGCGGCACGGACAAGATCGAGCCGACGCTGGCATGGCGCCGTATCTCGGCGGAGTCGGCGCGGATGACGGGCCTGGTGGAGGACCTGCTGTTGCTGGCCCGTCTGGACGAGGGCCGCCCCCTGGAGTCCGCCGAGGTGGACCTCGCGGCCCTGGTGGCGGAGGCGGTGTGGGACGCGCGGGCGGCGGGCGAGGACCACAACTGGCAGCTCGCGCTGCTGCTGGACGCCCCGGCCCTGGTCACCGGCGACGAAGCCCGCCTCCACCAGGTGGTGGCCAACCTGCTGGCCAACGCCCGGGTGCACACACCGCCCGGCACGACGGTCACCGCGTCCGTCGAGTCCACCGCCGACCGCTGTGTGATCCGCGTACGCGACGACGGCCCCGGTATCCCGCCCGCCCTCCTCCCCTCCGTCTTCGAACGCTTCACCCGAGCCGACGCCTCCCGCTCCCGCACCGGCCCCCACCAGGGCGGCTCCGGCCTCGGCCTCGCCATCGTCGCCGCGATCGTCTCCGCCCACGGAGGCCGCCTCGACGTGATCAGCGACCCCGGCCACACGGAGTTCACCATCGAGCT
Organism: Streptomyces ipomoeae 91-03; assembly: GCF_000317595.1. Taxonomy (GTDB): domain Bacteria; phylum Actinomycetota; class Actinomycetes; order Streptomycetales; family Streptomycetaceae; genus Streptomyces; species Streptomyces ipomoeae. The sequence goes on along the minus strand of NZ_AEJC01000422.1, from coordinate 465 downwards.
CCCTCCGCCGGGAACCATGGAACACCCCACGATCGACACGGTCTCGGCCCCGTCGACCCCTTCGGTGCCATCAGTGCCGGTGTGAGTTTCCGGCTTCGGATTCCCCTCGGCTTCCGCCCCCGGAGTCGTCTCGCGTGGCCGTCCTCCCCGGCAGTGCCCGGGACGAAGGGAGCCGGCGAAGACGACCGAGCGCGACAGCGGGGCGCGCGGAGAGCCGACGGGGGACGGCACGGACCACGCCCACGGCCACAGCCACGGTTACGACCATGACCATGCCGCTGGGACACGGCTGAGCCACCGGTGAGTTGACGATCGCCTGCGTTCCGTGTCATCGCGAGGGCCGCACCCACCCGGGCGCGGCCCTGGTGCGTCAAGCGTTCGGGCAGGGCTGCGGAAGACGTTGCGTCAAGGCTTGCGCAAGACGTTTACAAGGGCGGTCCTCCGCGCTAGCTTCCGAAGCAGGGT
>NZ_AEJC01000421.1 GCF_000317595.1 Streptomyces ipomoeae 91-03 | reverse complement strand
CGCACCCCGTCAGGGGCTCGGGGAACGGCGCGAGCAGCCCAGGACGACCCGCGGGGAAAAGACGACAGAAGATGTCCGGCTTCCACGGCACTCTGCTGTCGGCGGAGCCGGACCACACCCGGTGTCCACCGACAGCGCAGCCACACGCAGGGGAGATCGGACATGACGAAACCACTGGACGGCAAGGTCGCACTCGTCGCGGGAGCCTCACGCGGCGCGGGCCGGGGGATCGCCGTGGAACTGGGCGCGGCCGGCGCCACGGTCTACGTGACCGGCCGCACCACCCGCACGCGCCGCTCGGAGTACGACCGCCCGGAGACGCTGGAGGACACCGCCGACCTGGTGACCGAGGCGGGCGGCCACGGCATCGCCGTACCCACGGACCACCTGGAACCGTCACAGGTCCGGGCCCTGGTGGACCGTATCTCCGACGAGCAGGACCACCTCGACGTCCTGGTCAACGACATCTGGGGCGGCGAGAAGCTCTTCGAATGGGACAGCCCGGTCTGGGAGCACGACCTGGACAACGGTCTGCGGCTGCTGCGGCTGGCCGTCGAGACACACGCGATCACCAGCCACCACGCGCTGCCCCTGCTCCTGCGCAACCCCGGCGGCCTCGTGGTCGAGATGACCGACGGCACGGACGACTTCAACCGCGAGAACTACCGGAGCTCCTTCTTTTACGACCTCGCCAAGGCCTCCGTCCTGCGCATGGCGTTCGCCCTCGGCCACGAACTCGGCCCACGCGGCGCCACCGCCGTCGCCCTCACCCCCGGCTGGCTGCGCTCGGAGATGATGCTCGACCACTACGGCGTCACCGAGGAGAACTGGCGCGACGCCCTCGACCGCGTCCCCCACTTCGCCATCTCCGAGACCCCGCGCTACGTCGGCCGCGCCGTGGCCGCCCTCGCCGCCGACCCCGAGGTCGGCCGCTTCAACGGCGACTCCCTCTCCAGCGGTGCCCTCGCCCAGGTGTACGGCTTCACCGACCTCGACGGCAGCCGCCCGGACGCCTGGCGCTACCTCGTCGAGGTCCAGGACGCGGGCAAGCCGGCGGACACGACGGGGTACCGCTGAGCCGAGACCCGCGCCTGACCCCGACCTCACCCTCACCAGCGCGTTCCGCTGCGGCTCGAAATGATTGGTGAACCCATTCGCCCAGTTCGTCGCTTTGTTTTCGGGGCTCTTGCCCGGAGCCGGATGGCGATGGGGACGGCGATGGTGCGCCCAAGGATCCAAGGCGACCGAATTCCGTCATAGTCCCACGATCCGGACACCTTGAAAATGTTCGATGAAGATTTGAACGGGGTGCCAGCCCTTTACGTATTCGACGGCGTGAGCAGGAATCCCGTTACTGTCACCATCGCGTATCGCGTGGTGCCGGGGCGCGAGGCCGACTTCCACTCCTGGGGGTGGGCCGCGCTGCGTTCGACCGCGCAGCAGCCGGGTTTTCTGGGGGGAGGCGTACTCGTCGACAGAGAGGCGGAATGGCATGTGGTCTACCGCTTCGGCAGCGACGATTCGGCCCGGACCTGGGAGAACTCCCTGGAATGGGCCCAGTGGGCAGCCCGCGCCGATGTGCTGGCGCAGGAGACCGGCCGCCGCAGAGTGGTGGGCTCCAGGGCCTGGTTCGACTCCCAGACCACCCGGGAGCCCGCGCCGTCCGCCCCGCGACCGCCTCCGAAATGGAAACTGTGGCTGGTGAATATGAGCGCGGTGTTTCCGCCCGTGCTCCTCTTCAACCTGGCCATACTTCCTTATCTCAATGACCTCAATCCTTTCTTCCGTACGCTTTTACTGTGTCTGTGCGTGACGGCGATCGTCACGTGGATTCTCATGCCGAGGCTCCAGCGATTTCTCAAGAAATGGCTGTATCCGCCGCTGCAGGCGCTGCGCGGTCGGCACAAACGTCGGACTGCCTAGGTCCGGCAATGATCAGAGGGGGGTGGGCCGGATGAAGACCCTGCTCATCGACAATTACGACTCGTACACCTACAACCTGTTCCAGCTGATCGCCGAGGTGAACGGCGAGGAACCGGTGGTGGTTCTCAATGACGCCCCGGCGGACGCCATTCCGGAGCTGCGCGCATTCGACAACGTGGTGGTGTCGCCGGGACCCGGCCACCCCGCCGAACCGCGTGACTTCGGTATCGCCGCCCGGGTGATCGCCGAGGCGACGATCCCCGTCCTGGGGGTCTGCCTGGGGCATCAGGGCATCGCGGTGGGGGAGCGGGCCGACGTCGAGCCCGCGCCGTGGCCCCGGCACGGGCATCTGTCCACGGTCCGGCACGACGGCCGTGACCTGTTCCACGGCCTGCCGCAGAACTTCACGGTGGTGCGCTACCACTCGCTGTCCGTGCGCGAGCCGCTGCCGCCGACCCTGGAGGCCACCGCCTGGTCGGAGGACGGCGTCCTGATGGGCCTGCGCCACCGCACCCGGCCGCTGTGGGGCGTGCAGTTCCACCCCGAGTCCGTCCTCACCGACCACGGCCACCGTCTGCTGGTCAACTTCCGCAACCTCACAGCGGAACGGGCCGGCAGCCCCCGTACGAAGAAGACCACGGTCAGCGCCCCGCTCACCGGCATGATCCCCCGCCCCCGGCGTGCTCCTGGCCCCGCCTACCGGCTGCACACCCGCCGTATCGCCGGCGCGGTCGACACCGAGGCCGCCTTCACCCGTATGTACGCCGACTCGCCGCGCGCGTTCTGGCTGGACAGCTCCCGGGTCGAGCAGGGCCTGTCACGGTTCTCCTTCTTCGGTGACGACAGCGGTCCGCTCGCCGAGTTCGTCCGCTACGACGTCGACAGCGGCGTCTGCGAGATCGAGCGCGCGGGGCGGCCCGTCCGCAAGGTCAGGGCCGGCGTCTTCGACTATCTCAAGCGGCAGCTGGCGGGCCGCAGGGTGGACGCCACGGGTCTCCCCTTCGACTTCACCGGCGGCTACGTCGGCTACTTCGGCTACGAACTCAAGGCCGACACCGGCTCACCGAACCGGCACTCCGCCGAAACCCCGGACGCCTGCTGGCTGTTCGCGGACCGGCTCATCGCCGTCGACCACGAAGAGGGCTACACGTACGCCGTCTGCCTCGCCGAGGACACCCCGGCCGCCTCCCGCGAGGCCGGCGACTGGCTCGACACCGCACTCGCCCAGCTGACCTTTGCGGCCTCCCGGATCGGGACGCCCCCACGCTCCGGCGAGCCGTACCCGCGCGCCGCCGAGCCCTGGCTCGTCCGCGACCGCGCCACGTACCTCGCCGACATCGAGGCCTGCAAGGCCGAACTGAACGCCGGCACCAGCTACGAGGTCTGTCTCACCAACGCGGCACGCTTACCCGCGCCGTACGCCCCGTACGACTTCTACCGGGTGCTGCGCCGCACCAACCCCGCCCCGTACGCCGCCTATCTGAAGTTCGGCGACCTCGATGTGGCGGGATCGTCCCCCGAGCGCTTCCTGCGGATCACCCGCGACGGTGTCGCCGAGGCCAAGCCCATCAAGGGCACCGCACCGCGCGGCGCGACCCCGGAGGAGGACGAGCGACTGCGGGGCGAACTGGCCGCGGACGCCAAGACCCGCGCCGAGAACCTGATGATCGTCGACCTGCTCCGCAACGACCTCGGCCGTGTCTCGCAGACCGGCACCGTACGTGTCTCCCGCCTCATGGCCACCGAGACCTACGCCACCGTGCACCAACTCGTCTCCACCGTCGAGGGCAGGCTGCGCGAGGGCATCGACGCCGTGGACTGCGTCCGGGCCTGCTTCCCGGGCGGCTCGATGACCGGGGCGCCCAAGCTCCGCACGATGGAGATCATCGACGCGCTGGAGACCGAGGCCCGGGGCGTGTACTCGGGAGCGCTCGGCTACCTCGGATGCAGCGGCGGCGCGGACCTCAACATCGTCATCCGCACCGGCGTGTTCCAGGAAGGCCGGATGCATCTGGGCGCGGGCGGCGCGATCGTCCTCGACTCCGACCCGGCCGCCGAGTACGACGAGATGCTCCTCAAGACCGCCGCCCTCATGCGAGCCCACCGGGAACACGCCTCGGCCCCGGCCGTCACCGAGGAGACCACCCGATGACGACGACACCCCACCCCACCCTGCTCAAGGCCGCCGCGAGCATCCCCACCCAACGCGGAGCCAAGGCACCCCGACCGGCCGACGCGAACGCCCCCGGCAACCTGGCCGCCCACCTGGCCGCCCTCGCCGAACGCCGAGGCTGGACCGACCGCCCGGCCTTCCACCAGGGCCACCGGGCCCACACCCACGGCGAGATCCACGCCTTGGCGTCCCGAGCGGCCACGGTCCTCGCCGACCACGGGGTACGCCCCGGCGACCGGGTGATGCTCGCCCTGCCGGACTCGGTTGCCTGGGTGACGGCTTTCCTGGCCACAGCCCGCTTGGGTGCGGTAGCGGTCCTGGTCAACCCGGAACTGACCCCACCCGAACTCCAGTTCATGTCAGAGGACACAGAGGCGGTCCTCTGGGTGACCGGGCCGGGCCTGGACCATCACATCCCGGCCCGCGACAACCGCGGTCGAGAGTGGGGGAGCGACCAGCCACACACACCCGGCGCTGCTTCCACGCCACCCCGAGCGGAGCGCCTGGGTGCCGACCAGCTGATGGCTCTGAGCGCCACAGCCGCACCCAAGACCGACGCCCACCCGGTGGACGCCCACACCCCCCTCTACATCCAGTACACCTCCGGCACCACCGGCCGCCCCAAAGGCGTCGTGCACGTCCACGGCGACCCCAAGACGTACCACGACCTCATCGGCCGCCGACTCCTCCGCATCACCCAGAGCGACGTCACCCTCTCGGTCTCCCGGCTGTACTTCGCCTACGGCTTCGG
>NZ_AEJC01000420.1 GCF_000317595.1 Streptomyces ipomoeae 91-03 | reverse complement strand
GCTCAGCCCCCATCTGCAATGACTTGGAAGTCCAGGGAGCACACATGGCCTCGTCCTCGGACGCCACGGCGTCCACCAACGAAAGACCCGAGGGTTCCACGGCGTCCGGAAGACGCGGGCGGGTCCGCCTGAAGCGTGCCGCCGTGATGGCGGTGCCGGCCACGGCGGTCGCGGCCGGTCTGATGATCCTCACCGCACAGGGCGCCCTGGGTGTCCAGTTCGCCATCTCCGGGATGCCGTTCGTGGTCACCGCCGACAAACTCGAAGGCGAGGGCTTCGCCCAGTTCGGCGCACTGGACCACATGATCGAGAACAGCCCCAACGAGGGCGACACCGGCGGCCAGGTCCTGGTCGTCACCTCGGTCGTGAAGAGCGGCAAGCTCACCTCGCTCTGCCAGAGCGTCGACCTCGGCGGCATCCAGCTGGTCCTCACCGCCGGCGGCGACGGCACCCCGGTCACGGTGAAGAACCTGGCGATCGACTCCGACGACATCAAGGGCGACGCCGCGTTCAACAACATCGAGATCGGCCGGGACTCCAGCACCTTCGACAAGGTCGACCAGAAGGGCTCGCCGGGCGTCTACGGCCAGCAGGCGGACACGGTCACCATCACCGACCTGTACCAGCACAACTACGCGTCCACCGCGGCCGTCTTCAAGCTCCCCGACCTGCACATGAGGTTCACGAGCGAGGGCTGCCCGAAGTGAGCCGCTTCCGGGAGTGGAGAGGGCAACGGCCCTTCGCGGGCGGGCTGCTGCTGTTCCTCGGCGGCAGTGAGATCCTGCTGACCATGAAGGCACCGCTGCCGGTGATCCTGCACATCGGTATGCAGGGCGTGGCGGGGTATCTGCTGCCGTCGCTGATGGTGTTGTGCGGTCTGCTGATCCTCTTCAATCCCGGTCAGCGTCTCTTCTACTCCATCCTCGGCATCCTGCTCTCCCTGGGCACCTGGCTCACGTCCAACATGGGCGGCTTCGTCGTCGGCCTGCTGTTGGGGGCGGTGGGCAGCACGCTGGCCTTCGGGTGGCTGCCGGACCAGGAGCCGCGCAAGAGCCGCCGGGAGCGCAAGGCGGGCCGTGTGGTCGCCGGTGCGCCTGAGAGCTCGGGTGGTTGAGGCTGTTCGGCGGGTGCGGGTGGTTCGTGGTCGCTCGCGCCGTTCCCCGCGCCCCTGACGGGGCGCGGGTTCGGCATTTACGTCGTCAAGGTGACGGACGCCTCCGTCAAAGCCAAGCGCAGGCGTTCCGTGTCGGTCCAGTAGCGGTCGTGGGAGAGGGGGACGCGCCAGTAGAGGCCGGGGCCCGATGTGCGGCGTAAGGGCGGGACCGCCACATGGCAGCCGGGTCCGAGGACCTGGACGTCGGCGAGTCGCCAGTCGGTGGCGTCGCCGGGCGGGACCAGCCAGTACATGATCCCGCCGAAGCCGTCCTTGATGACGGCTCCGGACTCGTCTCCGAGAGTCTTGAGCGCGGGGGTGCCGAGGGCGATCGGCACCCGTACGGCGTTCCACCAGCGTCCGGCCGGCACGGTACGTACTTCTGGGCTGTAGGAACACATCCAGCGCGGAGCCCTGCTGACAGTCATGGCACTCACCGGCTCTTCATGGGGGGTGGGGCCGATCCTAGGAGCCCGTCCCGGCCCCAACTTGCCGGTACGCGCAGGGAAGTTGTCCTCGTACGCACTGCGGGGCGCATGTCTCGCCCGTCGAGCTACCGAGGCGTAGCGTGACGGGGCTTACACGTAGTGCTGTTGGACAGTTCTCTCGACCGCAGGAGGGCCCGATGGGCAACCCCAGCGCCATGGTGATCGACGCGACCGGCCGTGACATCCACGGGGAGGCCGCCCGGATCCGCGAGGCGGGTCCCGCGACCCGCGTCCTGCTGCCGGGGCCGCACGATGTGGAGGCCTGGGCGGTCAGCAGCCCCGATCTCCTCAAGCGGCTGCTCACCGACTCCCGGGTGTCGAAGGACCCGCGGCAGCACTGGCCGCGGTTCATCGCCGGTGAGATCACCCCGGACTGGCCGCTGTTCACCTGGGTCGCCGTGCAGAACATGTTCACCGCGTACGGCGGCGACCACAAACGGCTGCGGACCCTGGTCTCCAAGGCGTTCACCGCGCGCCGGACGGCCGCGCTGCAGCCGCGTATCGAGCAGATCACCAAGGAGCTGCTCGACCGGGTGGAGGAGGGCTTCCGGCGGGGTGAGGCGGTCGATCTGCGGGAGGAGTTCTGCTACCCGCTGCCGATCCAGGTGATCAGCGAGCTGTTCGGGCTGCCCGAGGAACGGGGGCTGGTGCTGCGGGAGTTGGTGGACAAGCTGTTCGACACGTCCGCCGACCCGGGTGAGATGACCGCCGCCTACGAGCGGATGTACGGCGTACTGGCCGAACTCGTCGCCGTGAAGCGGGAGTCGCCCGGGGACGACCTCACCAGCGGGCTGATCACCGCCCGCGACGAGGACGACACCCGGCTCAGCGAGCAGGAGCTGCTGGACACCCTGGTGCTGGTGGTCAGCGCCGGGCACGAGACCACGGTCAACCTCCTCGACCAGGCCGTACACGCCCTGCTGACCCACCCCGAGCAGCTCGCCCATGTCCGGGAGGGCCGTGCGACCTGGGACGACGTGATCGAGGAGACGCTGCGGGCGGAGGCACCGGTGGCGAGCCTGCCACTGCGCTACGCGGTGGAGGACCTGGACCTCGCCGAGTTCGGTGGCCCCGAGGGCGTGGTCATCGCCAAGGGCGAGGCGATCCTGGCCGCGTACGCCACCGCCGGGCGCGACCCCGAGCGGCACGGGAAGGACGCCGACGTCTTCGACGTCACCCGTGCCGACAAGGAGCATCTGGCCTTCGGCCACGGTGTGCACTTCTGCCTGGGCGCACCGCTGGGCCGTATGGAGGCCCGTGTCGCGCTCCCAGCGCTCTTCGAGCGGTTCCCGTCGCTCCGACTGGCCGCGACGGGCGAGGAGTTGGGGTACGTGGAGTCGTTCATCTCCAACGGCCACCGCCGTCTCCCGGTCCGCCGGGCCTGACGTACGAGCCGGTCTTCCGGGGCGCGGCTACTCGCCGCGCCACCAGGACAGCAGCCGGGCCCAGCCGTTCCTCGGGCGGGCGGGCTCCGGCTCGGCCCGCGAGGTCCGGCCCGTGCCGTGGGGCCGCTCGGGCCGGGTGCCGGGGGCCGGCCCCGTCTCGGCCGGGGTGGCACCGACCACCGGGGCCGGCGGGAAGGTCACCGGCAGCGCGGCCAGAGCCCGGTGGAAGGGACCCGGCCGCCACTCCAACTCACGCACCGGGACGGCGAGTTCGACGTCCGGCAGCCGGTCGAGCAGCTTCTCCACCGCGACCGAGGCGATCAGCCGGGCCTCGCTCTGCGCGGGGCAGTTGTGCGGGCCCGCGCTCCACGCCAGGTGGGCCCGGTTACCGGCGCGCCGGTCGTTCGTCAGGGCCGGGTCGGTGTTCGCGGCGGCCAACGACACGACCACCGGGTCGCCCGCCTTCAGCAGCGCACCCTCGTACAGCACGTCCCGCATGGGGTAGTGCACGGCGTAGTTGGCCATCGGCGGGTCGGTCCACAGCACCTCGTCGAGGGCGTCCTCGACGGGCAGGCTGCCGCCGGACAGGTCGCCCGCGAAGCGGTCGTCGGACAGCAGCAGGCGCAGAGAGCCCGCGATGAGGTTCTGCTGCGGTTCGGTGCCGGCGCCCATGAGGACGACGAGGGTGTGGATCATCTCCTCGTCCGTGAGCCCGGCCGGATGCGCGATGAGCCAGGACGTCATGTCCGCCCCGGGCTGCTTCCGCTTCAGCGTGACCAGTTTCAGGAGTGTGGTGGTGAGCAGTTCGTTGGCCCGCTCGGCGTCCACCCCGTCGAAGATGCCGGACATGCCCTCGACCAGCTTCAGCCCGTACTCGGTGGGGCAGCCGAAGAGGTGGTTGAACACCAGCAGCGGGATGACCTGCGCGTACTCGCCGAGCAGATCCGCCTCGCCGGCGGGCGCGAACCGGTCGATGAGCATGTCGGCGCTGAGCTCGACATAACCGCGCAGGGTGTGGGGCTCGACCCGGGCCAGGCTGTCGGTGATGGCGCCGCGCAGCCGCCGGTGCTCCTCTCCGTCGCTGAACAGCGCGTTGGGCCGGTACATCATCATCGGCACCACGGGGCTGTCCTTGGGGACGGTGCCGTCGTTGAAGTCGTTCCAGCGGCGCGGGTCCTTGGAGAAGGTCTCGGTGCTGCGCAGGACGTGGAGGGCTGCCTCGTACGAGGTGACGAGGGTGGCCCGGACGCCGGGGGCGAGCTCGACGGGTGCGGTGGGCCCGTGCTCGCGCAGTCCGCGGTACACGGTGGCCGGGTCGGCGGCGAAGCCGGGGCCGTACAGCGGCTCGTGGGCCGGGCAGCCCGGGGGCGGTCCGGACGGCGGCTCGGGGATCACGCGGGCTCCAGTTCGCGGCTCTGCAGATACTCGACGAAGGCGATCAGCGCCCGCGTGGACGACTCCCGGTCGCGGGCGTCGCAGCGGACGAGCGGGGTCTCCGGCAGCAGGTCGAGGGCCTCGCGCACCTCGTCCAGGTCGTACACGGGGGCGCCGTCGAAGTCGTTGACGGCGACGGCGTACGGCAGCTCCAGCTCCTCCAGGACGCCGATCACGTCGAAGGAGTGGGACAGTCGCCGGGTGTCGGCGAGGACCAGCGCGCCGAGGGCGCCGCGGGTCATGTCCTGCCAGAGCCGGGTGAAGCGCTGCTGTCCCGGGGTGCCGAACAGATAGAGCACCAGGGAGTCGTTGAGGGTGAGGCGGCCGAAGTCCAGCGAGACCGTGGTGGTGGTCTTGTCGCGGATTCCGGCGAGGTCGTCGACCGGCGCGCCGGCCTGGGTCATGACCTCCTCGGTGCGCAGCGGCCGGATCTCGGAGAGGGTGCCGACGAAAGTGGTCTTGCCGACCGCGAAGTGGCCGACGACGAGCAGCTTGACCGCGCTCTTCACGGTCGGCCGCAGATACACGCCGTCAGAGGAGGGCGCGGAGCCCATCGATGACCTCCTGGAGTATGCGGGCGTCGAACGGCCGTGGGGCCGACGGGGGTCCTCCCGCGTGAGCCTGTTCGAGCGTGGGGGACGGGGTGCGGGTGACGATGTGGCCGCTGTCCATGAGGTCGGCCACCAGCACCTTGGTGACGCTGACCGGCAGTTCGAGGTGGCCCGCGACCTCGGCGAGCGAGAGCGATCCGGGCCGGCACAGCTCCATGACCCGGCGTTTCTCCGGGGTGAGACCGGTCAGCGGCAGGTCGGTGGCGGCGACCAGCAGCGTGACCAGGTCCAGGGTGTTGCGGGTCGGGTGGGCGCGGCCGTCGGTGACGACGTACGACCGCACCAGCCGTCCCCCGGGCCGGCGCCGGGGCGTCATATTCGGCTGCCGGCGTCCCGGCGGGCCGGGCTGGTCAGCTCCTTGCCGAGCCGGTCGACCAGCTTGTGCATGCGATACGTCACCGCCTCCATGTCCACCTCGGCGCCGGTGGACACCGCGAGGTAGGCGCCCTCGCCGGCGGCGACCAGGAAGACGAAGCCGTGGCCGAACTCGATCAGGGTCTGCCGCCAGGGACTGTTGTCGGTGCCGCAGAACTCGGCGGTGCTGCGGCTGATGGACTGCAGTCCGGACAGGCCGGCCGCGAGGCGTTCGGCGTCGTCGCGGCCGATGTCCGCGGAGTGGGCGCGGAGCATGCCGTCGGCGGAGAGCAGGATCGCGTGCCGTGCCTCGGGGACCTTCAGCACCTCGTCGAGCATCCAGCCCAGCTCGTTGTTCGTGGGCTCGATCATGTGTGGGGGGTCCCTTCGTTCTCGGCGGAGGTGGTCTGTGGGGTGTCGAGGGGGTCGTCGTCGAGGGGGTCGTCGTGGAAAGGGTCGTCGTCGAGGATGCGTCCGGCGGCCCGGCCGAAGCGGGTGCCGCGGGCGAAGGCCCCCATGAGGCGGGCGTTCTCCTCGGGCGAGCGGCCGGGCGGCTCCTCGATCGCGGACGGCTGCGGCTCGGGGTCGGCGATCCTTCTGGGGGTGCGGCGGCGGCGCTTGGGCAGCCCGCCCTCGGTGGTGCCTTCGACGACCGCCGGGACGGTCGCGGGCGGGGTGACGGTCACGGGGGCGGATGCGGCCGGAGCGGCGGTCACGGGGGCGGGGTCGGCGGATGCCTGCGGGCTCACGGGCTCCGGTTGGGTGAGGAGCGCGGCCGGCAGGAGCGCCACGGCGCGGACACCGCCGTACGGCGAGCGGGTGTCGACGGACACGGTGAAGCCGTAGCGCCGGGCGAGCACTCCGATGACGGCGAAGCCGAACCGGGGCGGGTCGCCGAGCCGGGTGACGTCCACCGCGTGGCGCCCGCCGAGGAGGTGGCCGGCGCGCTCGACGGCCTGGCCGTCCATGCCGACGCCGGCGTCGTCGATGATCACGCACGCGCCGTTGTGCACGGCCTGGACGGTGACCTCGACCGTGGTGCCGGGCTGGGAGTGGCGGGCCGCGTTGTCGAGCAGTTCGGCGAGCGCGAGGACGACCGGCTCCACCGCGCGGCTCTCCACGGCGATCTCGACCTGGCCGTTGACGCGGACGCGCCGGTAGTCGCGGATGCGGGAGGTGGCGCCCCGGACCACGTCGAGCAGCGGCGAGGTGGCGCGCTGGCGGCCCGGCCAGGAGCCGCAGAGTACGGCGATGGCCTGGGCGCGGCGGCCGAACTGGGCGTTGGTGTGGTCGATTTCGAGGAGGTCGCGCAGCACGTCGGGGTCGTCGTGCCGGTCCTGCATCTCGGAGATGGCGACCTGCTGCTCGTTGGCGAGGGCCTGAAGGGAGCGCATCGACGTCTTGAGGGCGGCCTTGGCGGACTGGTCGGCGCGGGCCCGCGCGTGTTCGACGGCGCCGGAGAAGCGGGTCAGCACCTCCTCCAGGCCTCTGCCGAACTCCGTCTCGGCGAGCCGGGCGTCGAGCGGTCCGACACCGGGGAGGGGTCGGCCGGGGTGGTCGGCGAGCGCCGGCAGCCGGACCGCGACCAGGTGCCGCAGCTCCTCCTCACGGGCCCGCACCCCGTCGGCCAGCTCGGCGTTGCGCCGGCGCTGCCGCCTGGTGATGCCGTGCTGGCGCAACAGGAGTACGGCGGTGACGAGCAGGGCCGCGGCCAGGGCCCAGGTCACCGCCGACGGTATCTGATCGGTCATGAAAGTCCACGTGTCCTTACGTCCTCAAGTCCCGGAATGTCCTGACGTTCCGGACGGTGGGCGTGAGTTGACGGAGCGGACGACACTAGTGGCGCGACCGGGGCGGGCACTTTCCGTGACGCGCACGGATGTTGCCGCAGGGCGCACGAGTGACGCAAGAGGCGTGTACGCGTTCGTGACCGTTCTCCTGGCATATTCGGCCATGCCGACCGTCCGGCATGGCAATCGCTTGCCACGCTAGGGTGCTCCTCAAAAGTTGACCGAACAGTAACTGTCTTCGATCACGCCTGCATTGAAGCTTTTCGCGGCAGCGATCGTAAGAGACCACAGGGAAGCCGTCGGGACCCGGCACAGGGAGGAATGGCGTTGCCCGCGGGAAGCTATGTCGTCGAGACGCTGAACACCGAGGACGTGGAGCAGCGCGAGCGAGCCGACTTCTGGACCGAGCAGATCGGCTCGTACCAGTCCCGGATGGGCTTTCGGTACGCCCGCTCGGAGAACTTCCGCGGGCGGACCGTCCGCCAGCTCACCGACAGCTACCAGCTGGTGAAGTACCGGTCGGACGCGATCGAGTACAGCCGCACCATGCGCCAGGTCCGCCAGGACCCGGACGAGGACTACCGTCTGCTCTTACCCGTGAGCGGGGAGATCGTGCTGCGCCAGGAGGGCGAGGAGGCGCGGCTGACCCCGGGGACCGGGGCGCTGGTCACCTTCGCGGCACCCTTCCAGTGTCTGCAGAGCCAGGACATCGACGCGTTCATCCTCACCATCCCGGCCCGCGAGGTGGACGGCCGCCTCGGCACCAAGTCCCCCGTCGCCGCCGGGCTCGACCTCTCCCGGGGCCTCGGCCGCGTCGTCGGCTCCATGCTGACGAGTCTGCACGAGGAGCGGGATCACCTCACCGACCCCGAGTTCGACGCCGTCTCCGACCGCATCGTGGAACTGATCTGCATGCTGACCGTCGGCGACGACCGCCCCGACGTCCCGGGCCAGTTGGGCGAGGTGGAGGCGATGGTCCGGCGCTATGTGCGCGAGCACGTGGCCGACCCCGACCTCACGGGTACCACGATGGCCCGCGCCCTCGGCTGGTCGCTGCGCCAGATCCAACTCGCCCTGCAGCATGCCGGGACCACACCGCGCGAGCTGATCCGCGAGGAGCGACTTCGTCTGGTCCGCGACCGGTTGCTGTGCGGGGAGTGCGAGCACCTGACGATCACCGACCTGGCGTACGCCGCGGGGTTCTCCTCCGCGAGCGCCCTCAGCACGGCCTTCCGGCGCCGTTACGGAGTGAGCCCGCGGGAGCTGCGGCAGAGCGTGCGTTGAGACCGCGCCGATCGCCCTGAAGCCCTGGTGAGCAGCCTCTCATCTCGGCGTCCGCCAGGGTTCCATTGAAGTCTAAAGCTTGGCTAAAGCATACTTCGGCGCGTGAATTTTCCCGGGATTCCTCGTGCGCACCATGTGGGGTTACCCCTGCCGCCGGTCCAACTCCGCGTCTTTTGCGGCCAGTTGACCCTCGCCATTATCGTCGGCGAAGTGGCTTGAATCATATGCACTCCGCCCTGCCGGCGCCCCCGGACCCGGCGGCTCGACACCGGCGGAAACCACTCGCCGAGGTTGACGGCGCCTCGGGCCGCAGGGCTCCCTCAAGCGACCAGGACTGCTGGTCAGGCAGTTGACGTTCTTCGCTACTCTGTCGCGTACTGGCTGATCGAGAGGACTCCCGATGCCTGAACCCCCACCCTTCGCGACAACCCCGGATCACGGTCGGCCGGCCCCGACGACGCCCGCGCCTCGTCACCGACACGGCAGGACCGAGGGTTCGGGCTCCGCGGACTCCTCTGCGACCCGCCCGCGGCTGACCCGCCTCGCCGTCCTCCCCACCGCGCTCATGGCCGGCATATCCACCGCCGTCACCGGCACCGTGCTGCGTCTGCAGGACGGCACGGTCGACGCCGCGACCTGGGGTGTCGTGGCCGGTGGCGCGATCCTCGGCTGCGGCTGCGTCGCGGGGGCCGCGATCGCGGCCAAGTCCCAGGCCAGGAAGGACGCGCGGCACACCGAGTCGCTGCGCCAGGCCGTCACCACCGGCAACTGGGCGCTCGACGAGGACCTGACCCGGCTCAAGCGGGGCGAACAGCTCGCGTCACGCGGCTTCGCCTACCAGGCGCCCCGCGCCGAGGACCCCCGCCAGCAGCTGGAGTACGAGATCGCGTCGGCCCAGCACCGGGCCCGGGAGGCCCTCGTCTGGGCGGCGACCCACTTCCAGGCCGCCTCCGACGACAACAGCGACAAGGTCGAGGTCTTCGTCAACCTCGCCCGCCGGCTGCAGTCCCTCGTCCACCGCACCATCCGTGAACTCGACGACCTGGAGAACCAGGTCGAGGACCCGGACCTGCTGCGTCGTGTCTTCGGCATCGACCACCTGGCCACCCGCATCCGACGGCACGCGGAGAACCTCGCGGTGCTCGGCGGCGCGGTCTCCCGCCGCCAGTGGACCCACCCTGTGACGCTGACCGAGGTGCTGCGGTCCTCCATCGCCGAGGTCGAGCAGTACTCCCGGGTCAAGCTCGTGCCCCCGATCGAGGGCAGGCTGCGCGGTCACGCGGTCGCCGACGTCATCCACCTGCTGGCGGAGCTCGTCGAGAACGCGACCATGTTCTCCCACCCGGACACCCAGGTCCTGCTGCGCGCCCGCCGGGTGACGGCCGGGATCGCCATCGAGGTCGAGGACCGCGGCCTCGGCATCCCCCAGGAGGAGCAGGACCGCATCAACGCGCTGCTCGCCGACCCGGCCCGCATCGACATCTCCAAGCTGCTCGCCGACGGCCGGATCGGCCTGTTCGTCGTGTCGTCCCTGGCCCGCCGGCACGGCATCGCGGTCCAGCTGCAGAGCAACATCTACGGCGGTGTCCAGGCGATCCTCGTCCTCCCGCAGGGCCTGCTCGGCGACGAGGAGGGCCAGGCCCCGGCACAGGCGCGGCCCGTTCCGCC
The DNA here is from genome assembly GCF_000317595.1 of Streptomyces ipomoeae 91-03. Classification (GTDB taxonomy): domain Bacteria; phylum Actinomycetota; class Actinomycetes; order Streptomycetales; family Streptomycetaceae; genus Streptomyces; species Streptomyces ipomoeae. The sequence goes on along the minus strand of NZ_AEJC01000420.1, from coordinate 12,645 downwards.
CCGCCCGGTGCAGAACTCCGCGCCCGCGTGGGAGAACACGCCCCAGCCGGCTCCCCCGGCCGCGGTGGCGTCGCACATGGGTCCGCCGGTCTCCGTCCCGCACCACGCGGGCCCCCCGGCCCCCATGCCGCAGCGGTCGGCCCCCGCCCCCATGGCTCCGGCCCCCGCCCGGCACGAGATGGCGCCGCCGGTCGCCGACGTACGGGCCGACCACCGCGCCGGGGGTTACGAGCGCCCGGGTGCCGACCCGCACGAGAGTGCGTCCGGCCGGCCGGTGCTGCCCAAGCGCCGCGCGATGGAGCATCTGGCCCCGCAGCTGCGCAACGGCCCCCTGCCGCGTCCCGAGACCACCGAGCAGGAGCTGAACTTCAACCCCGGCCTCCTGGCCGGCATCAATCGAGGCTTCGGTCTCGCCGGCGCGACCTCCGACGTGATCCCCGTCGACGACTCGCGCTGGGCCTCGCCCCAACCGCAAGGAGAAGATCCCCACCATGGTGAGCGATAGCCACCCCGCCGGCCAGAACATCGACTGGCTGCTGGAGAACCTCAAGAAGACCGTCCCCGGTACCCGGCAGGTGCTGTTGCTCTCCTCCGACGGGCTGAGCAAGGCGCATGTGGATCTGCACGGCGACGACGCCGACCGGCTGGCCGCGATAGCCTCCGGGCTCAACTCCCTGGGCCGTTCCTTCGGCCACGACAGGGTGCTGGGCAACGGCGGCACCGTCCGCCAGGTCATCGTGGAGCTGCACAACGGCATCCTCATCGTGGCCTCGGCGGGCCATGGCGCCGTGCTCGCGGTCACCGCGGACTCCTCCACCCACACCGAGACCCTCGGTTACGAGATGGGCATGCTGATCCGGGCCGTCCAGCCGTTCCTCGCCACGCCGGCCAGGCGTCCGAGCGCGCCGTCCAGCGCGAGGATGTGACGCGATGACGGACGAGCTGTTCCTGGACGAGGAGGCCGGTCGCTTAGTCCGGCCCTTCACCGTCAGCAACGGGCGCACTCGACCCTCGACACACCTCGACCTGCTCACCATGGTGATGGCCACCGGCGTCCGGCAGCTCACCGACCTCGGCCCCGATCACGAGATGGCGCTCGGCCTGTGCGTCCGACCGGTGCCGGTGGTCGAGGTGGCGGCCCGGATGAACCTCCCGGTCGCCGTCACCAAAGTCCTCTTGTCCGACCTTGTGCAGCACGAGGCGCTCACCGCACGGGCGCCCCGTGCCGTTGAGGCGGCCTCCGCCGCCAACCGAGAAGTTTTGGAGGCGGTGCTCGATGGCCTACGCGCACGGCTCTGACCCCTTCCCGACCGCGCTGAAGATCCTCGTAGCGGGAGGATTCGGGGTGGGCAAGACCACCTTCGTGGGGGCGGTCAGCGAGATCGCACCCCTGAGCACCGAGGAGGTCATCACCACGGCCAGTGCCGGCACGGACAGTCTGGACGGGGTCGCGGACAAGTCCACCACCACCGTGGCCCTGGACTTCGGCCGGATCACCCTCGACTCGCGCCATGTCCTCTATCTGTTCGGTACGCCCGGGCAGGAACGATTCTGGTTCATGTGGGACGAGCTGTCCGACGGGGCCCTGGGTGCGGTCGTGCTCGCCGACACCCGCAGGCTCGACGCCTGTTTCCCCGCGGTGGACTTCTTCGAGGTACGTGGCATTCCGTTCGTCGTCGGGGTGAACGAGTTCGACGGGGCGTACCGGTACTCCACCGAGGAGGTCCGGGACGCCATCGGACTGAAGTCCAACGCGCCGATCGTCTTCTGCGACGCCCGGCACTGCAGCTCGGGCACCGCCGTGCTGGTCGAACTCGTGCAGCATCTGCTCCGTATGACACCGGACGCGGCGACGCCGCAGCCACCCGTGCTCCGTTGATCCATACTCAACAACCCAGCCGACATCGAACGGAGTTCTCATGTACAGCAACGGCCCCTATTCCGGCAACGAGCCACCGCTCGACCGTCTGCTGCTGACCCCCGAGGACCCGGGAGCCCCGCAACGGGCCGCCAGGCTGGCCCAGCTCGGGCTCCGCGACACCCCCCGGGCCGAGTTCGACGAGTTCGCGCGTCGGCTGGCCCTGGAGCTGGACGCGCCGTACGCGATGGTCAACTTCATCGACGACCGGCGCCAGTTCTTCGCGGGGCTGTACACGCCCGAGGCCGGACCCGTGAACGTGGCCCAGCGGCCGATGCAGGACAGCGGTCCCTCGGTGGGCCGGGAGATGGGCCTGGACCACGGCTTCTGCCCGCACACGGTGAAGCGGACCACCGCGCTGGTCCTCGACGACGTCTGCGACTACCCGCGGTTCGCGGGGAACCCGGTCGTGGACGAGATCGGCATCCGCTCCTACATGGGCGCGCCGCTGGTGGACCGGCTGGCGGGGATCAACCTCGGCACGATCTGTGTCGTGGACACCGACTCCCGGACATGGGGGCGGCAGCGGCTGGAGATCATCAAGCACATGGCGCAGGAGATGGCCGACACGATCCAGTCCATGGCGGCCGGGCACTGAGCCGGCGGGGCTCCGGCTGCCGGACACGCGACTCACGAAAGCCGCGGACACGACGTTGTGTCCGCGGTTTCTCAGTTCTGGCGTGGCGTGCGGGCGCAGGAGGCCCTGCCGGGCCTTGGGACGCACTCGGACGACGACACGCTCGGACGACGACGCGCTTGGACTGTGAAGGCCCCGCCCGGTGGGCGAGGCCGGTACGCCGAAGGGCCTAGACCAGCTCGCCGACGGGATCGAGTTCGGTCTCCCGGGACACGGACTGCGGGGAGCGGACGAGGTGGGAGAGGCGTTCGGACCACTCGCCCTTGTTCTCCCCGAGGGCGAACTCGCCGAGTCTGAGGCCCTGGATCTCGGAGGTGCCGGCGGGCGCGTAGATGTGGAAGGCGTCGCGCAGATAGCGTTCCACCGGTCGGTCGGTGAACAGGCCGGTGGCCGCGTGCATCTTCACGGCCGCCTGGGCGGACTCGATGGAGGACTCGACGTTGAAGAGCTTGGCGGCCATGAGCTCGACGTCGCAGGGGCGTCCGTTGTCCAGCAGATGGGCGGCGAGATAGGCGCTCTGCCGCGCCAGGGTGAGCCGTTGCAGCATCCGGCCCAGCTCGATCTTGATGTTGGGGAGATGGCCGAGCGGCTTGCCGTAGCGCTGGGTCTCGCGGCAGTACCGGGAGGTCTCCTCGAAGACCGCCTGGTGGATGCCCAGCGACACCGCCGTCAGGTTGAGGCGGCCGTACAGCACCGACGAGGAGTACGCGACGGCCAGGCCCTCGCCCTCCTCGCCGAGCCGGTTCGCGGCCGGTACCCGGCAGTCGTCGAAGACGAGCTCGCCGAAGCTGAACCCGTGCAGGCCCATGGAGGGGACCTGGGGGGCGAGGGAGAAGCCGGGCCGGTCGGACTCGACAAGGAAGGCCGTCATGCCCTTGGAACCGGGACCGGTGCGCACGATGACACCGTGCAGGTCGCCGACGTGGCTGTTGCCGACGAACACCTTGCGGCCGTTGAGGATGTAGTCGTCACCGTCGCGCACCGCAGAGCTCTCCATGCCGGCTACGTGGCCCCCCGACCCCGGCTCGGTGACGGCGATGGTCGGCAGCACCTCTCCACTGGCGATTCTCGGCAGCCAGTGCCGTTTCTGGGTCTCGTCACCGAAGTGGATGATCTTGGCGACGCCCAGCTGGGACGCCTGGACCATCGCACCCATCGCGCCGCTGACGCGGGCCAGTTCCTCGATGATGATGGTCTTCGCGAGATGGCCCGCGCCCATACCCCCGTAAACGGGGTCGATCGTGGCACCGATCCACCCCTGTTGGGCGATCAACCGGGAGAGCCCGACCAGCGCGGTACGGGATTCCTCCATGTCCGGTATCAGTGGCCGCACCACGCGCTCCGCGAACTCGCGCACCCGCTGCCGCAGATCCTCGTGATCCTGAGTGGTGAAGACGTGTTCCACGCCAAGCCCTTCTCCGTGCTTCCCCGCGCCGGGGAAGACGCGGAGGCTGTACGTCAGGCTGTGGTTCCTAGGGGGCACCTGGCCGACGTGCAACATGGTCTACAAATCAACCTGTTACGCCAAGATCGTTTATTTGGTTTGGCTGAAACATAGACCATGGGAATCCACGCCGGACAAGGGTAAGTGTGAGATTCGGTGTCCACATCTTGATACGCCCCCACCGAAGTCGCATGTTTGTCACGGCCCGACAGCGGGCAGCAGGCTACCCGCCCACCAGGCACGGCCCGACCTCAGGCCCCGACTTCCGGGCTCTTGGCGTCGCCTAATACCAGACCGACGCTCCGTTCGCGGATGTTTAATCACGGGGATGGCCGACTTCCAGCCATGCTCGACCGAACCCGAAGCGGCTTGGCCCGGCCGGTGATTGTCAGTATCTCTATCGACAAGTCGCTTTTATGGGGTCGGCCCTGAGTCGAAACGGATGGAGCAGGCCGCCCGGCCACCTGCGGGGACTTGGCGGGAGGCCGTGCTCAATCCCTGCCTCTCAGAGGGAAGTTGCCGTCCGGGGACTACTGACGACGGGACTCGGGGCCTGATAGCGTTCCTTCGGCCGCTGACACTTGGCGACGGCGTGTCAAGTCGACGTGCCGGGGAGACATCGGGCAGTTCACCACTCCCGGCGTACCACGGCCGTCATCCCAACCACCGTCCTCCGGGCCCCCTCTCATGAACTCTCAGCCTCTCGCAGCGGCAGCGCGCCGACCCACGCCGGCCGTGTCCACGGCGGCGGAGCGGAGACGAGCGCGGACGGAGCCGAGCACGACACGGGGGCACATATGAGCACCGGAACCGGGGCGGACAACGGCAGCGGAGAGGCCCCCCTGTCCGGGCACTCCGACCCCCGCGCACCCCATCGCACCCCGGGCGGCCTTCAGGGGCTGCCCCGGCGCACCCCGGGAGCCCCCTCGGCGCCACGGCCCGGCGAGGAGCCGACACAGGCCCTCCGGGACCGGGAGAGCGGCAAGGACGGGGGCGGCGACGACGCGGAGGACACGCTCCGCCCGGAAGCCCTGGCCCGCGCCATGACAGCGATCCACCGGGGCTCGATGCGAGCCCGCCTCGCCGACCCGGACGACACCGAGGGCCGACCGTCGACGCCGGTTCGTGGGACGGGCATTGGCTGAGGGCCGCTGTCTCGGCTCTCGACGACTCGGCGTGCCCCCTGACGCCGACCGACTGTGAGGAACCATCAGAAATGAGTGAGCAGGTACGCCCCGGTCCGCAGCTGGACTGGCTCCTGGACGGGCTCGTCGAGCGGATACCCGAGATCCGCTGCGCCATCGTGCTGTCCGGGGACGGCCTCCTCATCGGCAAGTCGAAGGACATCCGGTTCGACGACGCGGAACACCTGTCCGCGGTCGGCTCCGGCATGTACAGCCTGGCCCGGGGCGTGGCACGCCACTTCCACGGCGGCGAGGTCCAGCAGACCGTCATCCAGATGGAACGGGCGTTCCTCTTCGTCACGGCCGCCGGCCGGGGCGCGCGGCTGGCCGCGATCGCCTCGGAGGAGGTGGACGTCGGCATGATGGCGTTCGAGATGGGCACGCTGGTCAAGCAGGTCGGCAAGTACCTGAGCGCCGCGCCCCGCTCGGAGACCCCGGCCGACTACGTGCAGGACGTATGAGCGCATGAACCGCGACGGCGCGACGGCGAACCGGCCTGTCGTCCCCACCGCTCTGAAGATCCTCGTCGCGGGCGGCTTCGGCGCCGGCAAGACCACCATGGTCGGCTCGGTGAGCGAGGTCGCCCCGCTGCAGACCGAGGAGCAGTTCACCGCGGCGAGCGCGGGCGTGGACGATCTGACGGGCATCGAGCGCAAGACCTCTACCACGGTCGCCCTGGACTTCGGCCGCATCACCATCTCGTCCGAGCTGGTGGTCTACCTCTTCGGTACGCCGGGGCAGGAACGCTTCTGGTTCATGTGGGACGGTCTCGCCACCGGCGCCCTCGGGGCCGTCGTCCTCGCCGACCCCCGGCGTCTCGACGACTCCTTCGCCGCCGTCGACTTCTTCGAGTCCCGGGGCATCCCGTTCGCGGTCGGCGTCAACTGCTTCGACGGCCGCCGCGAGGTGAGCGCCGACCAGGTCCGCCAGGCGCTCGACCTGTCGCCCGGCGTCCCGGTCGTCCTCTGCGACGTACGGGAACGCCGGTCCAGCAAGGAGGTCCTGCTGGCGGTGCTCGGCGCGGCGCGGCGCAAGATGGAGGCCCGGCTGGTGGCCGCGGGCCTGCGCCCGGGCTGAGAGCCGACCGGGCCTGCGCCGGGCTTGAGGGTCGTGTGAGACGTGTGAGACGTGTGAAAGGCCGGACCAGGGGTCAGGTCTCCAGTTCCGCCGCCCGGGCGAGGAGTTCGGCGCGGCCGATGGAGTCGGTCCGTGTCGAGGGCACCGTGCAGGCGTAGGCGCCCGCGATGGCGCCGTAGAGGCCGCAGCGGTGGGGTGGCTCGCCGGCGAGCCGGCCGAAGAGGTATCCGGCGGCGAAGGCGTCCCCGGCGCCGTTGGAGTCCACGACCGGGGCCGGCGGGGGCACCGCCGGAATGTGGCTGAGCCTGCCCTCGACGAGGTGGTACGCGCCGCGCGCCCCGTCCGTGGCGACGACCTCCCGGGCGCGGCCCCGTTCGGCGATGCGGCGCATGGTCTTCTCCGGGTCCACGAGGGCCGTGGCGGAGAGGAAGACGAGGTCGGCGGTGTACGCGAAGGGCTCGTGGTACGGGTTGGCGCCGTCCCAGTCGTGCAGATCGGTCGAGATCGTCACGTCCGTCTCGCGCAGGATCGGCAGCGTGGCGGCGCACGGCCGGCTGATGGCGACATGGACGTGATGGCCGGCCGCGGCGAGGGCCCGTACGGTCTCGGCCGGCAACTCGTCCCCGTCCGCGCCCCGGCTGCTGTCGTACAGCGAGCAGCGCCGTCCGTCCGGGCCGACCAGGTTCACCGCCCGCCGGGTGCCGCTGGGCAGCGGCAGCTCGGTGAGCGGGATACCGCGGTCGCGGTGCAGGGTCCGTACGAGGTCGCCTTCGTGATCGTCGCCGAGGAGGTCCAGGTGGTGTGTCCTGAGCCCGAGTGTGTGCGTGGCCACGGCCAGGAAGTCACCGGTCTGCCCGGCCCTGGTCTCGATGGCGGGCACCAGGTGGGCGTCCGCGAACGGCAACGGCAGCTCGGGCACATACACGATGGTGTCGACGCCCGCCCCGCCCAGCACGAGGACGTCGATCTCGGACTCGGTGCGCAACGTGCCTCCGCTCACGGTGGGTTCAGGATGGAGGCAGCGTATGGCGGGGGTGGTCGGGCTTGGGGGAGACCCGCCGGGGTGTGCGGCGCGGGGGCGGCCGAGCGCTGTCGGCCGGAGGTGACGTGGAGGCCGTTCACCGCCGAGACCGGCTCGGGGAGTTCGGTGGGTTTGGCGGGTGCGGGTTGTTTGTGGCTGGTCGCGCGGTTCCCCGCGCCCCTGAAGGGGCGTCCGGCAGCGGCTGCGAACGCCGCCACCTATCCTGTGGACCCAGCCGAAGCAGGCCCGCGCCCGGCCCCGTAGACGAAGGAAGCAGCCGCATGCCCCGAAGCACGACGGACGGCACCGCGGCCGGACCCACTGGCGTGGCAGGAGCCAGGGGCGTGACCGACGGCTCCCGGGTACATGGCACAGCCGGCGGAAGCGGCACGGCTGGCGGGGCCGGCACGGCTGGGGGGCGTAGTCGGCGGAACTTTGCCGGGGCTCGGCCTGTGATGGGTGATGTGGCGCGGCTGGCCGGGGTGTCGAAGCAGACGGTTTCGCGGGTGCTCAATGACAACCCCGCGGTCCGGGCCGAGACCCGGGAGGCCGTGCTGGAGGCGATGCGGACGCTGGGGTACCGGCCCAGCCGGAGCGCGCGTTCGCTGGCGAGTGGTCGTACCCGGATGCTGGGGGTGATCTCGTTCGACGCGGCGCGCTACGGTCCGGCCTCCACCCTCACCGCGATCAACACGGCGGCCCAGGCGGCGGGCTACCTGGTGAGTTCCATCGCCCTGGACACGGCGGACCGGGACACGGTCGTCCAGGCGGTGGACCGGCTGTCGGCGGAGGGCGCGGACGGCGTCATCGCGATCGCCCCCCAGCGCCCCGTGGCCACCGCGCTCGCCCAGGCCCGCCTCGACACCCCGCTCGTCATGATGGACAACGGCCTGGGCGACGACACCCCCGTGGTGTCGTCCGACTTCCATACGGGCGCCCGGCTCGCCACCGAGCATCTGCTGGCCCTCGGCCACCCCACCGTGTGGCACATCGCCGGACCGACCGGCTGGACCTCCGCCGACCGCCGCGCCGCGAGCTGGCGCGAGACCCTGACACAGGCCGGCGCACCCATCCACGAGCCCCTCGTCGGGGACTGGAGCGCCGACTCGGGCTACGAGCTGGGCCGGCGGCTGGCGGCCGAGCCCGACGTCACCGCCGTGTTCGTCTCCAACGACCAGATGGCCCTCGGTCTGCTGCGGGCCCTGCACAAGGCCGGCCGCCGGGTCCCGGACGACGTCAGCGTGGTCGGCTACGACGACATCCCGGAGGCCGCCCATCTACTGCCCCCGCTGACCACCGTCCGCACCGACTTCTCCGAGATCGGCACCCGCTCCCTGCGTCTGCTCCTCACCCAACTCGACGACCCGACCGGCACCACGGCCCCGGAGGAGATCGAGCCGGTCGTCCCCGTCGAGCTCATCGTCCGCCACAGCACCGGCCCGGCGCCGCGCGACTGAGCGGTGCCGGGCCGGGGCGGTGCGGTGCGGTGCGGTCAAGCCACGGAGCGGTCGTTACCCACGGCTCCCTTGGTTACGGCTTCCTTGGTTACGGTTTTCTTGGTTACGGCTTCCTCGCGATCGCCCCGTACATCGCGATGTCCTCGTCGCGGATGTTCTGCTCGCCCGTGCCGTCCGGGTGCCACTTGTGGACCTGGACGATCCCCGGCTCGACGAGTTCCAGGCCCTCGAAGAACTCATGGGCCTCGTCGATGGTGCGCAGCCGCATCGGCATGTCACGGGCCGCGTACTCGCGGGCGACACGGCCCACCTCCTCGGGGGCGAACTCGGCGGTGCCGATGGTCATCGCCAGATAGCTGCCCGAGGGGAGAGGTTCGAGCAGACGGCGGACGATGCCCACCGCGTCGTCCTCGTCCAGCACGAAGTGCACGATCGCGATGACGGTCAGCGCGACCGGCTTGCTGAGATCGAGGGTCTCCTGGAACTCGGCCGAGTTGAGGACGGCGTCCGGGTCCTGGAAGTCGGCCTCGATGTACGCCGTCTTTCCCTCGGGCGTGCTGGCGAGCAGACCCTGGGAGAGGGTCAGGACGATGGGGTCGTTGTCCACGTAGACCACCCGGGACTCGGGGGCCACGGACTGCGCTATCTCGTGGAGGTTGGGAGAGGTGGGGATGCCGGTACCGATGTCGAGGAACTGGCGCATCCCTCCCTTCTCGGCGAGCCAGCGCACGGCGCGGTTCATCCAGTCGCGGTTGGCGCGCATGTGGATCGGCAGGGCCGGCCACTCCTGCGCCATCGCGTCACCGGCCTCCTTGTCGGCCGGGTAGTAGTCCTTGCCGCCGAGGATGTAGTCGTAGATGCGCGCGGAATGCGCGTGCTCGGTGTCGATCCGGTCGGCAGGCCATCCGTTGTCGGGCAAGGCCGCCCCTCCCATCAAGTCGTCTGGCCACGTCTTCAGGTGTCCAGGTGCACGGTCGGGCATAGCCAGGGGTCCGGAGAACAAGAAACCCCGGTGCGGTGAAGTCGGTGCGTCAATCGGTCGTGCGATCAGGCAAGTCGGGCCGGTCGCGCTGTCAGGCAAGTCGGGAGCGGTCCGGCGCGGGGCGCTCAGAGCAGGAAGTCGGCGTGGCCCGCCTTCACCCCCGACAGGAAGCTCGTCATCTCGTACGGGGTGAAAACCAGGGCGGGGCCGTCGGGGTCGGTGGACTGGCGTACGGCGACCCGTCCGTCGGCCAGCTTCTTCACCTCGACGCAGGCGCCGCCGGCGTCGTCGCTCCACGGCCGGTGCCAGTCATGGGTGCCGAGGTCACGGGCCGGCATGCCGTTGTGGACGTCGTTGTGTTCTCCGTCGAGTATGCGGTGGTGCACGTCAGAGCTCCTTGCGTATAGCACCGAGGTGGACCTCGGTCTTGCGGGCGGGCGCGGCCTGCGCGCCCAGCCGGTCCAGGGCCTCGCGGTAGACGACCACGTCGTCCGTCTTGTCGAGGTACACGGCGCCCACCAGGCCATTCAGGTAGACGATGTCGGGCAACTCGGGTGCCCTGAACCGGAAGAGATGGAACGCGCCGGCCCGCATCGCGGGGTGCGGGCCGTTCTGGAACGGCATGAGCTGCAGCGTCACATGCGGCAGCCGGTTCACTTCGATCAGATGGTCGATCTGGGCGCGCATCACGTCCGGTCCGCCGACCGGCCATCTGAGCACCGTCTCGTCCATCACCACCCACAGCCGCGGCGGCTGCTCACGGGTCAGCAGCTCCTGGCGCCGCATGCGCAGCGCCACCATGCGCTCGATCGCCTCGACCGCGGCGTGCGGATTGCCCGACCTCAGCAGGGCGCGCGCGTAGTCCTCGGTCTGCAGCAGCCCGTGCACGAACTGCGGCTCGTACGCACGGATCTGGAGCACCGCCTGCTCCAGGCTGAGGTAGGCGGCGAACCAGTCCGGCAGTACGTCGCGATAGGTGTGCCACCAGCCACGCTTGTTGGCCTCGCGGACCGACTTGAGGAAGGTCTCGATCTCCTGCTGGTCCCGTACGCCGTAGACCTGGAGCAGTTTCTCGACATCCGGGAGGCGGAGCCGGGCGACCTTGGCGGCCTCCATCCGGCGGATCGTGGAGTGGCTCACCCCGATCGCCTCGCCCGCCTGCTCGAACGTCAGCCCGGCGCGGGTGCGCAGTTCCTCCAGCTGTCTGCCGAGGATCATGCGCAGCACGGAGGGGGCGCCACCCCAGTCGGTCTCCGCGGCCACACCCACCTCCTTCCCGTACGCCGAGCACGACGGGCATCGAACTTACTTGCGAAAGCTGTGTGTTGTCGTGCGGATCGCGTCGAGATCGCAGTCTGGCACGATCTTGGCTCGAAGGAAGGCATCCTGCGTCCGACGAATTGCAAATTTCAACTTGCTGGTTGCGAGGTGTTGTTCGCTGATGCCACAGTGGACGTACCGTCACGGCTTCGTTGAACGCTGGGGCCGCGCGGCCAGGTTGGGGGAGATGTGGCCGCAACTCAGCGCTGTTCGCCGCGAGTTGCACGATGCTCGCGGCGAATGGCGAGGTTGCCGTGGCACCGGCACCCTCCCGGTGCGAAGAGCCCACGAAAGGCATACGGCGATGGCTCCGCCCACGCTCCCCCAGTCGCCGGACCGGGCGACCCCGGCCATGTGTCCACCCTTCGCCTCAGCGGCGTACGAGCCGCACAGAGCGGGCGTGTTCGGGCTGCCCGCGACCCCCACATCGGCGGGCGAGGCACGCCGCACCGTGCGCGAGCTGCTCGATGAGTGGGGAGTGGTTCCCGAGACCCGCGAGGACATGCTCCTCATCACGTCCGAGCTGGTCACCAACGCGCTGACGCACACAGCGAGCGAGTGGATCGTGTGCCGGCTGCACATGACCGGGCAGCGGCTCCGCATCGAGGTCGAGGACCAGAACAGCGGTCACGCGCTGCCCGCCCGGCGCAGGCCGGGACCAGACGACCAGAACGGGCGCGGGCTCATGCTGGTCGGCATGCTCAGCAGCGACTGGGGGGTCAGAGAAACCCCACAACGGTCCGGTCGCGTCGTCTGGGCAGAACTGCCGTCGGAGGGCCGGAACACCGCCGAACCGGTCCCTCCGACGGCCCGTACCGAGAACGACGTCGCCTTGGCCGACCCTTCCTGGACGTAGGCGCTCCGCCGACTGTTCGGCTCTCTTTCTCCCGTTCTCCCGTTCTTCCGTTCTTCCGGGCGGCATCTCGACATGCGCGCCTGTATAGGCTCGTGGTCCATCGGACGGACAAGGGGGAACAACGCTGATGGCTGCGGCAGATGTCTTGGTCGTCGGGGCCGGTGTGGTCGGGGCGTCGGTGGCTTACCACCTCACCCGGCTGGGGCATGATCGGGTGACGGTCGTCGACGCCCGTGACCGCGATGTGCTGTCTGGATCGACCAGCCTGGCGCCCGGTCTGATCGGCCAGCTCAGCGCCACTCCGGAACTGGCCGTGTTGGCCAAGGACAGCGTCGCCACCTACCGCGCACTCTCGCAGACCGCGCCGACGCCACTGTTCTGGCAGGTCGGATGCCTGGAGGTCGCCACCAGCCCCGCTCGCCTGGAGCAGGCCCACCGCGATGTCGAGCACGGGCGCGGCCTGGGCATCGAGGCCCGGGTGCTCGACGCGGCCGATGCCGTCGCACTGGCCCCCACGCTGGTCAACGCCGAACGGGCGCTGGGCGCGCTCCACATCCCCTCCGACGGTGCCGCGGACCCGGCCGCCCTGACGCACGCGATGATCGACGCCGCCGAGCGGGGCGGCGCCGCTTTCCGCTGGAACACACCCGTGCGCGCGCTGGAGAGCGACCAGGGCCGGATCGTCGGCGTCCGTGTGGGCGAGGACGCCGAACCGCTCAGGGCCGACCGGGTCGTTCTGGCCGCGGGTA
>NZ_AEJC01000419.1 GCF_000317595.1 Streptomyces ipomoeae 91-03 | reverse complement strand
CAGGACTGTCTGCGGGGCCACCGTGATGGGGACTCTCCTCGCCCTCCGCCGGCGTCGCGAATCCTCAGTGCCGGCTCTCTCGGTCGGCGTGTGCCTCGGCGAGGAGGAGGTAGCTGCTGGCGGTCCAGGTGTAGGCGCGGTCGCGCAGGCCCGTGCCGGTCAGGGCGTCGAAGTTCTCGGCGAAGCCATGGGTCTCGCACAGGGCGCGGAAGCGGGCGCTGATGTCGTCCGCCAGTCGGTGGTGGCCGGCGCGGCGCAGGCCGTCCTCGATGAGGACCGTGGCGGGGGCCCAGATCGGGCCGCGCCAGTAGCCGTCGGAGAGGTAATGCGGCGAGGTGGGCAGCTCGGTGGCCAGGCCGTACGGGGTCAGATGGGCCTCGATGCGGTCGGCCAGCACTCCGCTGATCTCGTCCGGCAGATGCTCGCCCAGCACGATGGGCATCAGGTCGAGGAGGCTGGAGCTGTGCCAGGTGTCGCCGCTGTCGACTCCCCGGGCGACGAACCGGTCGCCGGTCCAGAGCTGGTCGAGCATCGCCTCCTGGGTCTCCTCGGCGGCCCGCGTCCAGCGGCGGGCATCGTCAGATCTGTCCAAGTACCCGGCCAGATCGGCCAGTTCGCGGAGCTGGAGGACGAGGAAGGCGGCCAGGTCGGCGGTGACGACGACGCGTTCGGGGTCGAAGGTGGTGGCGTTGTCCCAGCCGCTGTCGTTGCCGTGCTGGTAGTGGGGCAGTGCGGCGCCGGAGGCGCGTCGGGCGGTGAGCCAGAAGTCCGTCCAGCGTTCCAGTCTGTCGTACGTCTCGGCCAGTTCCGCCCGAGTGAGGGGCGTGGTCAGCCGGCGGCGCAGGTGGCCGAAGGCCCAGCCGTGGACCGGGGGTTTGACGAAGTTGTGCAGGACCTCGGAGTGGGTGACCGAGTCGGGCAGCGCTCCGGCCTCGTCCTGGTGGTCGAAGGGCAGGTGGTACTGGTCCCGGGCCAGTTCGGGGCGCCCCGGGGCCAGGGCCAGGGCGTTGAAGCAGTGGTCCCAGCTCCAGACCTTGTCCATCCAGTGCTTGGACATCAGTACCGCCGGTCGGGTGACCAGCCCCGCCGGGCGTACGGTCGCGGACCACACGACGTAGGCGGCGAGTTCGGCGGCCGGGGTGGCGGACGAGCGCCAGGGGGCGACCGTGTCGACGAAGTCCGCGAAGGAGTTCCGCGCCGCCTCGACGATCTTGCCGAAGGTCGTCGCCGACGCGTACGACGGGCGGGCGGTGTCGAGTTCCTCGACCGCGATCTCCCAGGAACCGTCCGCGGCGATGGTGAGGCCGCGGTCGGCACTGCCCAGGGCCTGGCCGCCGAAGGTGTCGGTCACCGTGCCGGAGAGCACGGTGACGCGATAGCGGCGTCCCGTCTCGTACGACGTGAACACGTACGCGCCGACAGCCGCGTCGTGGAAGAAGTACGTGCCGCTGAACGGGGTCAGCGTCCCGGCCGCCGCGGACACGCGCAGCGACAGCCCCGCCCCGCGCAGACGTACGGTGTCCGGCGACTCGTAGGCGAGGTCGACGCGGCCGGCCGCGCTGATCCAGCTCAGCAGGCCCGGGGTCGCCTCCACCCTGGTACGGGCCCGCTCGCCCGTCGTGGCGTCGAGCGGTACGAGGCGCAGGACGGCGTGCATTCCGTTCTGATGGGAGACGAGGTGGAGGTCTTCGGCGTAGGTCTTCTCCGCCACCACGGGGGAGATGTCGAACCAGGATCCGTAGGTGCTGAACGGGATGTCGTGGACGGCGAAGGCCGGGCCGGATCGGTCGGCGGTCATAGCGAGTCACTCGATTCTCGGGCAAGGGTGGCCGACCGTCCGGCGCGCGGACGGACGAACGGACGGTGGGGCCGTGGCGAAGGTGGAACCCTCAGTCCTTCACCGCACCGGCGGTCACACCGGCGGCGACGTACCGCTGGGCGAGGACGAGGATGACCGCGGCGGGCAGCGAGGCCACGACGGCGGTGGCCATGATGGCGTTCCACTCCTGGTTGTTGTTGCCTATGTAGTGGTAGATGCCGAGGGTGATGGGCTCGTGGGCGCCGCCGTTGACGAGGGTGCCGGCGAAGACGAAGTCGGACCAGGACCACAGGAACGCGAACAGGGACACCGTGACGACGGCGTTGCGGCTCATCGGCAGCACGATCGACCAGAAGGTGCGCAGCGGTCCGGCGCCGTCCGTCTTCGCCGCCTGGAGGAGTTCACCGGGGATGCCGGACATGAACGCGGTGAAGATGAGGACGGCGAAGGGGACGGCCAGGGTGGAGTCGGCGACGATCAGACCGGGGACGGACTGGAGCAGGCCGAGGCTGAGGTAGATGGCGTAGAAGCCCATCGCCATGATGATGCCGGGGATCATCTGGGCGGCCAGCAGCAGGAAACCCAGCACACCGCCGCCGCGCGGGCGCAGCTTGGCCAGCGCGTAACCGGCCGGCGCGGACAGGGCCACGGTCAGTACGACCGTGCCCAGGCCGATGACGAAGCTGGTGCCGAGGTAGGGCAACTGTTCGTCGAGGACGGTGCGGTAGCCGGCCAGGGTGCCATGGATCGGCAGCAGGTCCGGGGGGCTCTTGCGCATGTCCTGGTCACGGGTGAAGGACACGTTCAGCATCCAGTAGACCGGGAAGAGCATGATCCCGGTCAGCAGCAGACCGACGGCCGTCTTCCACCACGTACGCTCACCGCTTCGGCTCATGACAGTGCCTGCTTTCTCTGCACCCGGACGTGGATGAGGCCGAACACCAGGGCGGCGACCACGAGCAGGTTGCCGACGGCCGCGCCCGGGCCGAAGGCGGGCAGCAGATTGCCGAAGCCGAGCTGGTAGGACCAGGTGGCGAAGGTCGTGGACGAGTCGGCGGGACCGCCCTTGGTCATGATCCAGATGATGTCGAAGACCTTGAGCGTGTAGACGAGGCCCAGCAGCAGCGTGATCGCGGACACCGGGCGCAGCAACGGGAAGGTGACGCGCCAGAAGCGCTGCCAGGCGTTCGCGCCGTCGAGGGCCGCCGCCTCGTACAGCGAGTTCGGGATCGACTGCAGACCGCTGTAGAGCACGACCAGGTTGAACGGGACACCGATCCAGATGTTCGCGATGATCACGGAGGTCAGTGACCACGACGGTGAGGTCAGCCAGTTCACCGGGCCGACGCCGAGGGCGTGCAGGGCGGCGTTGACGACGCCCGATTCGCTGTTCAGCATCCACGACCAGGTGGAGGCGGACACGATCAGCGGCAGCAGCCAGGGCACCAGGAACAGGGCGCGCAGGGTGGCCGACAGCCGGAAGTGCTGGTTGAAGAAGACCGCGAGGGCCAGGCCGATGGCGTACTGGAAGACCAGGCACACGGCGGTGAACACCACGGTGTGGAACAGGGCGGGGGCGAAGGTCGGGTCGTCGAGGACGGTGCGGTAGTTCTGCAGGCCCGTGAACGGGGCGTCGCCCTGGACGAAGGAGCGGACGGTGTAGTTCCGCAGGCTCAGGTCGATGTTGCGGTAGAGCGGATAGGCGTAGAAGAGTGCGAGGTAGAGGGTCACCGGGGTGAGGAAGGCCCAGGCGGTCCCCTGCTGGGAGATGGGCCGGCTCCGTGGCGGGGGCGGTGCGGCGGGGGCCGCGCCTTTGGCCTCGGGCACGGGCCGGCGGTGCGGCACTTGTGTCGTGTGACTCATCAACGGGCCCTCGCGTGCGGTCACTTGACGGCGGACTGGGCGGCGGTCAGCGCGTCCTTCGGGGACTTCGAACCGCTGAGCGCGGACTGGACGGCCTTCCACAGCTGCTCGGAGATCTTCGGGTACTTGGTGCCCAGGTCGTCGCTGGTGCGTCCCTTGGCCGCCTTGACCGCGTCGACCCAGGGCTTCAGCTCGGGGTTCGCCGCCACCTGCTTGTCCTGGACCTCACCGGTGGGCGCCACGTAGGACAGGGTGGTGTCGGTGTCGTACAGGTTCTGGGTGCTGGTCAGGCAGGTCGCCAGCTTCTGGGAGGTGGCGTAGCGGCCGGTGTCGCCCTGGACCGGGATGGTGACGAGCTCGCCGCCGGTCGGGGCGGCGGCGTTGCCACCGGACACGGCGGGGATGGGCAGGACGCCGTAGTCGAAGCCGGCCTTCTCGGCGTTCGCGAGCTGCCAGGTGCCGTTCTCGGCGAAGGCGTAGTCGCCGCTCGCGAACTCCTGCCAGCTGGTGGTCTGGGTGTTGTTGAGCACCGAGTTGGGGGCGTAGCCCTTCTTGAGCCAGTCCTGCCAGAGGGACAGCGCGGAGACGGCTTCGGCGGAGTCGAGGTCGGTGAGCTGGGCGCCCGCGCCCCAGAACCAGGGCAGGAACTGGAAGCTGCCCTCCTCGGTACCGATCGCGGAGAAGGTGATGCCCTTCTTGCCGGCTTTCTCGACCTTCGCCAGCGCCGCCGTCAGCGACTTCCAGTCCTTGATGGAGCCGATGTCCACTCCGGCTTCCTTCAGCACCTCCTTGTTGTAGTAGAGGGCGAGGGTGTTGGCGCCGACCGGCGTTCCATAGGTCTTCCCGCCCGACTGGCCGGCCGCGAGCAGGTTGGGGTCCACTTTGGAGGTGTCCAGTTCGTTGTCGTCGGTCGTGGTGAGCACGCCCGCCTCGGCCAGGGTCGACACCACCGGGTTGTCGACGATGAGGACATCCGCGGAGTTGTCCTGCTGCGCCGCCAGCAGCGCCTTGTTCGACAGGTCGCTGGTGTCGAAGGCGGTCCGCTTGATCTTCACACCGGCCTCGGTGCCGCAGTCGTCCAGCAGCTTCGCCCAGGCCGAGCCCTTGTCGAACTGCGGGTACGGGTCCCAGATGGTGTACGTGCCGCTGTCCGCCGCGCTCGTCCCGGTGCCGCCCGAGCCGGAGCCACAGGCGGTGGCACTGGTGGCGACGGCCAGGGCGGTCAGGGCTGCGGCGGTCAGACGGCGGTGTCTGGAGAGGATGTTCATTGTGGGTTCCTTCGTTTTTGGCATGCGGGTGCCGTGGGGCAGGGGTCGCTGAGGGCGAGAAGTCACTGAGGGCGAGGGGTCGGCTCAGGGCGACGGGTCGCTGAGGGGTAACGGATTGCTGGGGGCCAGGGGTCGCCGGCGGCAGCAGGCTGCCGGCGACGACGGGTTACTGAGCGCGGGCACGCCGAACAGCACCGGCGCACGGTTCGAGCGTCCGACGGACGAGACAGAGGAGCGGGGATTGAGGGTGGAGCGCGGTCAGGGTGTCGTATCGGATGTGACGTCCGGGGTGGGCAGGGCCCCCGCGGGCCCGGTGCTGGCCCGCAACGAGATCGGCGGCGCGAGGAGATGGTGCCGGGGCGGTCCGCCGGGATGGTCGAGCCGCTCCACCAGCAGGTCGACGGCGCGCCGCCCCATCTCCTCCGCCGGTACGTCCGCCGCGGTGAGCTGCGGGGTCACCGTCTCCGCCCAGCGGCCGGCCACGACGCCGGTGACGGAGAAATCGCGGGGCACATGGCGGCCCGCCTGGGCGAGCCCCCGGTAGAGGCCGCCCAGAGCGGCCTCGTTCAGTGTGACGAGGGCCGTGGTGGCCGGGTCGTCGTGCAGGATCCGCTGCACACAGGTCTGGCCCGAGGCGGCGTCGTCCCCGCAGCAGTACGTCCGGGCCGTCAGCCCGCGCTCGGCCGCGGCCTTGGTGAAGCCGTCCAGGCCGCGGTGCGCGGACTCGTAGCCGGTCCGCAGCAGTTGCTCGGGACGGTTGACGAACGCCACTCGGCTGTGGCCGAGGTCCGCCAGGTGGTGGACGCATGCCTCCACCAGCGCGGTGTGGTCCAGGCCGACCCACCAGCCGCTCTCGGGATGGGCGGTGCGGCCGATGGCGACGGCGGGGAAGTCCAGCGCGGCCAGGTGTTCGACCCGGTCGTCCTCCAGTCTGATCTCCATCAGGATGGCGCCGTCCACCCGCCTCTCCCCCAGCAGCCGCTGGAACGAGCGGTCGCTGTCGACGCCGCTCGGCGACAACAGCACGTCGTAGTCGTATGCCGCGGCGGCCTCGACGACGCTGCCGATGAAGTCCAGTTGCATCCCGGTGTAGTGGTTCCCGGCCGGCGGGAAGACCAGGCCGATCGTGCTGGTCCGGCCGTTGGCCAGGGCGCGTGCGCTCGCGTTGGGCCGGTAGCCCAGCTCGTCGATGACCCGCTGGATCTTCTGGCGGGTGTCGTCCGACACCGGGCGCTTGCCGCTCAGCGCGTAGGACACGGTGCTCCGCGAGACACCGGCCCGTCGGGCGATCTCACCGATGTTCACGGCGACTCCTTGCTCGAACCGGTTCGACACCTCGGAGGAGGGAGCGCCCGCCGGTCGTGGGGACGTGGGGTGGAGCGAGAGGCGAGAGCCGGTCGTCGAACCGGTTCGCGTGAAGCGACGGTAGGAACTGCCCGGTCACCTGTCAACACCCCCGACGACACGTCCGTGACCCGGACAAGCGAACGGTGGTTCCTTGTGCCGCAGGGATTGCTGGCCGGGTTTCCCGGTGCTAGCTTCGCCGAACCGGTTCGATGAAGCGATCCTTCCGGCAACCGGGGACCCGATCCGCATCTCCCGCGAAACGCGAGGTCGCCACCCCTGCCGCCTCGAAGGTTCCCCCTGCCACTGGGAGCTGTGATCGAACCGGTTCGATCCGCCCGCCTCGGACTCTCCTCACCGGAAACGGCATGGGGACGAGCAGCCGACCGAAGTGGGCCGACCGGAACTCCTGACGCTCCCGGAACCCCTGACTCCCAAGGATTGAGGACGCGATCCATGCCATCCGCTGACAGATCCGCCCGGCGCCGAGCCCCGGCCGCCATGGCGCTGGCCCTCGGCGCGGGCCTGCTGGCCGCTCCCGCCGTCCCCGCTCAGGCGGCCGACGCTCCCCAGCCCATCGCCCACTACACCTTCGACCAGGACGACCTCGCCTCCGGCAGGATCACCGACAGTTCCGGCAACGGTCTGACCGCGGCCCTGGTGAACGGCTCCACCGCCCAGTCCGTGGCGGGCACGGGCGGAGGCAGGGCGCTGGCCCTGCCCGGCGGGGCACCCACCTCCAACGGCGCCTACGTCCGTCTGCCCCGCGAAGTGATCGGCGACGCGACCGACCTGACGGTCTCCGCCCGTGTGAAGTGGAGCGGCGACCAGTCTTCCTGGCAGCGGATCTTCGACCTGGGCACCAACACCACCAAGTACCTCTTCAGCACCCCGTACAACAACAGCGGGCTGTTCCAGACCTCCGTGACCACCGGCGGAGGCGGCGCGGAGACACAGGTCCGCGGCTACGCGATGCTTCCCGCGAACGAGTGGCGGACGGTCACCGTCACCCTCGACACCACCGCCGGCCGGCTCACCACGTACCTCGACGGTGTGGCGGTCTCGTCCGCCGCGACCGGCATCAAGGCCAAGGAACTGCTGGACGCCTCGGCCACGGCCGCCGGCTACATCGGCAAGTCCCTCTGGCCGGACCCGCTGCTCAAGGGCGCGATCGACGACTTCACCGTCTGGCACTCGGCACTGAGCGCCGAGCAGGTGGCCGGTACGGTCGGTGCCGTGCCGACTCTCCAGGAGCTCTCGAAGACGTCCTTCGACATCCGTACGACCACCGGAACCGCCCCGTCCCTCCCGGCCACCGTCCGCTCCTCCTTCTCCGACGGCTACGACCGCGACACACCGATCGCCTGGGACGCCGTACCGCCCGAGAAGTACGACCGGCCGGGGACGTTCACGGTGGCGGGAACGGCAGCCGGACGCGCGGTGAAGGCGACCGTCGCCGTGGTCCGCGAGGGGCAGCTCACCGTCGACCTCGGCTCGGACACCGGCAGGTTCCACGGCGGCGCCTCCGGCACGCTCTACGGCGTGTACGGACCGGACGTCCCCACGAACAACCTCATGGAGGGCATGGGCCTGCGCACGGTCTCCACCAAGGCTCAGGACGGTCCGCAGCACCCCGGTGCCGACGCGCTGGAGGTGGTGAAGCCGCTGGCCGACTCCACCGACGGTGATGTCTACATCTACATGACCGACATCCACCGCGGCTTCCCCTACCAGTGGCCGGGCGACACGCCCCAGGAGAAGCTCAAGCTCTACGAGGAGAAGATCGCGAAGCAGGTCGACCAGGTCCTGCGGCTGCCGAAGCAGTACCAGGACAACGTCGTCTTCGTGCCGTTCAACGAGCCCGAGGGCAACATGTTCGGCACCGGCGAGTGGAGCTACAACAAGGTCAGCTGGCTGAGCGACCCGGACGACTTCTTCGCCGCCTGGGACTCCGCCTACAAGCTCATCAAGAGCAAGATGCCCGACGCCCGGATCGCCGGCCCCAACACCAGCGTCCTGTACGACCAGGTGAAGGGCTTCCTCACGCACGCCCTGGCCGCCGGCACCCTCCCGGACGTCGTCACCTGGCATGAGCTCAGCCACCCGGAGGCGGTGCGCGCGAGCGTCGCCAAGTACCGGTCGTGGGAGAAGGAGCTGTTCAAGGGCACCGACAAGGCGGGCACCCAGCTCCCGATCAACATCAACGAGTACGCCTTCAACTACCACACCTCGGTCCCCGGCCAGATGATCCAGTGGGTCTCCGCGATCGAGGAGTCCAAGGTCGACGCCGACATCGCGTACTGGAACATCGACGGCAACCTCTCCGACTCCGCGGTGCAGTCGAACCGCGGCAACGGCCAGTGGTGGCTGCTGAACTCGTACGCCTCGATGAGCGGCCACACGGTGACGGTGAGCCCGCCGTTCCCCGGCGAGAACTACACCATGCAGGGCGTGGCCACGCTCGACGAGAAGAAGAAGCAGGCGCGGCTGATCTTCGGCGGGTCCACCGGCAAGGGGCACATCACCTTCGACAACGTCCCGAGGAAGGTCTTCGGGGACCGCGTACACGCCTGGGTGCGGGAGATCGAGTGGAGCGGGCAGGTGGGCGACTCGTCCGGCCCGAAGCTGCTCACCGAGACGAACCTGAAGGTCGGTGACGACGGCACGGTCGTCGTCGACTTCGGCGACGGCGCGCTGCCGAAGCTGAAGGAGTCCTCGGCGTACGAGATCGTTCTCAGCCCGGCCGGGAAGGCGAGGGGCACGCAGTCACCGCCCGCGCGCTGGCAGGCGTCGTACGAGGCGGAGGACGCCGCCCACACCGGGTCCGGCTACTCGAAGAACGGGCCGGAGGGCTCACCGCGCGATGTGTCGAAGTTCTACACGTCCGGCGGCTACAACGTGGGCGGTCTGCGCACCGGCTCGGACGTCACGCTCGACTTCACCGTGGACGTGCCCGAGGACGGCACCTACGACCTGAGCGTCTTCGCCAACTCCCTCAACACCTTCGACAAGGTGAAGGAGCAGGGCCCCACCAATGTCTTCCTGCGCGTGGACGGCAAGGCGGACAGCGAGCAGGAGCTGTATCTGCCGCTCGGCTACAAGTGGGTGGTCTGGGACCACACCGACACCGACACCGAGGTGAAGCTCACCAAGGGCAAGCACACCCTCACGCTCGCCGCCAAGAGCGCCGACGGCAAGCGCGCCACCAAGGGCGACGCCATCGTCGACCGCCTCACACTCACCCTCCCCGAGGCGTCGGCCGCCACCCAGGTGTACGAGGGCGAGCTGGCCTGGCTGGGCGGCGGGGCACAGCCCGTCCACGAGCTGCCGAAGCAGGTCGGAACCCCCGCCACCGGCTCGGGCGCGGTCCAGCTCAAGAAGGGCCAGACCGCCACGTTCTGGGTCTACTCGCCCGCCGACCGTGAGGCCACCCTCAGGGTCGACACCCTCGGCGCCGCGAACGCCCGGCTCTCCGTCAACGGACACGACGTCCTGCGCCTGGCCAAGGGCAAGCGCGGCGTCGCGGTCTCCCTCTCCGGCGGCGTCAACAAGGTGACGCTGACCGGAGGTTCGTCCGCCACCCTCGTCGACCGCCTCACGGTCACACCCACCGAGGGCACGCTCAAGGAACGTACGTACGAGGCTCAGGACGCCGAGCTCGCGGGCTCGGCCACGCTGACCCCGCTCTCCCTGGCCACCGACGGCACGGCGATCACCGGCATCGGCGGCGACCCGGGCAACGGCAACACGGCGACGTTCACCGTCTCCGCCGACCGGGCCGGCCTGTACGCGCTGCGCATCCGCTACTCCAACCCCGAGCAGTCCGAAGCAACCCACTACAACCCGGACCCGCTCGCCCGGCACGCCGACATCACCGTCAACGGCGGCGAGACGCGGCGCGTCGGGTTCCCGCACAGCTTCCACCAGAACAACTTCTGGGAGCTGACCGTCCCGGTCCACCTCGGCAAGGGGCAGAACACGATCGTCTTCCGCTCCGAGGAACTGCCGAACTTCGACGGCACCACCTACGCCTCGGACACCTTCCCCGGGGTGCTGCTCCGCTCCCGCTACGCGCCGCTGATCGACCGGATCACCGTCGCACCGTATGCGCGAGAGGTGCGGTGAGGTAGTCCCGGCAGGCGTGGGCCCACTCCACCGCCGGTGCCCCCGGCAGGCGCCCGG
>NZ_AEJC01000418.1 GCF_000317595.1 Streptomyces ipomoeae 91-03 | reverse complement strand
AAGATCTCGCTCGTGGCCTTGCCGGTGCCCTTGTAGAGGTACAGCGTGCCGCCGGTCGTACGGGCCAGGAGGTCCGCCTTGCCGTCACCGCTCACGTCACCGGGAGTGACGAGGGCGTTGAAGCCGGTCCAGCTCGAACGGACCTTGATCCGCGTGGCGAAGGCGCTCGTGCCGGACTTGCCGTTGCCCTTGTAGAGGTAGATGTTCGAGCCGGTCTTGGTGCGCGCGATCAGGTCGGCCTTGCCGTCGCCGTTGAAGTCGCCGTGCCCGACCACCGCGTTGTACTGGTTCCAGCCCGTGCCCACCTTGACACGGGTCGAGAAGGAGCCGTTGCCCTTGCCCGGGTAGATCCACAGGGCACCGCCGGAGTCCACCGAGAGGAGGTCGGGCAGGGCGTCACCGGTGACGTCACCGGGGGTGATGATCCGGGTACGGGTCGCCCAGTTGTCGAAGATCTGGATGGTCGTCCACGTGTTCGACGATGGCTCGCGCCGCCGCCAGAAGACGTCGCCGTCGGAGGCCCGGCGCAGCACGAAGTCCTGGTAGCCGTCCCGGTTCAGGTCGGTCTGCTGGACGAGGTTGTAGCCCTTCCAGCTGCCGTACACGGTCGAGGTCAGGGACTCGCGCGAAGCGAGCGAGGAGCCCTGGGAGGCACGCACATAGCCGGTACCGGTCTCCTTGTTGCGCAGGAAGACGTCGGCCTTGCCGTCCCGGGTGATGGCGGCGTCGTCGACCCGCGGGTAGGCGACGCCGACGTACCTGCTGACCTTGGTGAAGACGGGGTAGTAGCCCTTCTCCACGCAGTCCGTGACGGCCCACGACACCACACCGATGATCTTGTTGTTGACGACGAGCGGGCCGCCGGAGTCACCGTTGCAGATGGTGGTGGTCGTGGCGTCCGAACCACCGGTCGGCTTGCCCGCGCAGACCATGTGCCCCTTGATGAAGTAGCTTCCCCAGGCGTTCGCACAGGTCGTGTCGCTGACGACGGGCAGCGTCGCCGTCTTCAGCGTCTGCGAGATCTCGTCGCTGGTGGAGCTGGTACGGCCCCAGCCGTAGACCTTGGCGCTGGTGCCCGCCGCGTACGAGGCGGTGTCGGTCGACGACGTCATCCTGAGCGGCGCGGCCTTGACGGGCGTCGCCAGCGTCAGGACGGCGATGTCGTTGTCGATGGTGTCCTCGTTGTACGAGGTGTGGTTCCACTGGCGCGACACGCGCGTCGGGGCGCCGCCGTGGTAGTCCATGTGGTTCAGGCTGCCGTCGTCGTTGTAGACGGCGGTGGGCAGCTGATCGGTGCCCGTGACGACGGCGCCGTACATGGGCCAGCTGTAGCGGTTCTTGTCGACGCAGTGCGCCGCGGTGAGGATCTTCGTAGGCGAGACGACGGTGCCGCCGCAGAAGAACCCGACACCCGTCGAGTCGTCGTAGTACCAGAGCTGAGCCATCCAGGGCGCCGCGCCGATCGTGGTCTCCGACCCACCGATGATCTGGGCGCTGGGCTTGCCGGCATCCGAACCATCGCCGCTCGACGACGACTCGGACTCGGCGGTCTCCTCGGGGGCCTCCCCCGAGGCAGCGTCCGCCGCCATGGCGGAGGCGATCAGCTGATCCACCGAACCGACTGAAGCATCCGAATCCGCGGCGGCCGAACTCACCGACGACATCACGAGCGCCCCGGCTATAGCAGCCGCAAAGGCTCCGGACAGGGATCTACCCACTCAATTCCCCCCTGGGAGTACAAGAGTTGATCAGACACATGAAGACCGTGATCGTACACCTGTCCACACAAAGCACTGGGGCCACCCTCACGAAGAGGGTGGCCCCAGGAAGCGCCCGAGCTACCGGTCGCCCCTAGTCGCCGTTACCCGGCGCAGGCGTCGTCTTCTGAATCTGCATCAGGAACTCGACGTTCGACTTCGTCTGCTTCATCTTGTCCAGCAGCAACTCGATGGCCTGCTGCTGATCCAGCGCGTGCAGCACCCGCCGCAGCTTCCAGACGATGCCCAACTCCTCGGCCCCGAGCAGAATCTCTTCCTTACGGGTACCGGAGGCGTCGACATCGACGGCCGGGAAGATCCGCTTGTCCGCCAGCTTCCGGTCGAGCTTGAGCTCCATGTTGCCCGTGCCCTTGAACTCCTCGAAGATCACCTCGTCCATACGGGACCCGGTGTCGACGAGAGCCGTCGCCAGGATGGTGAGCGAGCCACCGTCCTCGATGTTGCGCGCGGCACCGAAGAAGCGCTTCGGCGGGTACAGGGCGGTCGAGTCGACACCACCGGACAGGATGCGCCCGGACGCGGGCGCCGCCAGGTTGTACGCACGACCGAGCCGCGTGATGGAGTCGAGCAGTACGACCACGTCGTGGCCCAGCTCGACCAGCCGCTTCGCCCGCTCGATCGCCAGCTCGGCGACCGTCGTGTGGTCCTCGGCCGGGCGGTCGAAGGTCGAGGAGATGACCTCGCCCTTGACCGACCGCTGCATGTCGGTGACCTCTTCCGGACGCTCGTCGACGAGGACGACCATCAGGTGGCACTCGGGGTTGTTGTGGGTGATCGCGTTGGCGATCGCCTGCATGATCATGGTCTTACCGGTCTTCGGCGGGGCCACGATCAGACCGCGCTGGCCCTTACCGATCGGCGACACGAGGTCGATGATGCGGGTGGTCAGCACGCCCGGGTCGGTCTCCAGACGGAGCCGGTCCTGCGGGTAGAGCGGGGTCAGCTTGTTGAACTCCGGGCGGCCACGGCCGTGTTCGGGCGCCATGCCGTTGACGGAGTCGAGGCGGACGAGCGCGTTGAACTTCTCGCGGCGCTCGCCTTCCTTCGGCTGACGGACCGCACCGGTGACGTGGTCACCCTTGCGCAGACCGTTCTTGCGGACCTGGGCGAGGGAGACGTACACGTCGTTCGGGCCCGGCAGATAGCCGGAGGTGCGGATGAAGGCGTAGTTGTCGAGGATGTCGAGGATGCCCGCGACGGGGATCAGGACGTCGTCCTCGGCGAGCTGCGGCTCGGCGCCCATGTCGTCACGGCCACGACGGCCCCGGCGGTCGCGGTAGCGCCCGCGACGGCCACGACGGCCGCCCTCGAAATCGTCGTCGTCCTGCGGCCCGGCGTCCCGCTGGCGGTCCTGGCGACCGCCGGCCTGCTGCTGGCCCTGCTGCTGCCCGCGCTGCTGCCCGCCGCCCTGCTGCTCGTCCTTGCGGCGGTCGCCGCGGTCGCGGTCACGGCCGCGCTCACGACGGTCACGGCGGCCCTGACGGCCGTCGCCCTCGGCGTCGCCCTTGGCCTCGGCCTGCGGCTGCGCGGCCTGGGCCGGCGTCTCGGCCTTGGGCTCGCTCTTGGCCTCGGCGGTGACCGTCTCGGGGCTGCCCGCCTCGGCGGTGGCACGGCGACGACGGCGCTCGGTGGGCGCCTCGTCCCCTCCGGCCGGCTGGCCGGGGATCTCGATCTGCTGCTGGGCCACGGCCTTCTCGGCGGCCTTCTCCGCCTTCTCGGCGGGCGCCGCGGCCTTCTTCGCAGCCTTCTCGGCAGCCGGGGCGGCGGCGTCATCGCCCGTACGGGCCTTCGAGGTGGCACGGCGCTTCGGCTTGGTCTCGGTGGCGGCCTCGGCGGTCTTCGCCGGGGCTCCCCCGCCCGCCTGCGCCTCCTTGATGACCTCGATCAGCTGGCTCTTGCGCATCCGCGCGGTGCCCCTGATACCGAGGCCGGATGCGACCTGCTGCAGCTCGGCCAGCACCATGCCCTCGAGGCCGGTGCCGCGGCGCCGTCGGGAGCCGGCACCGCTGGCAGGCGCGGCGTCCGTGGCGGGCGCGGCAGCGGTGTCCTCGACACGTGCGCCCATCAGATCGGTGGTGTCGCTCACGAAGGGTCCTTCCCTGGAGCGGACGTCGGCCTTCTGGCTCGGCGACCGGTTGTGCTGTCCGGCTTCGGTCCTGTTCAGGTGGACCGTGCCGGGGCGGTGGTCCGCCAAAGCGGCGGAGGAAAATTTGCTGGTGATTCGGCGCTTACGGGGCCGCGGCACTCGGTGTCTGTGTCACACGGCTCGGTCACGCCGGTTCCGGAGTCTGCTCGGCAGACCGCTCAGTGCCTGCGTACGGCGTACAGCTTGACGTACGAAGCACAGTGCGGCTGGGGAGACTCCCGGAAGAAGGGTTGTCCCGGACGGGGACGACGAGCACCTCGCCATGGCTGGGGCAGGTGCAGACTTGAGGTTAACACTACCGGATCCAACAAACATTCCCCCTCTCGAAATCCGGCAACCGAACGCCCCCTACTCGGCGCCGTCGCCGGCGCCGGTGTCGGCGACGGTGGTGGTGAGCGGCAGGACGCACGCCCCTCGGGCGTCGAGGTCCAGCCGGTTGGCGGCCCAGCCCTCGCCTGCGAGGTGGGCGACCTTGTCGGCGCTGGCCTCGTCGGCCAGGGCCAGGACCGTGGGTCCGGCGCCGGAGATGACCGCCGGGACGCCGTCGGCCCGCAGTCGCTCGACCAGGGCCGCGCTCTCCGGCATGGCGGGCGCCCGGTACTCCTGGTGCAGCCGGTCCTCGGTGGCGGGCAGCAGCAGCTCGGGACGCCTGGTCAGGGCCTCCACGAGCAGTGCGGCCCGGCCGGCGTTGGTGGCCGCGTCGACGTGCGGGACGGTGCGCGGGAGCAGCCCGCGCGCCGTCTCCGTCAGGACCGGCTTTCCGGGTACGAAAACCACCGGAACGATGGAATCGGCGGGCTGCATCCTGATCGCCCGCGCGGCGCCGCCCTCCATCCAGGAGAGCGTGAAACCGCCGAGAAGACAGGCCGCGACGTTGTCGGGGTGCCCCTCGATCTCGGTGGCGAGTTCGAGCAGCGCGGTGTCGTCGAGGCGGTTCTCCCCGCCTATGGTCACGGCGCGGGCGGCGACGATGCCGGCGCAGATGGCGGCCGAGGAGGAGCCCAGGCCACGGCCGTGCGGGATGCGGTTGGCGCAGACGATTTCCAGGCCCCGGGGTTGTCCGCCCAGCAGATCGAAGGCGGTGCGCAGGGACCGTACGAGCAGGTGCTTCTCGTCACGCGGGAGGGTCTCGCTGCCCTCGCCCGCGATGTCGATGTGCAGCCCGGAGTCGGCCACCCGGACGACCACGTCGTCGTAGAGCCCCAGCGACAGGCCGAGGGCGTCGAAGCCCGGGCCGAGGTTGGCGCTGGTGGCGGGGACGCGCACCCGTACGGCGGCGGCGCGGAACGCTGGACCGGCCATCGCTCGATGACTCTCCTTGAGCTGCGGGATTGACGATTGTCGAATGACATTCGATACGTGCGTGAGAACCCTGCGGCCGCTCAGGACGGCGCGGCGCCGCACCCTTGCGGGGCATATGCAGCGGGCGGGTTCGGTACAGCCTATCGAAGGAAGGTTCTGTGGCGACATAGGGCGCACAGGAGGCGCACGATGCGTGTCGTAAGCCCCCTGTGCACCCCCTGTCGGGTCCTGTCAGGGTTATCCCCCGTGAATCGGCGTCTACGCGCGACTCGCAGGCCGTTTCGAACGGTTTCCCGACCGGCTACGCGAGGCCGAGGCGCTCGGCCGCGGTCGCCGCGTCGACCGGCACGGTGACCGGCTGCGGGGCGCCGGCGACGGCCCAGTCGGGGTCCTTCAGGCCGTTTCCGGTGACCGTGCAGACGATGGTCTGGCCCGGGTCGACCTTGCCGTTCTCGGCGGCCTTCAGCAGACCGGCGACGGACGCGGCGGAGGCGGGCTCCACGAAGACGCCCTCCTGCGCGGCCAACAGCCGGTAGGCGCGCAGGATCTCACGGTCCGTCACCTCGTCGATGGCACCGCCGGACTCGTCCCGCGCGGCCAGGGCGTACTGCCAGGACGCGGGGTTGCCGATACGGATCGCGGTGGCGATGGTCGACGGGTCCTTGACGACCTCGCCGCGCACGATCGGCGCGGAACCGGAAGCCTGGAATCCCCACATCCGGGGCGTCTTCACGGCGACACCGTCGGCGGCGTACTCCTTGTAGCCCTTCCAGTAGGCCGTGATGTTGCCCGCGTTGCCGACCGGCAGGACGTGGATGTCGGGGGCGTCGCCGAGCATGTCCACAATCTCGAACGCGGCGGTCTTCTGGCCCTCGATACGCACCGGATTGACCGAATTGACCAGCGCGACCGGATAGTTGTCGCTGAGTTCACGCGCGAGGGTGAGGCAGTCGTCGAAGTTGCCGTCGACCTGGAGGATCTTCGCGCCGTGCACGAGGGCCTGGCCCATCTTGCCGAGCGCGATCTTGCCCTGCGGGACGAGCACGGCGGAGACCATGCCCGCGCGCACGGCGTAAGCGGCCGCGGAGGCAGACGTGTTGCCCGTGGAGGCACAGATGACCGCCTTCGCGCCCTCTTCCTTCGCCCGGGTGATGGCCATGGTCATACCGCGGTCCTTGAAGGACCCGGTGGGGTTGGCACCCTCCACCTTCAGGTGGACCTCGCAGCCCGTGCGCTCGGAGAGCACCTGCGCGGGCACGAGGGGCGTGCCGCCCTCGCGGAGCGTCACGACCGGCGTGGTGTCGGAGACGGGCAGCCGGTCCCGGTACTCCTCGATGATTCCGCGCCATTGGTGGGTCATTGCTGGTTACTCTCCTTCAACCCGCATGATGCTGGCGACACCCCGCACGGTGTCGAGGTTGCGCAGCGCCTCGACGGTCCCGCTGAGGGAGGCGTCGGAGGCGCGGTGGGTGACGACGACGAGAGAGGCCTCGCCATCCTTGCCCTGCTGCCGAACCGTATCGATCGACACGCCATGCTCGGCGAACACGGTCGCCACCTGGGCGAGAACGCCCGGTTTGTCCGCGACGTCGAGGCTGATGTGGTAGCGCGTGACGACCTCGCCCATGGGCGAGACGGGCAGGGCGGCATACGCCGACTCACCGGGCCCGGTCGCACCGGCGAGCCGGTTGCGGCACACGGCCACGAGGTCGCCGAGGACGGCGGAGGCGGTGGGCGCGCCGCCCGCGCCGGGGCCGTAGAACATCAACTGCCCGGCGGCGTCGGACTCCACGAACACGGCGTTGTACGCGCCGCGCACGGAGGCGAGGGGGTGGGTCAGCGGAATCATGGCGGGGTGCACGCGCGCGGTGACCGACTCGCCGTCCGCGGCCCGCTCGCAGATGGCGAGCAGCTTGATGGTGCAGCCCATGTTCTTGGCGGAGGCGAAGTCGGCGGCCGTCACCTCGGTCATGCCCTCGCGGTAGACGTCGTCGAGCCGCACCCGCGAGTGGAAGGCGATTCCGGCGAGGATCGCGGCCTTGGCGGCGGCGTCGAAGCCCTCGACGTCGGCGGTCGGGTCGGCCTCGGCGTACCCGAGAGCGGTCGCCTCGTCGAGGGCCTCCTGGTAACCCGCCCCCGTGGAGTCCATCTTGTCGAGGATGAAGTTGGTCGTCCCGTTGACGATGCCCATCACCCGGTTGATCTTGTCGCCGGCCAGGGACTCGCGCAGCGGGCGGATCAGCGGGATGGCACCGGCGACGGCGGCCTCGTAGTAGAGGTCCGTGTCGTGCTCCTCGGCGGCGGCGTGCAGAGCGGCGCCGTCCTGGGCGAGGAGGGCCTTGTTGGCGGAGACGACGGAGGCGCCGTGCTCGAACGCGGTGGTGATGAGGGTGCGGGCGGGCTCGATGCCGCCGATGACCTCGACCACGACGTCGATGTCGCCGCGTTTGACGAGCGCGGTGGCGTCGGTGGTGACGAGGCTGGGATCGATGCCTTCCCTGACCCTGGAGGGCCGCCGTACGGCCACTCCGGCCAGTTCGACCGGGGCGCCGATCCTGGCGGCGAGGTCGTCGGCGTGCGTCGTCATGATGCGCGCCACCTCTGAGCCGACAACCCCACAGCCCAGCAGCGCCACCTTCAGCGGACGCGTACGCATCATCCGACCTCGTTTCCTCACATACCGAACACGGTTGGACCAGTCTCACTCACCGGACGGGCGTTTCTATCCCTCGTCCGGATCGTGAGACATCAATTTCATTTCCTCAGGGCCGGAAGACGAAGATCTTTCGGCCCGGGTACCTACTGTTCCCTGGCTTCGAGTGTCACCCGACGCCGGGTGTCACCCGACATCGAGCCGAAGGAGATCCTCCTCCGTCTCCCGGCGGACGATCACCCGGGCCTCCCCCTCATTGACGGCGACGACCGGCGGGCGCAGCGCGTGGTTGTAGTTGCTGGCCATGGACCGGCAGTACGCGCCCGTGGCCGGTACGGCGATCAGGTCACCCGGTGCCAGGTCGGCCGGCAGGAACGCGTCCTTGACCACGATGTCGCCGCTCTCGCAGTGCTTGCCGACCACGCGGGCCAGCATCGGCTCGGCGTCGGAGGCGCGGGAGACGAGGGCGACACTGTATTCGGCGTCGTACAGGGCCGTACGGATGTTGTCGGACATGCCGCCGTCGACGGAGACATACGTCCGCAGCCCGTCCAGCGGCTTGATGGTGCCGACCTCGTAGAGCGTGAAGGCGGTCGGGCCGACGATGGCCCGCCCCGGC
This sequence comes from Streptomyces ipomoeae 91-03, assembly GCF_000317595.1. Lineage (GTDB taxonomy): Bacteria > Actinomycetota > Actinomycetes > Streptomycetales > Streptomycetaceae > Streptomyces > Streptomyces ipomoeae. The sequence continues at coordinate 13,785 of NZ_AEJC01000418.1, read as the reverse complement.
TCGACGGAGATACGGGGCGTGCGGAGCTTGGCGTTCTCGCACTCTCGGCTGACGATCTCGGTGAGCGCCTTGGCGATCTCGTGGGGCTCGCGCGGGTCGTCGTCGCTGGTGTACGCGATGCCGAGCCCACCCCCGAGATCGATCTCGGGCAGCTCGACGCCGTGCTCGTCGCGGATCTCCTTCAGCAGCCCGACGACGCGGTGCGCGGCGACCTCGAACCCGGAGGTGTCGAAGATCTGCGACCCGATGTGGGAGTGGATGCCGATCAGCTCAAGGCCGTCGAGCTTGAGGGCCCGCCGTACGGCCTCCGCCGCGTGGCCGCCCGCGAGCGGGATCCCGAACTTCTGGTCCTCGTGGGCGGTGGCGATGAACTCGTGCGTGTGCGCCTCGACGCCGACGGTCACGCGGATCTGCACACGCTGCCGCTTGCCGAGCTCCTGGGCGATGTGCGCGACGCGCACGATCTCCTGGAACGAGTCGAGGACGATACGACCGACGCCGGCGCGGATGGCCCTGTCGATCTCCTCCGTGGACTTGTTGTTGCCGTGGAAGGCGATGCGGTCGGCGGGCATGCCGGCGGAGAGCGCGGTGGCGAGCTCACCACCGGAGCAGACGTCGAGGTTCAGCCCCTCCTCGTGCAGCCAGCGGACGACCGCGCGGGACAGGAAGGCCTTGCCGGCGTAGAAGACGTCGGCGTCCGGCCCGAACGCGGTACGCCAGGCGCGCGCCCGCGCCCGGAAGTCGACCTCGTCGAGGAAGTAGGCGGGCGTCCCGAACTCCTCGGCGAGCGTCTTCACATCGATCCCGCCGACACTGACGACCCCGTCCTCCGCACGGGTGACGGTCTGCGCCCACACCTTCGGGTCGAGCGTGTTGAGGTCGGCGGGCGGGGCGGCGTAGTGCCCTTCGGGCAGGACATCGGCGTGACGGGGTCCGGCGGGGTGCGCGGATCGGCTCATGACTGGTCTGGGCTCTCTCTGACGGTGTGGGCTCTGGGCGAGGTCTTGGCCGGGGAGCACGGGGGGGGGAGCTGGGCCGGGGGGTGGCTTGCCTTGGCTTGGGGGCTGGGGCTCGCTCTGGTCGTGGGGGTTCGGCTTGCCTTGGCTTGGGGGCTTCGGCTTGCTGCGGTGGGTGGGCCGGAGCTCGCTTTGGCTGTGGGGCTTGGCTTGCCTTGGCTTGGGGCCGGGGCTCGCCTTGGCTGCGGGGCTTCGGCTTGCCGCGGCCGGCGGGCCGGGGCTCGCTTTGGCTCTGGGGCTTCGGCTCGCCTGGGCCCGAGGGCTTCGGCTTGCCTTGGCTTGAGGGCTTCGGCTTGCCGCGGCCGGTGGGCCAGGGCTTGCCTGAGCCTGTGGCCTGGGACTCGCCTCGGCCCATGGGTTTTCGCTTGTCTCTGCCGGTGGGCTTCGGTTGGCCGGGGCCTGTCGGCTTCGGCTTGCTGTGGGCGGTGGCCCGGGGCTCGCCTCGGCCCGAGGGCTTCGGCTTGCTGCGGCCGGTCGCCTCGGGCTTGCCGGGGCCGATTGGCTTGGGGGCTCTTCGGGCTCATCTGGCTCGTCGGGCTCGCTCAGAGGTATTCGGGTGCGTCGATGCCGAGCAGGGACAGGCCACCGGCCAGCACCGTCCCGGCGGCTTCGGCGAGGGCCAGCCGGGCGCGGTGGGCGGCCGAGGGTTTCTCGTCGCCGCGCGGCAGCACCGTGTGCTGGAAGGCCAGCAGGGCGTCGGCGATGACGACCAGGTGCCGGGCGAGCCGGTCGGGGGCACGATGGGTCGCCGCCCGGGCGAGGGTGGGGGGGTACTCGGTGAGGGCGGTGAGGAGAGGGCTGATGACGTCGGGGGTGGCGGCGTCGAGGGTGAGCCCGCGGGGGGTGGGGTGCGTCGGGGTGTCGACGGCGGTGAGGGGGGTGGGGATGCCGCCGGTGCTGTGAGGCGGGTGGGTGCCGTGGGACGCGTGGGTGCCGTCGCCGTACGGGTCGCCGGGGGCGCTGGTGAAACCGAGGGCGGCGGCGTTGCGGGTGAGCGCGCGGGCGCGGGCGTGGGCGTAGCGGACCCGGAAGAGGGGGTTGCTCGCGCGCTGCACCAGGAGGTCCGCGGTGATACGGGGCCGGTCGTGGGCGGCGGGGTGCAACAGGGCCCAGCGGAGGGCGTCGGGGCCGAGGCGGGTGGGGTCTTCGGGGGCCGGTACGGGGCGGAGGTCGATGGGCTCGTCGGGTGGGGCGGGTTCGTCGGCTGAGCTGGAGGCGGGTGCTGCGGGCGGGCTGAAGTGGCCGGACGCGGCCCCGGGCTCGCCGGGATGAACGGAAACGCCGTCATCGCCGGAACCATCGTGCCCTTCGGGCTCCCGGAACCCTCGGGGCCGGGCATGGTCGACCGGCCGGGCATGGTCGACCTCGACACGGCCGCCCTGGCTGGCGACAATCCGTACGAGCGCGTCGGCGACTACTTCGGCGCGGATGTCGTACGGGATACGCAGCCGGACGACCTGCCCGGCGAGGGCGTCGCTGTGGCCGTAGGGAAGGTGGTCCGGGTGTCGGCTGCCTGGGGCGCGGCCGGGGCTGCCGGCTGGGTCGGTGCCGTCAACTCCGCCGATACGGCCGGTTCGGTCGGGGCCGCCGGCTGGGCTGGTGCCGTCGCGTTGGATGCGGCGTACGAGGGCGGTGACGGCGACCCGGTCGAGGTGGATGTTGAGGAACCCCGGCCCGGTGATCTCGACGGCGGCGACGCCCTCGGTACGGCGGAGATGGGGCCGCAGGATCTCGGCCACCTGCCGGGGCGACCGACCAGCGGGCCGGGCCAACTGCAGGGCGATGTTCGTGGCGTAGTCCCCGCTGCCGCCGGGCCCCGGCGGAGTGACCACGGCTCGTGTGGGCACGGCCACGCTCAGCTCCCCCTGGTCCACGGCGCGACGCACCGCGCGCAGCACGGTGCGGGAGAGCTCGACAGGGGTCACGGGACAAGCGTATGGGAGGAGGGGGGAGGGTACGCGAGCAGGTTTGCTGTGAGGTCCGGGATGTGGACGGGAAAGGAGAGCCGATCCATGGGGGCGGCGTCGGTACCCGGCCCGGGTCGGTCGGAGTGATGCCGAGCCGAGGTCAGCTGCCGGCGCGCCCGGCACGCTCCCCACCGTTGCCCGGCCCTCCCGCAGGGGCACCCGCACCGATACCGAACTGCGAAGCGTTGTCGGACTCACCGCGCTCCATCAACTGCCGTACGAGCGCGACGAGTTCGGAGGGCTCGAACGGTTTGGCGAGGAAGGCGTCGACGCCGACGTCGAGCCCGGCCTCGACCTCGTACTGCGTACAGGCACTGACGATGACGAGCGGCAGCCGCCGGGTCCGGGCGTCGCCGCGGAGCCGGGCGGCGGTGCGGAGCCCGTCGAGCCGGGGCATCACCACATCGAGGGTGATCAGGTCGGGGCGGACCTGATGAACGACATCGAGGCACTCGACACCATCGGCCGCGGTCACCACCTCGAAGCCCTCCAGTTCGAGGTTGACCCTGATCAGCTGCCGGATGACCTTGTTGTCGTCCACAACAAGCACCCGGCCGGACGCGCCTGGCACAACTTGAGAGTAGGTCCGCGACCACCGCCGCGTCCCGGTTTTCCCCACTTCCACCCCCTGCGGGCGGTCTCCCCCTGACTGAACCCCCACGCCCACCCGGCAAAACCCGTTCATGACCTCCCCCGCAGAGCTGGTAAGGTTCTACCCGTCGCCGCCACACAAGGCGCCCGACACGCCCCCGTAGCTCAGGGGATAGAGCAACGGCCTCCGGAGCCGTGTGCGCAGGTTCGAATCCTGCCGGGGGCACCGGAAATCAAGGCCCTGAACTGCAGAAAAGCAGTTCAGGGCCTTTCTTGTGCATGCCACAATGCACACGGCCACCGTGGTCATGACCACTCGGTTCAGCAAGCCTTCAACCTGCGACCTTATGGCGCCAGGCGGACGAAATCCCAGATATCCGATCCCACACAATGGCTTCGCGTGGGACATTCGTGGGACGGGAAAGCCGCAAGGCGGACGCCGCCGGAGGACACATGCTGTGACCTGCGCGTTTGCCGACAAGGACGGTCGGAAAACATACGGACGAGCAGGCCGTTTGGCTTTCTCGGATCAGTGCTGGACACGGCTGCGATCAGGCGTTTCATCGAACGTCACGCTCACTGCTCACGCGGATGCCTGTGTCGGCACCACGACGCGGCCGGTTACGGCATGCTGAGCCTATGAGCAGGTACGCAGCCGCGAGGATCTACGCCCTCCCGGAGTCGCTCGACGAGTTGGTCGGGCCGACTTCCGGCACCGTCACCTTGCCCCAGCACATCGACTGGGGCCCGCGCTACGAGTACGACCTCGCCGACGAGGCCGACCTGCTCCTTATGTACGAGCGAGTCATAAGGGAAGCCCAGGTCCCGGCCGACCTGCAGTCGCACCTGAACACTGATCTGTTGCACCAGCACTGGACAGACCTGTTCCTACCCGCTCCGGCTCGTGCGGCCTGGCAGGCCCGCTTCCCCGGGCTCGCACCTGTGGCGACCGCAGCGTAGTGGACGAGCTGCACCGCCGACCGATCCGCCCCGTGCCCTCCGGGCTCGGCCCAGTCCTGCACCCCGACGATGTCGCCGCCGGGAAGACCACCGCCCTGGACGGCCGGGCCGAGGTCCGCGACGCCATCGACGTCGATGGACTCCTCAAGGCCGGATACACCCGCGAACGCCTGATTGAGCTGGCCAAGCAGAACGGCGACGGCTTCGATCCGCGGATGTTCGCCGACTCACTCGCTCGCGTTCAGCGTTGCACCGACAAGCAATTCGCCGCCTACGGCCTCACTGCCACCGAGGCCGGGGCCTTGCGCGAGCGGTTCGCGGACTGGCAACGCCAGCTCATGGCACCGCAGGACGAGAACCCGGCCCAGTAGCGACCCCCGGCTACAACGCCGTCCAACCATCATCTCGGGAGTTCGGTCGTATTCGTCCAGCAGAGCCTCGATGCGCTGGTTGGCGATCGCGGCCCGGCCGTACAGGCACTTGGCGTACTTGGTCATGAGGACCTCGACACTGTTGCCGGCGCGTTCCGCGACCTCCGTGGGATCGACGCCGGCGTTGAGCCAGGTGGACAGAGCCGAGTGCCGAAGATCGTAGGGACGAGCCGCGAGTGGAGTGCTGAGCAGGCCGGGCGGCAAGGCCGGCTCCCGGGCTTCGTGCCAGACGCGGGTGTACGTGCTGGAGGCGAGGATGCCACCGCGTTCGTTGAAGAACAGCCGCCCGTCATCGGCGATACCGAAGGTGTGGACACTTTCTCGCCACTGCGCCACCAGCTCGGGCGGCAGTGGCACCGGGCGGGTGTCCCCCGGCGGGCACCCCTTCAGGCCACACTCGTCATGGAGGCGCCCGGTGTCGGTCCACTCCTTGCCCGCCTGGGGGCGAGTGATCCGCAGAATCACCCTGCCCCAACCCTCCGCTGGCAGTACGCAGTCCGACAGGGTCACGGCGACCGCCTCCTCCGGCCGCAGCCCGGCGTAGTACATGCCGGCGAACAGCCCGACCAGCCGACGTCCGCGGACCCGCCGGTGGCTGCCGACGTAGGAGACGGCGCAGAGCAGGGAGCGGGCCTGGGCGGGGTTGGCGACCACCCGCGGGTCGACCTGCTTAACAGTCTTGGCGATCCGCCAATTGATATTGGCGATCGGATCCCCGCCGAGCATGCCCTGCTCGATCGCGTACCGCACGGCGTTCACGAGGGTCATGCACTTGTGCCGCTGGGGCTCGGCCGCCGCGACTGTACCGTCCTTTTTCAGCCGTAGGGCTTGCAGCGCGGCCCGCATCACGGCCGGATCCATCAGGCCGGTCAGCGGGCGTGACGCCCTCTCGGCCCAGCGGAAGGCAAGCCGCACGTCCGAGGGCGCCGTCCGCAGTTCCGGCCGGGGCACGACGAACGCCCAGTTTGGAAGTGCCTGCCGCAACAGCTCGTCACTCGGGCGGCCTCGCACGTCCCGGAGCATCGCCGAAGTGATCGCGCACAGTGCGTCATTAGTCTCGTTACGTGTCTTCGCCGCAACCTGCGGCCAACGCATCACCAGGTATTCCGACGCGAAGGCGTACCAGCTGAGGCCGGCCGAGCCGTGGCCCATCCCTGCAGTGGCCAGTGAATGATCCGCGTCCAGCCCGGACAGCCCGGACCAACGCGGCGCCAAGTTCCTCGGCCAGCGCACTGGCATCCGTCGTACCTCCTGCGGAACGACTACTGCCAGACCCAGCCACGATCACCGTCCTTCCACTACGCCTGCTTTGGGGGACGCCGCGTGTATGCGATGCCGAACTCCTCATAACGTCCACCACCTCTCTGACCAGGTGAACGCTTCGGGCCCAGGTTGCAGTGGCGCCCTCGGAGTCCTCGCCGTGTACGCCAGGTAGCGCACAAGCACTCAACAGAGCGGGCCATAAGGCGATCTCTCTGCCAGGTCGAGGACGCCCGACAACCATCGGAGAGGATGAGAGGTAGGATGAGTAGCATGAGTGAGCCTACCGGCAAATATTCGATCACCATGCCGCGCGACATCGCCGAAGCCGCCAAGGCCCGTAGCGGCCCCTCCGGGCTGTCCGCCTACGTGGCCGCCGCCGTGGCCCGTCAGATCGAACGCGACAATCTGAACGAGCTCATCCAGGTCGCCGAGGCCGAGCACGGGCCCGTCACGGACGAGGAGATCCAGGCTCTGCGCGACCAGCTCCACCAGGCCCGACAGGAACAGACACAGGACGGGGCGAACGCCGCGTGACCCGCTCTCCCGCCGCCCCCGGTGGCACCCTCGTCCTGGACAGCGAAGGGCTGGCCAAGGCCGTGCTGCGCGATCGCACAGTCACCGGCTGGCTTGCCCTCGCACGCGCCGACGACCTGCGAGTGATCACCTCTGCGGCAACCCTCGTCGAGGTGGTCCACCCCCGGATCAACCGGCCGGCCCTGGAGTGGACACTGTCCCGCCTTGTCGTCGAACCGGTCACCGAGCCCATCGCCCGGCACGCGTCCGCCCTCCTCGCCGACACCGGGCTACACGGCCACAAGTACGCCATCGACGCCATGGTCAGCGCGACTGCTCTCGCCGCACCCGCCCCTGTCACGATCCTCACCTCCGACCCGGAAGATCTCACCACCCTGTGCGGTGGACGCGCCACCGTCATCAAGGTCTGACTCCTGCACCCACAGAATGCCGCACAAATATTCGAATTCGGCATGCTGCTCAGAGACCAGCGACTCATGACACAGGGAGAAGCGGGTGGCAATCTGCAAAACAAGTGACTCCCTGATCTCGCATGCGCCAGAACCCCTCTCGACCAAGCCCGCGAGTTGAAGAGTTCTGGACACCCGGTCGAAAGTGGTGATCACAGCGTCTTGTTGGTACAAGTGCGACCTTCAGGCCGCAACGCCCGCACACGAGTTTCGATTGCCGGCCGGAAACAGTTTCGACTTCTCTGCTTCTCTGCGTCGGAAGATCGTGCCGACTTCGCGGATCGCCACATGCCCCGCCTGCGTGAACAAGGCATCGAAGTGATCGCGCTCGCCGACCGCAACACCGGCGACTGGCTACCGGACATGCAGGGCAGGACACCGCCACGGTGTGGTCGTCTTCCCCGGCATCGAAGTCACGACCGCTTCTGGCGCCGACGGCGCGCACCTCATCCTCACCGGCGATCTCGATCGAGCGGCGCGGGACATCGATGCCTTGCTCGCCCAAACTCGCGGGTTCAATGACGACCACCCACGCTTAAATCCTGCAACCCATCAGCCCGCGTCAGCCGGGCGCACTCTCTGCCAGATCCTTGATGATCTACCGGATCAGTGGCTCGCGATCGCTCCCCATGCCCTTACAGACAACGGCATCGCGTCTGAGGAGACACTCAAAGGCGACCTCCGGTGGAAAGCTCTGCGCCACGACAGGCTCGGCGCCGTTGATCCGGAAACATCCAGCCCGAACGCTTGCGGTCTGGATCTTGGAATGCACGGTTCCTCGACCGCGCTCTCGACCATCTACCGTGCCTGAGTCGCCTGCCTGACGACGGCCTGTGGATACTCCCCGTAGGCGGTCTTTTATCCAACACTTTGTGGCCGCGAGCTTCCCCACTGGCGGCCGGATACCTCCCCGGACCTGGATGGACACCGGCCGGCGAAGCCGGCCGGTGTGAAGAACAGCAGGGAGATCATGGAAACCCTGGAGGCGTACGACCTCACGGGGAGTTACCGCGCCGCGGCCGAGCCGGCCGGCGTCGACCACCGCACGGTGGCCCCGCAGTCCACTATCCCCTCGGCGACGGCACCGGCCCCAACGCCTGGACCACGCCCCAGCACCTCACCGCCCACATCCGGCGGAACCTGGCGCAGACCCTATGAAGCCTCCACCGCGCCAGTCATAGGGTCCGCTCACCATGAGGCCCGTGCCGCCCAACAGTGCTCGCGCGGCGCCCTACCGAGCGTTCACTCTGTCAACTCGCATCGCCAGTCAGGGCATCGAGGAGTGCGACGGCCTCACGGCGGCTCAGCAGCTCGTGGAAGGGCTCGCGGAAGGTGCGCAGGCACGCGTAGCAGCTGCTCTCCGGGCCGCGCACGCAGGCTGCCACCCGGGCTGGTGCGGCAGAGACAACCGGTTGGAGCTGTTTGCCCATGGACACGGCATTGCCCGCACCACCCGGAGTGGTGTCGAAGAGCAGCAGGGACGGCATGCCGTCGGTGCCGGTGTGAACCGAGCCGTCGATGTCGTCGCGACTGATCTCCAGGCGCGCGGCAGCGCCTTCGAGCAGTGCGTACGGGCGGGAGCGCAGACGGGCCGCTGTGGCGTCCGAGGCCGGCGCAGGCCGTCCACCCGGTACCCTCTCCTCGCCACGTTCGCGGGCCGTATCTTGCGGAGAAGACGCGACTCGGGCCGCCACTCTGCTGACGATGTATTCGTCGCAAGGCCTTGTGGCAAGGACGCCCCACACCTTCAGCAGCTCGGGTTCGTCAGCGACACAGAACTGCGTCCGTGAATGTTTCTGCTGGTCAGCACGTATGTCCTTGATCACTCACGACAGTGAACCGACCCGGAATGCCGCAACGGACCGCCACGGGGCCCGGGTGTCCCAGGTGCTCATCAGAAGATCACCAAAGGGGGACCGCCTTGGTCATGCACTACGTCACGCGCCTCACCGCGATCGGGTCAACGCCCGTGCGCACCTTCGAATACAGCGTGGCGGCATGACGATGAAGGTGCCGACCGGTTGCATGTTCACGCACATCATCCGAGGAGGCGGCAGAAGGATCACCTACCAGAACGCCGGCGTCGACTGTGCCTTCGTCGGAGCGCTCAGCAGCGGCTTCTGCAACTGGCGCATCGACTTCACCTACGCCGACACCAACAACCGGACCTACCGCACATCGCGGGGCCGGACGCACAGCGAGTGCATGATCGACCCGATGCGGAACAACTCTCCTCAGACGCTGCCTCGTCATGGCAAGGCGTGCGCCCATCTCCACGTGAACGGAGTGCGGCGCGTGAGCCAGTGCCACCACATCACGAAGTGAGTCATCCATGACCGAGCAGCAACAGGGACAGAACTCGGACCAGGCGTGGAAAACACGGCGCCGTCGGGCAGGGATCACCGCGTTCCTCCTGGGTCTCGTCGTCACAATGGCTTTCTTCGCCTTCTTCCCCGGACTGCCTCATGTCATCGACTGGGGAGCCATTCTCGCGTCCCTCGCCGTGGGCGGGCTCGCCCGGTGGGCCTGCCAGTCATGGATGACGCAGGCGGCGAAGAAGCCCGAACGCATGTGATCGCCTCGGTGGAGCCCAGGCCCCAGAATCCGCCGTCGGCGGCCGGGCCGAACCAGGCGTCGTGTCCGTCGCGGCCGACATCGGCCGGCAGGCCCGGGGTGAGTTGCGGAGTGTCCATGCCGACCAGCAGCGCCGGGCCACTGTCGCAGAGTTCGAAGGCGGCGGCGATCCGCTCGTCGAGGTCGCCGCATGCCTGGGGCACGACCTCGAAGCCGGGCGGCAGCCAGGGACCAGGGGTTCCGTCGATGACGAGCACCCGGCGGCCGGCGGGAACCTGGAGCATCGTGTGGAGCGTGTCGGTCAGAGCGGCCTCGGCCAGGGCAGCCGCCTCCTGCGGGGTGAAGGGCGGGGTGAGACGGGGCTTGACCCGCCCGGGCACGGGCTCCTTCGCGATGACCAGCAGGGTGGCCGAACTCGTGTTCAGGGGACGGGCGTTCATCGGGCGCCTCCGTCGACGCCGATGCCTCCGTCGACGCCGATGCCGATGCCGATGCCGACGCCGGCAGCGGTAGCCGGCCGCTCGGCGAGGACCGCTCGCATGTCGCGCACGGCCTGCCAGGTGCCGGTGACCTTTGAACGGCCCGTACGCGGGTGGTAGGGCACATCGGTCTCCGTCACCCGCCAGCCGGCGTCGGCGGCGCGCACCACCATCTGCAGCGGGTAACCGGAGCGCCGGTCCGTCAGGCCCAGGGCCAGCAGCGCCTCCCGGCGGGCTGCGCGCATCGGGCCCAGGTCGCGCAGGCGCACGCCGGTGCGGCGGCGGATGAGACGGGCCAGCTCCAGGTTGGCCAGCCGGGCGTGTATCGGCCAGGCATCGCGGGCGGTGGGCCGGCGGCGGCCCAGGACCAGATCCGCGGTTCCGTCGAGGACCGGGCCGGCGACGGTGGGCAGCAGTCCGGGATCGAGGGAGGCGTCGCAGTCGCAGAAGCAGACCACGTCGGCCGTGGCGGCGGTGAGGCCCGTGTGGCAGGCGGCGCCGAAGCCGCGACGCGGCTCGTGGACCACGTGCGCGCCCAAGTCGCGGGCGATGTCCGGGGAACCATCGGTGGAACCGTTGTCCACGACGATCGCCCGCCAGCCGGGCGGGATCCTCTCCAGCACCCACGGCAGGGCCTCGCCCTCATCGCGGTCGGGGCCGTCTGCGCGGTGCTCGTCGCCGTACGCTTCGCGTTCCTGATCCGCCTGCTCGACCGCCGCCCGAAGCAGCGCCTGCTCCGGCAAAGTCACCGGGCCCGTGTGGTCAGCGGACTGGCCGGGTTCCGGGGCTCCGTCTCCCTCGCCATGGCCCTCTCCGTTCCGGAAACCCTCGACTCGGGCGAGCCGTTCCCCGACCGCGACTTCATCGTCTTCGTCGTCTCCGGCGTCATCCTCATGACCCTGGTGACCCAGGGACTCCTGCTGCCGGCGGCCGTGCGCCGGGCGAAACTGCCCCCGGACACGTCGGTCGACGAGGAACACGACCTCGCCGAGACCACCGCCATGGAGGAGGCCCTGAAGGCGATGCCGCGACTCGCCGCCGACCTGGGCACCGAACCGAAGGCCGTCGAGTGGCTGCGCCAGGAGTACGAAGCCCTCCTCTCGACCGTACGGGCCAGAAGCACGGGCGCCGCCGATGACCCGGCGCTGCGCCGGCACCAGGACTACACCGCGCTGCGCCTGGCTCTCGACGATCGCCCACAAACGCGCCACCATCGTCCGCCTCCGCGACGAACGCCACATCGACGACACCGTCCTGCGCCGCCCCCAGGCCGACCTCGACAACGAGGAAGTCCGCCTGACCGGAACCGCGACGGCGGAGTAGCTGCCCGCAGGGCTGTGCCTTTCGGCGGTCGTTCAGGGGTCCCTCAGCGGTCATTCAGGGGGCGCGGCAACGGCTGTTCCGTCCAGATCGTCTTGCCGTCCGGCGTGTACCGCGTCCCCCACCGTTCCGTCAGCTGGGCCACCAGGAACAGGCCCCGGCCGCCCTCGTCCTCGGTCCTGGCGCGCCGCAGTCGCGGCGACGTGCCGCTGCCGTCGAAGACCTCGCAGATGAGGGCGCGGTCGCGGAGGAGGCGGAGTCGGACGGGACCGGTGGCGTGCCGGATGGCGTTGGTGACGAGTTCGCTGGCGATGAGTTCGGTGGTGAAGGCCAGGTCGTCCAGGCCCCAGGCGGCCAGTTGTTCGGTGACGGCGACGCGGGCGCGGGAGACGACCGCCGGGTCGCTCGGGAGGTCCCAGTGGGCGACCCGTTCGGGACCGATCGCGTGCGTACGGGCGACCAGCAGGGCCACGTCGTCGGCGGGCCGGGTCGGGAGCAGGGCGTCGAGGACGGCCTCGCAGGTGTCCTCGGGGGCGCGGTCGGCGTTGGCCAGGACGGTACGGAGCTGGTCCATGCCGGTGTCGATGTCCCGGTGCCGGTCCTCGACCAGGCCGTCGGTGTAGAGGACGAGCTGGCTGCCCTCGGCCAGCTCCAGCTCGACCGTCTCGAAGGGCATGCCGCCCAGGCCCAGCGGAGGGGCGGAGGGAAGGTCGACGAAGGTCACCGCGCCGTCGGGGGAGACGACGGCCGGGAGCGGGTGCCCGGCGCGGGTGAGGGTGCAGCGCCGGGACACCGGGTCGTAGACGGCGTACAGACAGGTCGCGCCGACGATGCCGGAGTCCAGATAGGTGTTCTCCACCGCCCAGCCCTCGCCCCGGTCGAGCCGGACGACCAGGTCGTCGAGGTGGGTGAGCAGGTCGTCCGGGGGCAGGTCCAGGGAACAGAAGTTGTGCACGGCGGTCCGCAGCCGGCCCATGGTGGCGGCGGCGTGCAGGCCGTGGCCGACGACGTCGCCGACGACCAGCGCGACCCGTGCCCCGGACAGCGGGATGACGTCGAACCAGTCGCCGCCGACACCCGCCTGCGCGGGCAGATAGCGGTACGCGACCTCGACCGCGCTCTGTTCGGGCCGGCCGCGTGGGAGCAGGCTGCGTTGCAGGGCGAGGGCGGTGTTGTGCTCGCGGGTGTAGCGGCGGGCGTTGTCGATGCAGATCGCCGCGCGTCCGACCAGCTCCTGGGCCAGCGACAGGTCGTCGTCCTCGAACGGGGCGGGCTGCTTGCAGCGGTAGAAACTGACGACACCGAGGGTCGTGCCGCGGGCCCGCAGCGGGACCGTGATCAGGGTGTGGATACCGGCCGCGAGCGTCCGTTCCAGCCGGGAGGGGTCCTGGGCGAGCCAGCCGTCGGCCTCGGCGAGGACCGGTTCCAGCACCGGTCGGCCGCTCTCCAGGCTGCGGGCCTGGGGGGTGGACGCCACATACCGGACGGGATCGCCGACCTCGTACAGATGCGACTCCTGGTGCACCGCCCCCAGCGCGACCCGCCGCAGCGACATCCCCACCCCGAAGGGTTCCGGCTCGTCGCCCCCGAGCACGGAGTCCGGCAGATCCACCGCCGCGAAGTCCGCGAACCTCGGCACCGTCACCTCCGCCAGCTCCTCGGCCGTACGGGTGACGTCCAGGGTGGTGCCGATCCGGACACCGGCATCGTGCAGCAGTTCCAGCCGCCGGCGCGCCAGCACGGCCAGCCGCCCGACCCCGGGTTCACCGACGAGAAGCAGCCAGCTGTCGGCGGCGGAGTCGGTACCGAAGGGCGGAGCGCCGTCGGTTTCGCCGGTTTCGCCGGTTCCATCGGCTTCGTACGGGGTGGACGGGGAGGGTGCCGCCGCGGGCGGTACGACGGCGCGGAGGACCGCGGTGGGACGTGAGGGGGGCGGTGCGGGGAGCGGATGGGAGGTGGCGGGGGCAGCCCCGGGTGGAGCGGTGGCAGGGGCGGTGGCTTCGGCAGGCGCGGCCAGTACCGCGGTCGGCGTCCTGGTCGGCGTTCCGGTCGATGTCCCGGTCGATGTCCCGGTCGGCGTTGCGCTCCGCGCTCCGGGCGGCACCCCCGCCGCCCACCCGGCCGTGGGTGCCGTCGGCCACCCGACCGGTGCTCCTGCCACCGGCCCGGTCATCGGCCCCGGAAGCCGCCCGCCCGGCGGC
>NZ_AEJC01000417.1 GCF_000317595.1 Streptomyces ipomoeae 91-03 | reverse complement strand
CCGCCGGCGCACATGTGTCAGCCTCAGCCGTTGGCCGCCCGCGCATGTGTGTCCGCCCGGCCCGTTAGCGTATGTGTATGTCGACAGATAACACCGAGCAGGCACAGCTGTACGGGCGGCCCGCGCAGCCCGTCGCGGTGGTGTGTCCCGGCTGCGGCGCCACGGGTCCGTCGGTGCGCACGGTCGCCGAGACCTGCGCCGATCCGGAGGCACGGCGCGGCGGCCTCGTGGACCGGCTGGCGAAGGCCCCGGGCGTGCACTCGGGTTCCGACAGCGTGCTGCACTTCCTCGAAGGCATGGTGCTGTCCGGCATCGGCGTCGGCCTCGCCTACAGCGGTGTGCAGAACGACAAGCCGCTCTACACGATCGGCGGTTCGATCCTCGCCGTGCTGCTGTTCGTCGGCACGCTCGCGGTGATCCGCGACGAGAGGCGCGAACGGAACATCGTCGCGTCGGGCCGGGCGCGCGCCGAAGGACTCTGGAGCCCCGCGTACCACTGTTCGTCGTGCGACTCGGTGTTCTACCCCGGCGGCAGCCCCTGGCCGGGCCCGCTGACGCCGGAGCAGTTCAAGAAGTACGTATGGACCGAGGCCGGATTCGACAAGCTCTTCGACAAGCAGATGAAGGGCGTGGACCTACCACCCCGGCCACCCGCGGCCCCCGGAGGAACCCCCGGCCATGTCTGACGCCGCCGCCCCCGTGATCCGCAGCGCGGACCCCGCCTCCTTCCCGCACAGCGTGCTGGCCGAACGGCACCCCGCCCTCATCCGCAAGGTCCAGGACGCCACCCCCTACGGCCCCGAACAGCGCCGCGCACTCGACGGGTTGCTGAAGAACACCACCGAGGGCGTCGTCGAACCACCGGCCGACGACGAGTGGTGGGACACCTGGAACGTACGCCACTACGCCGGCCGCTCCTGGTTCGACCTGCCCTTCCTCGCCGCCGAGAGCTGCTTCTACCGCCAACTCCTCCACGCCGTCGGCTACTTCGCCCCAGGTCCCTGGCAGGGCATCGACCCGTTCCGCCCCTTCAAACTCGCCGAACTCGACACTCCGGAGGCGGCAGCCGAACTCACCGCCCTCGACGCCCTGGCCGCACAACCCCTCCCCGACCAGCTCAAGGCCCTCCTCCACGGCTCCCTCTGGGGCAACCGCGCGGACCTCGGCTTCCGTATCCAGGCGGGACACGAGGCGACCGCCGCCGACTCCCGACTGGTGGCGGACGACAGCGAGTCGCTGCTGTCCCTGCTGTCGGACGGCGGTGGAGTGTTCTGTCTGGTGGCCGACAACGCGGGACGCGAGCTGATCCCCGACCTCCTCCTCATCGACCACCTCCTCGCCCACGGCCACTTCGACCGCGCCGTACTGCACCTGAAGCCGTACCCGTACTTCGTCTCCGACGCCACCACCGCGGACACCCTGGACGCCGTACGCCATCTGATCGCCGCGAAGACCGCGGCGGGCCATCGCCTCCACACCGCCCTCACCGACGGCCGCCTCAGCCTCAGCGCCCACCCCTTCTCCTGCGCCCCGCTGCCGTACGCGGACATGCCGGACGACCTGCGCGACGACTTCGCCGCCGCCGACCTCACCGTGATGAAGGGCGACCTCAACTACCGCCGCCTGGTGGGCGACCGCCTCCACCCACCCACCACCCCCTTCACCTCGGTCACGTCCTACTTCCCGGGCCCGGTCGCCGCCCTGCGCACCCTCAAGTCCGACGTCATCACGGGCCTCACCCCGGCCACCGAGACGGCACTCGTGACAACGGAGGGCCAACGCTGGCGCACGAGCGGAACGAGGGCGCTGATCCAGGTCAAGGGGTAGCTGGGCTGCCACGCCTTCGAGCTCGGTCGATACGGGTGGGTCTGG
>NZ_AEJC01000416.1 GCF_000317595.1 Streptomyces ipomoeae 91-03 | reverse complement strand
TGCGCCTGCGCGACAGACTGCGGGCGGTACGCGAACACCTCGTGCGCAGTGGCTGCGCGGGGACGGCCGAAGCCGCCGAACTCATCGACGGGGCACTGCGCATACCGCTCTGACACCGCGCCCCCGGCCGGGCCGTGCACCGTCTGTGCGCCTGCTGTCAGCACGCTCCTGCTGCGATATTGCCATCTACTCGGCGGAAGGTGGCAGAACCGTGCAGTGGACGAAACAGAGCGAACAAACTGTGTATTCGAACCGCTGGTTCAGCGTCAATCTCGCAGATGTCGCATTGCCGGACGGGCGGCACCTCGATCACTTCCTGATAAGGCTGCGGCCGGTGGCCGTGGCCACCGTGGTCAACGAGGCCAACGAGGTGCTGCTGCTGTGGCGGCACCGCTTCATCACCGACAGCTGGGGCTGGGAACTGGCCGCGGGTGTCGTCGAGGACGGCGAGGGCATCGCCGACGCGGCCGCCCGCGAACTGGAGGAGGAGACCGGATGGCGGCCGGGACCCCTGCACCATCTGATGAGCGTCGAGCCCTCCAACGGGCTCACCGACGCCCGGCACCACATCTACTGGGCCGACGAGGGCGCGTACGTCGGTCACCCCGTGGACGACTTCGAGTCGGACCGCAGGGAATGGGTTCCCCTCAAGCTCGTGCCCGACATGGTCGCCCGCGGCGAGGTCCCGGCCGCCAACATGGCGGCCGCGCTGCTCCTCCTGCACCATCTGCGGCTCGGGCAGGACGCCAAGCCCTGATCTCCCCCATGCGTCCCGTCCGGACCGGTCAGCGGCCGACGACCTGCCAGATCGACACCACCAGGGCGCCGATGGCCGCGAGGGCCGCGACGGCGGGCAGCGGCCAGCGGGAGTGCTCCAGGGTGACGACACGTGTGTTCAGGTCGTCGAGTTCCTTGGCGGTCTGTTCGGCGCGGTGGCTCAGTAGGGTCAGTCCTCCTTCGACGCGTGCGTGCGCCACATCGAGGCGACGGCGTAACTCTGCGAGTTCGCCGTGGACCACGGGATGCTCGGGGTCGATGGCCACGAGTCCGCTCCTTTCTGTAGTCGTCACATCCCTTTCATACGCACGTGCAGTCAACTCGCCTGGTGAGCGGGAGGGGAGCGTGTGCGAACGGCATATGCGTGTCCTTCGCGCACACGGTGTGTGAATGCCGCGGGCCCGGCACCGTTTCCCGTTCCCGGGCCCGTTGCGGCCCGAAGATGTCTACGGTGCGTAATCAGGCGTACGTGTAGAAGCCCGACCCCGTCTTCCGGCCGAGCCGGCCCGCGTCGACCATGCGCTGGAGCAGCGGGGGAGCGGCGTACAGCGGCTCCTTGTACTCCTCGTACATGGAGTTGGCGATGGAGACGATCGTGTCCAGGCCGATCAGGTCGGACAGCCTCAGCGGACCCATGGGGTGGGCGCAGCCCAGCTCCATGCCGTTGTCGATGTCCTCGCGGCCGGCGATGCCCGACTCGAACATGCGGATGGCGGAGAGCAGATACGGCACCAGCAGCGCGTTGACCACGAAGCCCGAGCGGTCCTGGGCGCGTACGGAGTGCTTGCCGAGGGTCTTCTCGGCGAACAGCTGCGCCCGGCTGAGCGTGCCCTCGGAGGTGGTGAGCGCAGGGATCAGCTCGACGAGCCGCTGCACCGGGGCCGGGTTGAAGAAGTGGATGCCGATGACCTGGTCGGGGCGCGAGGTGGCGACCGCGAGCTTCACCAGCGGGATCGAGGAGGTGTTGGAGGCGAGGATGGCGTCCGGGCGGGTCACCACCTGGTCGAGCACCTGGAAGATCTCCGTCTTCACCTGCTCGTTCTCCACGACCGCCTCGATGACGAGGTCACGGTCGGCGAACTCGCCGAGGTCCGTGGTGAAGCTCAGCCGCGCCTGCGTGGCCGCCCGCTCGTCCTCGCTGATCTTGCCCCGCTCGGCCGCCTTGGACAGGGAGTTGAACAGCCGGGTACGGCCGATCTCCAGGGCTTCACCGGTGGTCTCGGCGACCTTCACGTCCAGACCGGCACGGGCGCACACCTCGGCGATGCCCGCCCCCATCTGGCCGCAGCCCACCACTCCGACGCGCGCGATGTCTCCCGTTGGGGTGTACGTCACATCGTCCCTTTCGCTGGTCACGTGCCTGGCAGTTGCCCCGGGTGTGGGCCTGCGCCAAACCTGCACGTTACCCGCGACGCTTACTGATCAGTATCCCGGGTGTCACATGGGAGGCTGGCCGGCGAACGGTCCGTGGGACGAAGCGGGCCCGCGGGTAGTGGTAGGCGGAGGTAACAGGATGCATCGGAAGCCACGGATGTCACGACGGGCGTTCTGGGCGACCGCGGCGGTGACGCTCGTGACGGCGGGCGGTGTGGCGGCCGGGACCGCCATGGCCGGCGGGGAACCGAGCCCCCGCAGGCGCTCCGACCGCGAGCTGCGCGGCATGTGGCTGGCCACCGTCGTCAACCGGGACTGGCCCTCCAAGCCCGGCCTGACCGCCGACGAGCAGCGCGCCGAACTCCTCGCCCATCTCGACACCGCCGTGCGGCGCCGCCTCAACGCGGTGATCTTCCAGGTCCGCCCCACCGCCGACGCGCTCTGGCCCTCCCCGTACGAGCCCTGGTCCCAGTACCTCACCGGCACCCAGGGCAAGAACCCCGGCTGGGACCCGCTGGGCACGGCGGTCGAGCAGGCCCACGCCCGCGGCCTCGAACTGCACGCCTGGTTCAACCCGTACCGGATCGCCAACCACACCGACCCGAGCCGTCTGGTCGCGGGCCACCCCGCGCGCGAGCACCCGGACTGGGTCGTCCCCTACGGCGGCAAGCTCTACTACAACCCGGGCATCCCCGCGGTCCGCGCCTTCGTGCAGAAGGCGATGCTCGACGCGGTGCGCAAGTACCCGGTCGACGCCGTGCACTTCGACGACTACTTCTACCCGTACCCGGTCGCCGGCCAGGTCTTCGACGACGACGCCGCCTACAACCAGTACGGCGGCGACTTCGCCAACCGGGCCGACTGGCGGCGCGACAACATCGACAAGCTGGTGCGCGAGACGGCCGCCCGGATCAAGCGGGTCAGGCCCGGTACGCAGTTCGGGATCAGCCCCTTCGGCGTGTGGCGCAACATCGCCACCGACGAGCGGGGCTCCGACACCCGGGCCGGTGTGCAGACGTACGACGACCTGTACGCGGACACGAGGAAATGGGTCCGGGAGAACTGGATCGACTACATCGTCCCGCAGCTGTACTGGAACATCGGCTTCGCCGCCGCCGACTACGCCAAGCTGCTGCCCTGGTGGGCGGAGACCGCGCGTGGCTCCGGGACCCGGCTGTACCTCGGGGAGGCGCTGTACAAGGCCGGTGATCCGGCGCAGCCCGCGGCCTGGCAGGACCCTGCCGAGCTGTCGGCGCACCTCACCCTGGCCCGCGACCATCCGGAGGCGCGCGGGCATGTGTTCTTCTCCGCCAAGGAGGTCGGGGAAGACAAGATCGGCGCCATGGCGCGGGTGGTCGCCGACCATTACCAGCAGCCGGCCCTGCCACCGCGCTGACGTGACCCGCGCCAAGCCGCCGTGCTGACATCCCCGGCGGCTTGCGCACCGGCCGTGACCGGCGTACCGGAGGTACTGGATGCGGGGCGCTCGCCGGGCGGGGTGCCTACTTCGGCTCCTCCCCGTGGTGGCGGACGACCGTGTCCGGGCCGGGGGACATCAACGCCTCGTGTCCGTCGTCGGTGAACCTGACCCGGTAGGGCGGATTGCCGTTCTGGCCGAGCACTTCCAGGACCTCGGCGGTCCGGTCGTGGTGACCGACGGTCCTGCCGTGCACCAGCAGGGTGTCACCTACATCTGCCTGCATCGGGAGCCTCCTCGTCTCACACAGGAGTGGCGGTCCGTGACCGCAGTCTATTGCGGGCGGCGCCGGTGGGAACCGGTGTGTGTATGGGGTCTCAGGCGGACGTCCGCTGGGTGACCGCTATACAGACCAGTACGGCGGCGGCTGTCAGGGGCGCGGCCGGTGTGAGCCGCTCGCCGAGGAGCAGCACCGACCACACCAGTGTGAGCAGCGGCTGGGCCAGCTGCAACTGGCTGGCCTTCGGTATGCCGATCGCCGCCATGCCCCGGTACCAGACCACCAGCCCCAGGAACTGCGACCCGGCCGCCACCCACAACAGCCCGGCGACGCCGTGCGCGGTCAGCCGGACCGGCTCGTACGACAGGGCCAGCAGCGCGCACGGCACTCCGATCGGCAGGCACAGCACCAGGGCCCAGCCGATGACCTGCCAGCCCGGCATCATCCGGGCCAGCCGACCGCCCTCGGTGTACCCGGCCGCGCACACCAGCAGGGCGCCGAAGAGGCAGAGGTCGGCCGTGGTGAGGGCGCCGCCGCTCTGGCCCACGGTGAACGCGAGTACCGCGGCGGCTCCGGCGAGGGCGGCGGTCCAGAAGGTGCGCGAGGGGCGGGTGCCCATGCGCAGAGCCGAGAACAGGGCGGTCGTCAGCGGCAGCAGACCGACCACGACGGCGGCGTGCGCGGTGGTCGAGGTCTGCAGGGCGAGCGTGGTGAGCAGCGGGAAGCCGACGACCACACCGGCGGCGACCACGGCCAGCCCGGCCCAGTGCCGGCGACCGGGGAGCGGCACCCGCAGCGCCAGCAGACAGCCACCCGCGATGACGGCGGCGAGAACGACGCGCACGGCGACGAGCGACCAGGGGCCGAAGCTCTCCAGGCCCCAGGCGGTGGCGGGGAAGGTGAGGGAGAAGGCGGTGACGCCGAGGGCGGCCTGGAGGGTGCCGCGGGCACGAGGGGTGCCCTGGTGGGGCCGTGGGGCGCCTGGCCGGGGGCGGTGGTGCTCGCCGCCTTCCGAGCCGCCGCCTTCGGACCCGTCCCTTTCCTGGCCTGTGCCGACCGCTACTGAACTCTCGGTGATAGCGCTACTCTGTACTCTCATGCAAGAGCGTAGCAGTGTCGGAGAACTCGCGGATCACCTGCGAAAGGAGCTGAACCGCTACTCACCCGGTGGAAAGCTGCCGTCCAGTCGGGCGCTCGTCGAGCGGTTCCGGGTGAGCCCGGTGACCGTGTCGCGGGCCCTGGCGCAGTTGGCCGCCGAGGGGCTGGTGGTGACCCGGCCGGGGGCGGGGGCGTTCCGGGCGGTGCCGCGCGAGAGCGGTGCGGTGGCCGTGGGGGACACGTCCTGGCAGGAGGTCGCGCTGAGCGCGGACGCCGCCGCCGAACTGGTGCCGCGCACGGTGGACGCCTCGGGCGTACTGGTCTCGCTCGCTTCCCCGCCGCCCGGCGTGATCGAGTTCAACAGCGGCTATCTCCACCCGTCGCTGCAACCGGAGCAGGCGATGGGCGCGGCCCTCTCCCGGGCCGGGCGGCGGCCCGGAGCGTGGGCGCGGCCCCCGGTCGAGGGCCTGCCGGAGCTGCGCGAGTGGTTCGCGCGGAGCATCGGCGGGGCGACCACGGCGGCCGAGGTGATCGTCGCGGCGGGCGGCCAGTCCGCGCTGACCACCGCCCTGCGCGCGCTCGCGCCGCCCGGTGCGCCGGTGCTGGTCGAATCGCCCACCTATCCGGGCATGCTGGCCATCGCGCGAGCCGCCGGGCTGCGGCCCGTTCCGGTGCCCGTCGACGCGGACGGGGTCAGGCCCGCCCTCCTCGCCGACGCGTTCAAGGCGTCCGGCGCCCGGCTCTTCATCTGCCAGCCCCTGTTCCAGAACCCCACCGGCGCCGCCCTGTCGACCGAGCGCCGGGGCGAGGTGCTGCGCATCGCCCGTGAGGCCGGGGCCTTCGTGGTCGAGGACGACTTCGTACGCCGGCTCGTGCACGAGGACGCGGGCCCGCTGCCGCCGCCGCTGGCCGCCGACGACCCGGACGGTGTCGTCGTCCACGTCTCCTCGCTGACCAAGGCGACCTCGCCCAGCTTCCGTGTGGGCGCGCTGGCGGCACGCGGCCCGGTCCTGGAACGGCTGCGCGCCATCCAGGTCGTCGACACCTTCTTCGTCCCCCGCCCCCTCCAGGAGGCCGCCCTCGAACTCGTCGGCTCGCCCGCCTGGCCCCGCCATCTCCGCGCCGTATCGAGGGAGTTGAAGAACCGTCGGGACACGATGACCTCCGCGCTGCGTCTGCGTCTCCCCGAACTCGCCCTGCCCCACATCCCCTCCGGCGGATACCACCTCTGGCTCCGTCTCCCCGACGGCGCCGACGAGTCCGCCCTCGTCGCCGCCGCCCTGCGCGCGGGCGTCGCCGTCACCCCCGGCCGCCCCTACTTCTGCGCCGAACCACCGGCCGGACACCTGCGGTTGAGCTTCGCCGGAGTCGCCGGGGCAGGGGAGATCACGGAAGGGGTGCGGAGGCTGACGGCGGCGGTAAACGGTTCGACAGCAAGCCCCTGGCCTGCGAACGTCCAGCCATGACCGATGAGTTGCCCCTTCCCGAGGGCTACGAGTTCTCCGCCGATCCCACCCGTGTCGATGTCGGCCGCGTCCACCACTGGCTGTCCACCGACGCCTACTGGGCCCTCGGCCGGCCCCGTGAGAAGTTCGAGCGCGCGATCGCGACCTCGCTCAACTTCGGGGTGTACGACGCGACTTCGGGCGAGCAGGTGGCGTACGCGCGGGTCGTCACGGACGAGACGTTCTTCGCCTGGCTCTGCGACGTCTACGTCGACCCGGTCGTACGCGGCAAGGGCGTCGGCACCGCGCTGGTCGCAGCCGTGCGCGAGCATCTGCGACCGTTCGGCTTGCGGCGCGTTCTGCTCGCCACCCACGACGCGCACGGCGTCTACGAGAGGCTCGGGTTCAAGCCGCTGGAGCAACCGGATCAGTGGATGGCGCTGATGTTCGAGTGAGGCGCCGGGATGCCCTTCAGCGCGGGGCGAAGTACCCCGGGTAACTCCTGAGTAACGCCTCTTGACCTGCGGAGTCTCGCGCCTCGCGATCGCCGCATGCATCTTCGGGTCACGTTCGTCGCAGCCGCGCGCTGCTCCTCGCTGCTCGCGGAGCGGTTCGAGGACGACCGGCCGCTGGACCAGGCCGGCAGGGACGAGGTGCAGCGCGCGGCCCATGAGCTGGTGCCGCCGGCGGCGGCCGAGCTGCGGTACTGCTCGCCGACGCCCCGCAGCCGGGCCACCGGCGACGCCCTCGGCTACGCGCCGCTGGCCCAGCCCGCGCTGCGGGACTGCGACATGGGCCGCTGGCGCGGCTTCACGCTGGGCGAGGCCATGGCCCGCGAGCCCTCCGCCGTGGACGGCTGGCTCGCCGACCCGCACTCCACCCCGCACGGCGGGGAGTCGCTGATCGCCTTCATCTCCCGCATAGGCGGCTGGCTCGACACCCGCCCGACCGACGACGGCGGCCGTATCGTCGCCGTCGCCGAGCCCTCGGTCCTGCGCGCCGCTCTCGTCTACGCGCTGAAGGCCCCCGCGTCGTCGTACTGGCACATGGACGTCCGCCCCTTGTCGACGCTCACGATCGTCGGCCGCCCGGGCCGCTGGAACCTGCGGTTGGGCGGCGTGTAGCCACGGCTGTGGCCGTGTTCGGGCGCGATCCGTCCCGGCGCTCTCCTCGGCGTGGATCGGTCCCGGCCGAAACTTTCGATCGCTTGCGACACTTTCGGTGCCGCGCGACCCGTTGGCGCTCTCTTGATCCTCTCCCTATCTTGCCGTTCGAAGTGCTGATCATTGTTTGATATTTCGAACCACTCTCCACCCCCTCAGAGCCACGGAGTATCCATGTCACGCACCCGCACCCGCTGGAGACTCGGCCTGACCGCCACCGCCTTCCTGGTGGCCGCCGGCTCGATCCCGGCCCCCGCACATGCCGAAGACGTCACCGACTACGCGATCACCGTGGACCCGGCCGCCAAGGGCGCGAAGATCGACGACACGATGTACGGCGTCTTCTTCGAGGACATCAACCGGGCCGCGGACGGCGGCCTCTACGCCGAGCTCGTGCAGAACCGGTCCTTCGAGTACTCCACGGCCGACAACCGCACGTACACCCCCCTCACCTCCTGGACCGTCGACGGCACCGGAACGGTCCTGAACGACGCCGGCCGGCTCAACGAGCGCAACCGCGACTACCTCTCCCTCGGTGCCGGTTCGGCCGTCACGAACGCCGGCTACAACACCGGCATCCGGGTCGAGGAGGGCAAGAAGTACGACTTCTCGGTGTGGGCGCGCACCGAGAACGGTACGACGTTGACCGTCACCCTCAAGGACGCCGACGGCACGCTGGCCGAGGCCCGGCAGGTGGCCGTGAAGGGCGGCTGGGCCAAGTACAGGGCCACGTTCATCGCGACGCGGACCAGCTCCAACGGGCGCCTGGCCGTCGCCTCCTCCGAGGCCGCCGCCCTGGACGAGGTGTCCCTCTTCCCGCGCGACACCTACAAGGGCCGCAAGAACGGGCTGCGCAAGGACCTCGCCGAGAAGATCGCCGCCCTGCACCCCGGCTTCGTCCGCTTCCCCGGCGGCTGCCTGGTCAACACCGGCTCCATGAAGGACTACAGCGAGGCGTCGAACTGGGAGCGCAAGCGCTCGTTCCAGTGGAAGGACACCATCGGCCCGGTCGAGCAGCGCGCCACCAACGCCAACTTCTGGGGCTACAACCAGAGTTACGGCCTCGGCTACTACGAGTACTTCCAGTTCTCCGAGGACATCGGCGCGATGCCGCTGCCCGTGGTGCCCGCCCTCGTCACCGGCTGCGGTCAGAACAAGGCCACCGACGACGAGGCGCTGCTCCAGCGGCACATCCAGGACACGCTCGACCTCATCGAGTTCGCCAACGGGCCCGTGACCAGCAAGTGGGGCAAGGTCCGCGCGCGGATGGGCCACCCGAGGCCCTTCCACCTCACCCACCTCGAGGTCGGCAACGAGGAGAACCTGCCGAACGAGTTCTTCGCCCGCTTCCAGAAGTTCCGGGCCGCCATCGAGGCCGAGTACCCCGACATCACGGTGATCTCGAACTCCGGCCCCGACGACACGGGCACCACGTTCGACACCGCCTGGAAGCTGAACCGCGAGGCGAACGTCGACATGGTCGACGAGCACTACTACAACAGCCCGCAGTGGTTCCTCCAGAACAACGACCGCTACGACGCGTACGACCGAGGCGGCCCGAAGGTCTTCCTCGGCGAGTACGCCTCCTTGGGCAACGCCTTCAAGAACGCCCTCGCCGAGGCGGCGTTCATGACCGGCCTGGAGCGCAACGCCGACGTCGTGAAGCTCGCCTCCTACGCACCGCTCCTCGCCAACGAGGACTACGTGCAGTGGAACCCCGACATGATCTGGTTCAACAACCACGCGTCATGGGGCTCGGCCAACTACGAGATGCAGAAGCTCTTCATGAACAACGTCGGCGACCGCGTGGTGCCGTCGACGGCCACCGGCACTCCGGCGGTCACCGGCCCGATCTCGGGAGCCGTCGGCCTGTCCACCTGGGCCACGACAGCGGCGTACGACGATGTGAAGGTGACCGCCGCCGACGGCACGACCCTGCTGACCGACGACTTCAGCGGTGACGCCTCGAAGTGGACCCACACCGGCGGCGGCAGCTGGTCCGTCCAGGACGGGCAGTACGTGCAGACGGACGTGGCCGCCGAGAACACCATGGTCTCCGCCGGCGACACCTCCTGGCACGACTACGACCTGAAGGTCAAGGCCACCAAGAAGTCCGGCAAGGAGGGCTTCCTGATCGCCTTCGGCGTCAAGGACACCGGCAACTACTACTGGTGGAACCTCGGCGGCTGGAACAACACCACCAGCGCGGTCGAGCAGGCCGTGGACGGCGGCAAGTCCACGCTGATCTCCAAGCCGGGGACCATCGAGACGGGCCGTACGTACGACGTCGAGGTCAAGGTGCGGGGGCGGCAGGTGACCCTGCTGCTCGACGGCCAGGAGTGGGGCAGCTTCACCGACGACAAGCCGGCCGAGCCGTTCCGCCAGGTGGTGACGCGTGACGCGAAGACCGGTGACCTGATCGTCAAGGTCGTCAACGCCCAGTCCGTGGCCGCCCGTACGGCCATCGACCTCGGCGGCGCCAAGGTCCGCTCCAAGGCCCGGGTCACCACGCTCACCGCCGCGCCGAACGCCGTGAACACGGAGACGGCCACACCGGTCGCACCCGTGACGTCGACGTTCACCGGGGTGGCCGACGAGTTCGGCTACACGTTCCCGGCGAACTCGGTGACGTTCCTGCGGATCAAGAAGAAGTGAGGACGAGGGGCGGCCCGGGCTCCCCGTGAGTTCGGGCCGTGGCTCATGAGCGGCGGCGGGGCTTTCCGGTCCTGCCGCCGCCTTTCGCGTTGCCGCCCTTCGTGTTCCGGCCGCCGCCGGAGCCGCCGCGGGGGGTCCTGCCGGTCGACTTGCCCGATGCCGGCTGGCGTCGGGCAGCGCCGGCGGCGGGCCGTTTGGGGCCGGACTTGGCCTTGGGCTGCTGTTCCTGAGCCGGGGCCTTGGCGCGTCCGCGTGTGCTGTTGACCGTCCGGCCGCGGACGATGCCGATGAAGTCCTCGACCATGTCGGTGGTCGCGTCCTGCGGCCAGGACAGGGCGACGCGTGACTCGGGGGCGTCGATGACGGGCCGGTAGGTGAGGTCCTTGCGGTGGTGGAGACGGGCGAGTGACTGCGGGACGACGAGCAGCCCGATCCCGGCCGCCACCAGCTCGATCGCGTCCGCCGTGGTGGCGGGGCGCTCGAACGCCGGCTGCCCCGGCGGGCGCTCCCAGCCGAGGGTGTCGTCAAGGGGATGCAGCACGATCTCGTCGGCCAGATCCCCGGTGGACACCTCGTCGACCGCCGCGACGACATGGTCCTTCGGGACCACGACCACCGTGGTCTCGGTGTAGAGGGGGATCGCGCTGAGATCGGTCCGGTCCACCGGCAGCCGTACGAACCCCGCGTCGGCGTCACCGCCCCGCAGCACGCCGAACGCCTCCCCGGCGGGTACCTGGAGGAGGGTGAGGGGGATGTCGGGCAACCGCTCGTTCCAGATCCGCACCCACTTCGTGGGCGTCACTCCGGGGACGTACGCGAGCCGGAACGAGGGGGAGTCTTCCGAGCCAGTCACATGACCAGGCTAACGGGGTCGCGGGCCCGGCCCGACCATCGCCGGTGTCCCCGCTCCCACCACCGCCGTCGGCCGTGGTCAGGGCCGGCGCCCACGCTCGTTACCCTTGACGGCATGACGACGCAGCAGACCACCCAGACCATGAAGCCCGCCACCGCGGCGAAGAAGCTGGGTGTGTACCTCGAAGCCACTCCCGCCGAGTTCCGGGAGGGCGTCGTCTCGCGCGCCGAGCTGAACGCGCTGCAGGCCGACCCGCCGGCCTGGCTGCAGGAACTGCGCCGCAACGGCCCGCACCCCCGTCCCGTGGTCGCGGCCAAGCTGGGCGTCTCCATCGCCGGTCTCGCGCGCGGCGGTGTCACCGAGCCCCTCACCACCGAGCAGATCGAGGCGCTGAAGGACGACAACCCCGAGTGGCTGCGCAAGGAGCGCGCCACCCAGGCCGACGTCCGCAAGCAGAACGCCCGCATCAAGAAGCGCGACGCCGAGCGGGCGGCCGGCCAGGACTGACCTCACAGCGCGAGGACCGGCCGGGTGGAGAGGTCCTCGAAGAGGTCGTCGCCGTCCTCCCCGTACACGAACTCGACCAGGTCCGGGTTGGCGTGTGCGGTGGCCAGCGGCAGCCACCCGAGCAGGCGGCCGTATCCGCCGCACGCCGACTCGCCGCCGTCACCGCCGCGGACCGAGCCGTCGCCCGTCACCTCCGTCGTGTACGTGTCGTGGGCGATACGCAGCCCGAAGGCGTTCGGCTCGTTGTGCGGGCCGGTGGTGTCGCCGTAAGGGATGCGGTCCAGCGGACACTCGTCGCCCCACCGGAACAAGGTGCCCGCGCCGGCGCCACAGGCGTGCTCCCACTCGTCGGACGTCGGCATGCGCAGACCGCGCGCCGCGAGGACGGACGGCATGTCGGCGGGCGGCTCGGTCAGGTTCTCGCCCCGCACTGCCATGAGCACGGTGGACAGGACGGCCGTGCGGCGGGGGCTGAGCACCCTCGCGAGGTGTTCCCGCGGATCGGCTCCGTAGCCGAAGCCCTGCTCCAGACTCTCCGCGTAGTCGGCGATCTGCTCGGGCGTCGGCTGCCAGCGGTCGGGGTCGAAGCCCAGCGTCGCCCGGCCGCCCGGTATCAGAGCGAACTCCTGCCCGCCCCGCTCGATCAGCACCCGGTGCAACGGACCGCCGAGGTGCTCGACGGTCTCGAAGCGCACGACCCGGCCCTCCACCAGACCGGCGGCCTCATGGGCGACACGAAGCGCGGCGGACGCCTCGAAGGAGCGCCACTGGTCGAAAGTGAGATCGGCGAGAGACATGCGACGCAGTGTGGCACGAGGCACTGACAGCGCCGGCTGTGAAATTCAGGAGCCCTTCGGCCGGGCCCCGGGCAGGATGCCCTCTGTGAACCCTGTGCTGTGCGGGCTCGCCGCCAACGCGGCTCTGCCGTCGGAGCTGGTCGACCGGCTGATCGCGCTCGCGGACGCCGACATCGCCCTGGAACTCGCCGGTCGTGCCGATCTCAGCCGTGCGCAGGCGGTCGCGTTGGCCTCGCGGGTCGAGGTGATCGCCGTGCGACTGGCGTACGACGGGCGGCTGACCGCCGCCGACGTGGATCCCGTGGCACAGCCGCTCGTCGCCCTCGCCCTGCTGGACGAGGGCGCCGGTGACCCGGAGTGGGCTCGTCTCCTCGCGGTGGATCCGGTTTTCGAGCACCGCGAGAAACTGGCCGCCTGCCCCGGCCTTCCGCCCGACGTGAGGGAAACGCTCGCCGCGGACCCGGACGTACGGATCGTCGCGGAACTCGCGTGGTGGACCGCGTCGGACATGGCCGCCCGGCTCGCGACGCATCCGCATGCCGAGGTCCGCCGCGCGGTCGCGGCCAACGAGGCGACGCCGCCGGAGGTACTGGCGGCGCTCATCAGCGGCGATGGACCGCCCGCGCGGCACTGCCCGGTCTGCGACCGCGAGGAGCCGCCGTTCTCGCACAGTCCGCAGTGCGCGCGGACCGACTGCGATCTGCCGGCGGGCGCCTCCTGCGACGGCTCCCATGAATCCACCGTGCACGCCATGCTGCTGGCGGCACTGGAGAACCCGGCCACGCCCACCGAAGCCGTGGTCGGCTTCGTCGACCACCCCTCGACGCTGCTGCGCCAGGCGCTCGCGACCCGCGCCGGTCTGCCCCAGGAGGCGTACGCACGGCTCGCCCTGGACCCCACGCCCGGGGTCCGCGCCGACCTCGCCGAGAACCCCGCGATCGACGACGCCGTGATCCGTACGCTGGCCGACGACCGCGCCCCCGACGTGCGGCGCGGCCTCGCGCACAACCCGCGCATACCACTCGACGTGCTCACCCGCCTGGCCGCCGGCACCAGGATCGGCCCGACCCTGGTGCCGAGGATCGCCTCCGCCTCCGCCGCCGAGGTGACGGAGCTGGCCCACGCGAAGGAGCCGGCCGTGCGGATGCTCCTGGCCCAGCGACGTGACCTGCCGGCCGAGATCCGCGACACGCTGGCCGACGACCCCGACGCGAAGGTGGTCAAGTCCATCGCCGCGCACCCCGGCCTCTCCGAGGCGCGGTTGCGAGCCATGGTCGACCGGCACGGAGCCCAGGTCCTCGCCGGGGCGGCGGCCAACCCGGACGCGACCCCGGCCCTGCTGGAGCACATGGCCCGCCACATCCCGCCGGTACGCAAGGCACTGCGCGAGATCGCCCGGCACCCCAACGCGACGGCTCAGGCACTGCCGGCCTGCCTGGCGGACGAACGGGCGAGGCCCCTGGCCGCCGGCCATCCGGCACTCCCGCCGACGGTCATCACGGAACTGCTCACCGACCCCGACGGGCAGGTGGCGGAAGCGGCGGCCGCCAACCCGTCGCTCCCGCTCACGGTGATGACGGACCTGTTGCCCCGGCTGCCGTAGCCCCGCCCGACCGAGCAGGGTTCGCCTGATGGTCCTGATGGTTCCGGGTTCCCCGCCCCCTTCTGCCTGCCCACGAACGACTCGTTTCAGCTGAAGCATCTCGGTGGCGTCTTCGCGATGCCGGTCGCCACGCACCTGACACAGGTGTTGGACGCCTGGCGTTCAGGAACGGTAGTCCAGTCAGGGCACTCTTCTCGCTGATTGCATAAAACTGCAGCGAAACGTATAGTCATGCCATCCAGGAGGAGGATTTTCCATGGTGATACGCGCGGCGGTCGCGGGAGCGAGTGGCTATGCGGGCGGAGAAGCGCTGCGTCTGCTGCTCGCGCACCCCGAGGTCGAGATCGGGGCGCTGACGGGGAACTCGAACGCGGGCCAACGGCTCGGATCGCTGCAGCCGCATCTGCTGCCGTTGGCCGACCGGGTTCTCCAGGAGACCACGGCTGAGGTGCTCGCCGGGCATGATGTCGTGTTTCTCGCACTGCCGCACGGGCAGTCCGCGGCCGTGGCCGAGCAACTGGGCCCGGATGTGCTCGTCGTCGACATGGGCGCCGACTTCCGACTCAAGGACCCGGCGGACTGGGAGCGGTTCTACGGCTCGCCCCACGCCGGTACCTGGCCCTACGGCCTCCCCGAACTGCCGGGTGCCCGCGCCGCGCTGGAGGGGTCCAAGCGCATCGCGGTACCCGGTTGCTACCCCACGGCCGTCACCCTGGCCCTCTTCCCCGCGTACGCGGCAGGCCTCGCCGAGAACGAGGCCGTGATCGTCGCCGCCTCCGGGACCTCAGGCGCGGGCAAGGCGGCCAAGCCGCATCTGCTGGGCTCCGAGGTCATGGGCTCCATGTCGCCGTACGGCGTCGGCGGCGGCCACCGCCACACGCCCGAGATGATGCAGAACCTCGGCGGAGTGGCGGGGGAGCCGGTCTCCGTGTCCTTCACGCCGACCCTCGCCCCCATGCCCCGCGGCATCCTCGCCACGTGCACCGCCAAGGCCAGGCCGGGCGTCACCGCCGAGTCCGTGCGTACCGCGTACGAGAAGGCCTTCGCCGACGAGCCCTTCGTCCACCTCCTCCCGGAGGGGCAGTGGCCGGCGACGGCGTCCGTCTACGGTTCCAACGCCGTCCAGGTGCAGGTGGCGTACGACGAGGCCGCGGGCCGCATCATCGCGATCAGCGCCATCGACAACCTCACCAAGGGCACGGCCGGTGGCGCCGTCCAGAGCATGAACATCGCCCTCGGGCTCCACGAGAGCACCGGGCTGACGACGATCGGAGTCGCACCGTGAGCGACGCACGTGCAGCCACCGGGCCGCAGACAACGACGACAGCCGCACCTCTGCGCTGCACGGGCGGAGAAGCGAACAAGGAGATGCAGTGAGCGTGACGGCAGCAAAGGGATTCACGGCGGCGGGCATCGCCGCCGGGATCAAGGAGAACGGCAACCCGGACCTGGCCCTCGTGGTCAACAACGGGCCCCGCCTCGCCGCCGCGGGCGTCTTCACCTCCAACCGTGTGAAGGCCGCGCCGGTGCTGTGGTCCGAGCAGGTCCTCAAGGGCGGCCAGGTGTCGGCCGTCGTCCTCAACTCCGGTGGCGCCAACGCCTGTACGGGACCGAAGGGCTTCCAGGACACCCACGCCACCGCCGAGAAGGTCGCGGACGTCCTCGAAGGCCACAGCGCCGGTGAGATCGCCGTCTGCTCCACCGGGCTCATCGGTGTGCTCCTGCCCATGGACAAGCTGCTGCCGGGTGTCGAGACGGCCGCCGCTTCCCTGAGCGAGCACGGCGGCGAGAAGGCCGCCATCGCCATCAAGACCACCGACACCGTGCACAAGACGTCCGTGGCCCGGGGCGACGGCTGGACCGTCGGCGGCATGGCCAAGGGCGCGGGCATGCTCGCCCCCGGCCTCGCCACCATGCTCGTCGTCCTCACCACCGACGCCGACCTCGACAGCGAGACGCTGGACAAGGCCCTCCGGGCGGCCACCAAGGTCACCTTCGACCGGGTCGACTCCGACGGCTGCATGTCCACCAACGACACCGTGCTGCTGCTCGCCTCCGGGGCCTCCGAAGTCACCCCGGCCTACGAGGAGTTCGCCGAGGCCGTGCGCAAGGTGTGCGACGACCTCGGTCAGCAGCTCATCCGGGACGCCGAGGGCGCCAGCAAGGACATCAAGGTCGAGGTGATCAACGCCGCGACCGAGGACGACGCCGTCGAGGTGGGCCGCTCCATCGCCCGCAACAACCTCCTCAAGTGCGCCGTCCACGGCGAGGACCCCAACTGGGGCCGCGTGCTCTCCGCGATCGGCACCACGAAGGCCGCCTTCGAGGCCGACCGGCTCAACGTCGCCATCAACGGCGTCTGGGTGTGCAAGAACGGCGGCGTCGGCGAGGACCGCGAGAAGGTGGACATGCGCTACCGCGAGGTCCACATCACGGCGGACCTCGCGGCAGGCAGTGAGTCTGCGGTGATCTGGACCAACGACCTGACGGCCGACTATGTCCACGAGAACAGCGCCTACTCGTCTTGACGTGCCCGCTTGGTTGTCGCGGGTCCTCGTCGTCGCCGACGAGGGTTCCTGCTTCACAGGAGACCGCTCGCCCCGGACGAGTCCGGGATGAGTCTTACATCGCCTCCGCAGGCCAGCACCGCCCGCCCGGCGGCTGATCCGAGATCTTTCTGAAAGTCGGCTATGACGGTCAATCACTCAGAAGAGCGAAAGTCCTCCACCCGCAAACACACCGCCCTCCCCAAGGCCCAGATCCTCATCGAAGCGCTGCCCTGGCTGACCCGCCACAACGGCAAGACGGTCGTCATCAAGTTCGGCGGCAACGCCATGGTGAACGAGGACCTGAAGTCCGCCTTCGCCCAGGACGTCGTCTTCCTGCGGCACGCCGGCCTCAACGTCGTCGTCGTGCACGGCGGCGGCCCGCAGATCAGCGCCGCCCTCGACAAGCACGGCATCGTCAGCGAGTTCAAGGCCGGCCTGCGCGTCACCACCGAGGACGCCATGGACGTCGTACGCATGGTGCTCGCCGGACAGGTGCAGCGCGAACTGGTCGGACTGCTCAACCAGCACGGACCGCTCGCCGTCGGCCTGACGGGCGAGGACGCGCACACCATCACCGCCACCAAGCACCAGCCCGAGATCGACGGCGAACTGGTCGACATCGGGCGGGTGGGCGAGATCACCGCGATCGACACGGGCGCGATCGAGGCACTGCTCGCCGACGGCCGTGTCCCGGTCGTCTCGTCGATCGCCCGTAGCCAGGATGACGGACATGTCTACAACGTCAATGCTGATACGGCGGCTGCGGCACTCGCTGCTGCTCTTGGCGCCGAAACCCTTATGGTCCTCACGGACGTCGAGGGCCTCTACGAGGACTGGCCCAACTCCGACGAGGTGATCAGCCGCCTCACCGCTTCCCAACTGGAGAAGCTGCTGCCGGAGTTGTCCTCCGGCATGGTGCCGAAGATGGAGGGCTGTCTGCACGCCGTACGCAACGGCGTCCGGACCGCCAGGGTCATCGACGGCCGGGTCCAGCACTCGATCCTGCTGGAGATCTTCACCGACGAAGGCATCGGCACGATGGTCGTGCCCGACGACGTGAACGAGGGGGACGCCGAATGACCGGGACCACGGCGAACGCGGAGCTGACCCAGCGGTGGCAGGGCTCGCTCATGAACAACTACGGCACCCCGAAGCTCCCCCTCGTCCGCGGTGCGGGCAGCAAGCTGTGGGACGCCGACGGCAACGAGTACGTCGACTTCGTCGGCGGCATCGCCGTCAACGCGCTCGGCCACGGCCACCCGGCCGTCGTCGAGGCCGTCAGCGAGCAGATCGCCTCCCTCGGCCATGTCTCCAACCTGTTCATCGCCGAGCCGCCCGTCGCGCTCGCCGAGCGGCTGCTGGAGCACTTCGGCCGGGACGGCAAGGTCTACTTCTGCAACTCCGGCGCCGAAGCCAACGAGGGCGCCTTCAAGATCGGCCGGCTGACCGGGCGGACCCACATGGTCGCCACCGAGGGCGGCTTCCACGGCCGGACCATGGGCGCCCTCGCGCTCACCGGCCAGCCCGGCAAGCAGACCGGCTTCCACCCGCTGCCCGGCGACGTCACCCATGTCCCGTACGGCGACGCGCAGGCCCTCGCCGCCGCCGTCACCGAGGAGACCGCCCTCGTCATCATCGAGCCCATCCAGGGCGAGAAGGGTGTCGTGGTCCCGCCCGCCGGCTATCTGAAGGCCGCCCGGGCCATCACCGCCGCCACCGGCTCGCTCCTCGTGCTCGACGAGGTGCAGACCGGCATCGGCCGGACCGGGCACTGGTTCGAGTACCAGGCGCACGAGGGCGTCCTGCCGGACGTCGTCACCCTCGCTAAGGGCCTCGGCGGCGGACTGCCGCTCGGTGCCACCGTCGCCTTCGGGCGGGCCGCGGAGCTGCTCCAGCCCGGCCAGCACGGGACCACCTTCGGCGGCAACCCCGTCGCCTGCGCCGCCGGACTCGCCGTCCTGGAGACCATCCGGGCCGAGGGGCTGCTGGAGAACGTCAAGCGGCAGAGCGAGCGGCTCAGGGACGGAGTCGAGTCTCTCGGTCACCCGCTGGTCGGTCATGTCCGTGGAGCCGGCCTCCTGCTGGGTATCGTGCTCACCGAGCCGCTCGCGCCCCAGGCGCAACAGGCGGCTCAGGACGCCGGTTTCCTGGTGAACGCGCCCGCCCCCGATGTCGTACGGCTCATGCCCGCCCTCAATATCGGCGACGCCGAGGTGGACGCCCTTCTCCGGGCACTGCCCGGCATCCTCGATGTGGCCAAGG
This sequence comes from Streptomyces ipomoeae 91-03, assembly GCF_000317595.1. Taxonomy (GTDB): domain Bacteria; phylum Actinomycetota; class Actinomycetes; order Streptomycetales; family Streptomycetaceae; genus Streptomyces; species Streptomyces ipomoeae. Next base: position 20,282 of record NZ_AEJC01000416.1, on the reverse strand, counting down.
GGGACTGATGATCCGGGGAATGAGACGACGATGAGTCAGGCGCAGGATCACGAGCAGACCGTCGGGCCTGCCGTGCCACAGACCCGCACCGCACGCCACCGCCGGATCGTGGACATCCTCAACCGGCAACCCGTGCGGTCGCAGAGCCAGTTGGCGAAGCTGCTGTCCGACGACGGGTTGAGCGTCACCCAGGCGACGCTCTCCCGTGACCTGGACGAGCTGAACGCGGTGAAGATCCGCAACACCGACGGCGACCTCATCTACGCGGTGCCGAGCGAGGGGGGTTTCCGTACCCCCCGGGCGCCGCTGGGTGAGTCGGCGAAGGAGGAACGGATGCGGCGGCTCTCACAGGAGCTGCTGATCTCCGCGGAGGCCTCTGCGAACCTCGTGGTCCTGCGTACGCCTCCGGGGGCGGCCCAGTTCCTGGCCTCGGCCATCGACCAGGCCGAGCTGCACGACATCCTGGGGACGATCGCGGGCGACGACACGCTGCTTTTGATCAGCCGGGATCCCAGTGGCGGGCAGTCGTTGGCCGACCACTTGTTGAGGCTGGCTCAGAACGGCCACTGAGTTGAGGCTGGCTCAGAACGGCCACTGAGAGGGGCGGTTGAGAGGGACGCCGACTGCGGGTCGTGTGTGGCTGATCACGCGGTTCCCCGCGCCCCTCACAGGGCATGACCCAGCTGCCGAGCCCACTTCTGGCCCGCGCTCAGCCCAGGCGCGCGGCCAGACCCCCCGTGCACCGCACCCCGTCCCCGGCCGTGATCAGCAGCGCCTCCGTGTCCGGCAGGGACTCCAGCCACTCCAGTGCCTGGCGGGACCCCATCGCGAACGCCGCCGTCGCCCAGCAGTCCGCCCAGGTCAGGCGCGGCGCCACCACCGTGACCGAGACCAGGTCGGTCACCGCCGACCTGCCGGTGCGGGGGTCGACGATGTGGGCGCCGCGTTCGGCGGTGCCGGAGGTGGCCACCGCCAGCCGGTCGGTACCGGCGGCGGTGACCACGGCGGCCAGCCCGCCCGGGCGCAAGGGATCGGCGACACCCACGCGCCAGGGCCGGTCGGGGCCGGGGACGCCACAGAGCTGGACATCACCGCCGCCGTTGACACTGACCCCGGGCGCACCGGCCTCGACCAGGCGCAGGGCGGCGCGTTCGGTCGCCCAGCCCTTCACCAGGCCGGTGGGGTCGAACCGCCCCTCGTAGGTGGCGCTGAACCAGCCGTCGCTCAACCGCTCGGCCTCGGCGCACAGTTGGAGGACCTCGGCGACCTCGGGGGCACACTCCTCGATGGTCAGCTCGCCCCGGTCCAGCCGGGAGATCTGGCTGGAGCCGCGGTAGGTGCTGAACACCTCGTCCACGGTGTGCAGCCCGGCCACCGCCTCTTCGAGCGCGGCCCTGACCACCGTCGGCTCGCCTCCTCTGACGTCGAAGGAGAAGACGGTGCCCATGACCTCCTCGGCGTGCCGCAGCTGGGAGGGGGCCGCTCCGGCGGGCTCGGCCACCGGGTCAGCCTCCGGCCTGGTCGAGCGCGGCCTGGAGGGATTCCTTGTACCCGGCGCTGGTGTAGGTGGCACCTGAGACAGCATCGATGTCAGCGCTCCCTGCCGCGACGGCGTTCTGGTTGAGCTGGGGGATGGCCGTGCCGCTGATCTGCGTGCTGCGCCCGCCGCGCGGCTGCTGCAGCGCCTCGGCGGCGGTGATCCTGCCGCCGCTGACCGTGACCCGGACCTGTACCGGGCCGTAGTCCGTCTGCACGGCGCTGCCCGTGAGCACCTGCGTGCCCGTCGACTGCCCGGCTCCGGAGTCCTGGGCGCCCCCGCCCCCGTCCTGCGAGCCGCCCGCGTCCTTCGAGCCCCCCGTGTCCTGCGAGCCACCCGCCTCGACCGAACCCGACCCCGAGCCCTTCGCGCTGCCGGCCTGGTCGAGCGCGGCCTGGAGGGATTCCTTGTACCCGGCGCTGGTGTACGTGGCACCCGACACCGCGTCGATGTCGGCGGAACCAGCGGCCATCGCCTCCTGGTTGAGCTTCGGTATGGCGTCGCCGCTGATCTGGGTGGAGCGTCCGCCGCTCGGCTGCTGTACGGCCTCGGCGGCGGTGATCTTGCCGCCGCTGACGGTGATCCGCACCTGGACCGGTCCGTAGTCGGTCTGCACGGTGCTGCCCGTGAGTACCTGAGTGCCCGAATCCTGCGCGCTGCCGGCCTGGTCGAGCGCGGCCTGGAGGGATTCCTTGTACCCGGCGCTGGTGTAGGTGGCGCCCGACACCGCGTCGATGTCGGCCGAGCCGGCGGCGACGGCGGCCTGGTTGAGCTTCGGTATGGCGTCGCCGCTGATCTGGGTGGAGCGTCCGCCGCTCGGCTGCTGTACGGCCTCGGCGGCGGTGATCTTGCCGCCGTTCACGGTGATCCGCACCTGGACCGGTCCGTAGTCGGTCTGGACGGCCGACCCCGTCAGGGTCTGGGCGCCGGCCGCTGCCTGACCGCCCTGCGCCGAAGGAGCAGCCGCTCCCGCCTGCACCGAACCGGCCGGGTCCGAGGCGGGCTTCAGCGACAGCAGCAGCACGATGCCGGACACCGTGGCGGCGGTGGCGAGCAGAGTCCGCCGGATGGGGTGGCTCTTCTTCATCGCTCCTTCAGCTCCTGAAGTGTGAACTCTCGTGAGGCGAAACCCCGTAGGGGAGCCCCATGGCAGAAGTGGGTGGGTGGCGGTAGCCGGTGGGATCCGTGGTGAGGGGGCCCGTCGCTCACATCTCGAACGACTCGTGGTGGATACGCCGGGTCGGTACGCCCGCGCCGCGCAGCGCCTCGTACACGCCCTGGGCGAAGCCGGGCGGCCCGCACAGGAAGACGTCGTGGCGTTCGATGTCGGGGATCTTGCGGCGCAGGCTCTCCGCCGAGATGTCCGGGCGTTCGCCGTCCGGGCTGTTCACCGCGTACATCAGCCGCGCCCCGCGCTCCTCGGCGATCTGCGCCAGCTCGTCCCACAGGGCCAGGTCCTGGGTGCTGTTGGCCCGGTAGAGCAGCGTCAGGTCACCGGCCGCGCCGGGCAGCGTCTCGAACAGCGCCCGCATCGGCGTGATGCCCACACCGCCGGCCACCAGCAGTACCTTGCCCCGGCTGCGCTTGCCCGCGGTCAGCGCCCCGTACGGACCCTCCGCCCACACCCGGGTACCGGGCTCCAGGTCACGCAGGGCCGAGCTGTGGTCGCCGATCGCCTTGACGGTGATGCGCAGCATGTTGGGGCGGGGCGCCGCCGACAGCGAGTACGGGTGCGAGCTGAACCGCATGCCGGGCGCCAGGAACCGCCAGCGGAAGAACTGTCCGGCTTCCGCGCCCATCCGGTGCAGCTTGCGCCCGCTCATCAGCACCGAGACGATGCCCGGCGACTCCTCGATGACCGCTTCGACGCGCAGCCGGTGCCGCAGGTTGAGGCGGACCGGCGTGATGATCCGGTACCAGACCACCAGCGCGGTCACCGACCCGTACAGCCCGTACCAGGCGGTCTTCGCCTCGGGCGTCACGGCGAACTCGTTGCCGGTGGAGATCTGGTGCCAGAACGTCAGGAACGTCGCCGCGTACGTCAGTAGATGCGTGTGGTACCAGAGGTCGTACGGGATCCGCTTGCGCACCGGGCCGATCGAGATCAGCCCGATGAACACCAGCAGACCGGTGCCGATGGCGGCCTTGCCCATGTCCGGCAGCTGGTTGATCGAGTCGATCGTCTGCTGGACGATGTCGGCGGCGGTGAGACCGGCCTGGAGGGCGTACCCGTACATCGTGAGGACGACGTGCGCGACGACCAGGCAGAGGGTGTAGCGGCCGGTCATCGCGTGCCAGCGGGCCACCCGGTCGGAGCCGACCCGGCGTTCCAGCGCGGGCACGCGCGCCATCTGGAGTACCACCAGCGCCATCAGATAGCCGCCGAGCAGGCCGGTGATCCGCCCGGCGTTGACCATCTTGCTGCCCTGGTCGGCGATGGACGGGGTGTTGTCCCACCACAACCACACCACCCCGGCCGCGCCCGCCCAGAACAGAATGAGCAGCGGGACTGCGGGGGAGCGACGAGGTCGGATGCGACGCATCGTCTGGCGCCGCGCGGCGCGACCTCCGGCGATCGTGGACACGGTTCCTCCGTGGTGGGCTGGACCCTTGGCCCACAGGTACGTGGTGGAAGTGCCGTGTGTTCAACCGGACATCGAACCGGCCCGCGAAACCTGCCGTTCCGCTTCCGGCCGGGGTCTCAGCGGTCTCTCCGCAGGTCACAGGAACTTCTCAGGGAACCCGGCGGGCGCTCGGTACCGCGTGACGGCCGTGCGCCCGCCGACGGTGTCGGTCATGGGTCAGACGCCGGAGGGCGGCAGCGGCAACGGCAGCCCGGGCAGTCCGTCCAGGCTGGTCTCGATGTGCTCCTTGGACTGGAAGTACGCGCTGAGCGATGCGTCGTCCTCGCGCGCGAAGCGCCGGCCGTGCAGATCGCGGTCCTCCTCGTACGCCATGAACGGCACCGAGTAGCCGCAGCTGTCGCGGATGCGCTCGGCCCGGACCACGATGACGGCGCGCAGCCCGTGCTGCGTCGGGTCGATGTCCGGGAAGCGGGCGAGGAGTTCCGCGAAACGCGGGTCGTCGCGGAAGACGGCCTCGCCCTTGCCGTGCACACGCACGATGTTGGGCGGGCCCTGGAAGGCACACCACATCAGGGTGATACGGCCGTTCTCGCGCAGGTGCGCGATGGTCTCCGCGTTGGATCCGGCGAAGTCCAGGTAGGCGACGGTCAGGTCGTCCAGGACCACGAAGGATCCCTTGAGGCCCTTGGGGGAGAGGTTCACCGTCCCGTCGGCGGACAGGGGCGCGGAGGCGGTGAAGAAGAGGGGCTGGGCCTCGATGAACGTGCGCAGGCGGCCGTCGATGCGCTCATAAGTCTTTCCCATGTCTAACGATTATCGACGGTAACGCTTCGCCTGTCTAAGGAATTGAGCCGCGCAGGCCGAGACATGGTCGAGACGGCCGGAACATGGTCGAGACGCCCGGGACATGGTCGAGACGCCCGGGACATACGAATTCCGGGTGGATCACCATCGCTGGGATCCACCCGGAATCAGGTCGTCCATGACCACCCCGGCCGACGCGCGGGGCGGCCACGCCCCTGTCGCTCACACGGAGCGCAGGAGATCACTCGTCACCGATGGCGCAGGCCGGCAGTGCCCGGCCGGGCGCGCCGAACTACTGGTTGAGCTGGCAGGGGGCGAGCGCTTCCAGGCCCTCGGGCTTCGCGGCGGCACGGCCGATCGCGGTCTCGATGCGGTTGAGGGTGGCGATGCGCTTGTCCTCCAGGGGGCCGAGGATGGCGTTGTTGACGAAGTTGGGGCCGCCCTGGCCGACGGTGTCGACGAGCCGCTGGTTGGCCTCCTGGATCTGGGTGTCGAGCAGTTCCAGGTTCCGGGTGACCTCGGCCTGCGCGGACGCCGGGATCGCCGGGAGCTGGTTCTCGACCTCCGGGCAGGTGATGGTGCCGGCGGCGCCCGCGTTGCCCGCGTCCTCGGCATCCTCGCCCGCGCCCGCCTGCTCACCGGCGCCCGCCGCGGCACCCGCGTTCGCCTGCTCACCGGCCGCCGATTCGGTCGGCGCCGCGGTGGCCTCTCCGCCCGCACCGGCCGCCGCCTGCTCGCCGGCGCCCGCCGCGCCGCCCTGGACGAGCTGGCAGGGGGCGAGCGCTTCGAGGCCCTCGGGCTTCGCGGCGGCACGGCCGATCGCGGTCTCGATGCGGTTGAGGGTGGCGATGCGCTTGTCCTCCAGGGGGCCGAGGATGGCGTTGTTGACGAAGTTGGGGCCGCCCTGGCCGACGGTGTCGACGAGCCGCTGGTTGGCCTCCTGGATCTGGGTGTTGAGCAGTTCCAGGTTCCGGGTGACCTCGGCCTGCGCGGAGGCGGGGATCGCCGGCAGGCTCCCCTCCACGGCCGGGCAGGTGATGGTGCCGGGCGACGCCGCTGCCGCGCCCTGCTGCCCGTTGTCGGCGCCTTCCCCGGCGAGGGCGGAACCAGCGATGACCGCTCCGGACAGCACGACCGCGGCGGCGCCGCCGATGATCCCTACGCGACGCTTGTTGTACTTCGGAAGAGCCCTGGACATGCGGATGCCTCACTCGGGTCGGATGGTCGGTGTTCACAAACGCGGCGCCTGCGTTCGGGGAGAGTTACGGGTAAGCGGTTTCGTTTGTTCAACCTCTCGCGACATCTCTTGAACTCGTCTCTCGAACCCTTCTCTCGGACCCTTCTCTCGGACCCCTTCCTCGACCCCTCCCGGATTGACGATTCATGCAGAGTGCTGCATACTCATGCACGCCAGTGAACGCAGAGTGAGGAGAAACCCGTGACCGAGCGCGTGGTACTCGCCCACTCGGGCGGTCTGGACACCTCCGTCGCCATCGGCTGGATCGCGAAGGAGGCGGGTGCCGAGGTCATCGCGGTCGCGGTGGACATCGGCCAGGGCGGCGAGGACCTGGCCACGTACGACACGGGCGAAACGTTCGACCAGGCGGCCAGGGGCTTCATCGACATCTACAGCCTGTCGTCGAAAATCGCGGCGCGGCGTCCATCGCGGGCGTAGCCCGACAGGATCTCGCTCAGGCGTAATCTCGCGTCACACCGACCAACCCTCCCTAGGAGCAACGCAAGTGAGCAGCAACAGCGGTGACGTACGGCTCTGGGGCGGCCGTTTCGCCGACGGTCCCGCCGAGGCCCTGGCGAAGCTGTCCGCGTCCGTCCACTTCGACTGGCGGCTGGCGCCGTACGACATCGCGGGCTCCCGCGCCCACGCGCGCGTGCTGCACAAGGCGGGCCTGCTCACCGAGGACGAGCTGACCCGGATGATCGCGGGCCTGGACCAGCTCGAAGCCGATGTGGCGTCGGGCGAGTTCGTCGGCACCATCGCGGACGAGGACGTGCACACCGCCCTCGAACGCGGTCTGCTGGAACGCCTCGGCCCGGACCTGGGCGGCAAGCTGCGCGCCGGCCGTTCCCGCAACGACCAGGTGGCGACCCTCTTCCGGATGTACCTGCGCGACCACGCCCGCACGATCGGCGGTCTGATCGCCGACCTGCAGGACGCGCTGGTCGGCCTCGCCGAGGCCCACCCGGACGTGGCCATGCCCGGCCGTACCCACCTCCAGCACGCCCAGCCGGTCCTCTTCGCCCACCACGTCCTCGCCCACGTCCAGTCCCTGTCCCGGGACGCCGAGCGGCTGCGCCAGTGGGACGAGCGCACGGCGGTCTCCCCGTACGGCTCGGGCGCCCTGGCGGGCAGCAGCCTCGGTCTGGACCCGGAGGCGGTGGCGAAGGACCTCGGCTTCGAACACGGCAGCTCCGCGAACTCCATCGACGGCACGGCGTCCCGCGACTTCGTCGCCGAGTTCGCCTTCATCACCGCGATGATCGGCGTGAACCTCTCCCGGATCGCCGAGGAGGTCATCATCTGGAACACGAAGGAGTTCTCCTTCGTGACCCTGCACGACGCGTTCTCGACGGGCTCGTCGATCATGCCGCAGAAGAAGAACCCGGACATCGCGGAGCTGGCCCGAGGCAAGAGTGGCCGCCTGATCGGCAACCTGACGGGTCTGATGGCCACCTTGAAGGCGCTGCCCCTCGCCTACAACCGCGACCTCCAGGAGGACAAGGAGCCGGTCTTCGACTCCATCGACCAGCTGGAGGTCCTTCTTCCCGCCTTCACCGGCATGATGGCCACGCTCACCGTCCACCGCGAGCGCATGGAGGAACTGGCCCCCGCCGGCTTCTCCCTCGCCACCGACATCGCCGAGTGGCTGGTCAAGCAGGGCGTCCCGTTCCGCGTGGCCCACGAGGTGGCGGGCGAGTGCGTGAAGGCCGCCGAGGCGGAGGGCAAGGAACTGAACGACCTGACGGACGACCAGTTCGCCAAGATCTCCACCCACCTCACCCCCGAGGTCCGCACCGTCCTCAACGTCCCCGGCGCCCTGGCCTCCCGCAACGGCCGAGGCGGCACGGCCCCGACCGCGGTAGCCGTACAGCTGGCAGAGGTGAAGGCGGACGTGGCGGCCCAGCACGCTTGGGCAACTGCCAAGAAGGGCTAGCACAAAAGGGGTGCGGGGCTGTGACACACGCGGCTCCGCGGCGTGGGCGCGAAGCCGAAAACCCCGGACAACACGCCCCACGACGAAGGTCATCGCGAGTTACGTTGGTCGGAAGCCGTAAGGAACCGACCGAACGGAGCCCGCGATGCCCTTCGCCCGACTGGCCACAGCGACAACCCCCACCTGCCACATCGGACTCGGCCTCGCGGCCATCGCCCGCCCCGGCTACATCAACCTCGGCAGAGACGAAGACCTCGGCCCCAACCGCTCCGTGGACGCCCTGCGCACCCGCACCCACGAGCTCCTGGACGCCGCCTACGCCCAGGGCGTCCGCTACTTCGACGCGGCCCGCTCCTACGGCCGCTCCGAGGAATTCCTCGCCGGCTGGCTGAAGACCCACCCCGACATCGACGACATCGTCATCGGCAGCAAATGGGGCTACACCTACACCGCCGGCTGGACCACCGACGCCGAGCAGCACGAGGTCAAGGACCACAGCGTCCAGACGTACGAACGCCAGCGCACCGAGACCACCGATCTCCTCGGCGACCGCCTCGACCTCTACCAGATCCACTCGGTGACCCCGGACAGCCCGGCCCTCACCGACAAGGAACTCCACGCCGAGCTGGCGGAAGCCGCCGCTCAGGGCATCACCATCGGCTTCTCCACCAGCGGCCCGGCCCAGGCGGACGCCATCCGCGCCGCCCTGGCCGTCACGGTGGACGGCGAACCCCTTTTCCGTACGGTCCAGTCGACGTACAACGCGCTGGAGACCTCCGCCGCCCCGGCGCTCGCCGAGGCGCACGACGCCGGGCTCACCGTGATCGTCAAGGAGGGCATGGCCAACGGCCGCCTCGCCGGCCCGTACGCCCCCGACGCGCTGAAGACCATCGCCGAGGAGACGGGCCTCGGCTGCGACGCGGTCGCCCTGGCGCTGGTCCTGCACCAGCCCTGGGCCGGCGTCGTCCTCTCCGGCGCCGCCACCACCAACCAGCTCGCCTCCAACCTGCACGCGGCGGTCGTCGACCTCGACGAGATCCAGCTGACCCGCCTCGCGGAACTGGCCGAGGACCCGCAGACGTACTGGAGCAAACGAGGCGGGCTCCCCTGGCACTGACTCTCGCGGCCAACGGTTGGACGGCCGAACTCAAGAGGCGCGGGGCTGTGTCGATCTGCGGCCCCGCCGCGATGGGGGTCCCCCGCTCATGGGGGTGCCTCCCGCACGAGCGAAGCCGAGAGTGGGGGAGCGATCAGCCCCCACTCATCCGCACCGACAAAACAGCCGAAGTCCCGGGCCCCACCAGCGGAGCTACGCCGCTTCCTTTGCCTTGGACGCGTACATATCGACGTACTCCTGCCCGGAAAGCCGCATGACCTCGGCCATCACCGAGTCGGTCACCGCCCGCAGCACATACCGGTCCCGGTCCATCCCCTCGTACCGGGAGAACTCCATCGCCTCACCGAACCGAACAGTCACCCGGTGCGGCCGGGGCAACCCCGCGCCCCCCGGCTGAATCTTGTCCGTCCCGATCATGGCGAACGGAACCACCGGCGCCCCCGTCATCAGGGTCAGCCGCGCGATTCCCGTACGCCCCCGGTACAGCCGCCCGTCGGGCGACCTCGTGCCCTCGGGGTAGATGCCGAACACCTTGCCCTCGTCCAGCACCCGACGCCCGGTCATCAGCGCGGCGACGCCCCCGCGTCCACCGTCGCGGTCGACGGGGATCATGCCGACGCCGGTGAAGAACCAGGCCATCAGCCGGCCCTTGACGCCCTTGCCGGTGACGTACTCGTCCTTGCCGATGAAGAAGACCTGCCGGTCGCAGACCAGCGGCAGGATCATCGAGTCGATGAAGGTGAGGTGGTTGCCGGCGAGGATCACCGGGCCGTCCCCCGGGATGTGCTCCACGCCCTCCACCCGGGGGCGGAACATCAGGCGCATGGTCGGTCCGAGCACTGCCTTGATGAGCGTGAAGCGGGACAACGGGCCCTCCCATGTCAAGGGTTCCGGTACAAGTCTGTGCAGGTGAGGACGATACTCCCGGGTCACGGGCCGGCGCACCTCGGGTTCACCGAGTGGATACACACTGTTGACCCATCTTTACCTGCGGTGGCGCCCGAATGGCCCAAGGCCGTCGGGGCCGAGATGTGACGGACATCGCGCCGCCGAGCCGAGGCTCCGTCAATTTCCGCCACCGGTACGACAGAAGGCGTCATCCGCGTGTTCGGTCCCAGGTCTCCCGACGGTCACCTGCCGACACCTACGATCAACCCGCTTCGACAGTGTTTTGACAGACGCAGGGCCGCACGGTGGGAGGAGCCGTCATGGGGACGCAGGAGTCGCGAGAGCCGCTGGCGACGGGAGAGTCGCGGGACTCGTACGAACAGGGGCGTGGCACGGGCCGGCGGGCGCTGCTCGGCGCCGCGGTGCTCGGCGCGGGCGGAGCGGTCCTCGGGGTGCCGGGCGCGGCGAGAGCCGCCGAGTCGAAGTCGGGCGGCGCGTCGGGCGGCGGCTACCGGAGCCTGCCGGTGCCGACGGTCATCGCGCACCGCGGCGCCAGCGGCTACCGCCCGGAGCACACGCTCGGCTCGTACCAGCTGGCCCTCGACATGGGGGCGCACGTCATCGAGCAGGACCTGGTGCCCACCAAGGACGGCCATCTCGTATGCCGTCACGAGAACGACATCACCGGCACGACCGACGTCGCGGCGCACCCCGAGTTCGCCGGCCGGAAGACCACGAAGGTCGTCGACGGCGTGTCCTACACCGGCTGGTTCACCGAGGACTTCACCCTCGCCGAGCTGAAGACCCTGCGCGCCAAGGAGCGCATCCCGGGCACCCGCCAGGAGAACACGCTCTACGACGGCCGCTGGACGATCCCCTCCTTCGAGGAGGTGCTGCGCTGGGCCGACAAGGAGGGCAGGAAGCGCGGCAAGCGCATCTGGCTGCATGTCGAGACCAAGCACCCCACCTACTTCCGCAAGCTGGGCCTCGGCCTGGAGGAGCCGCTCGCCAAGCTGCTGCGCAAGTACGACCGACACAAGAAGAACTCGCCGGTCTTCCTGCAGTCCTTCGAGCCGAGCAGCATCCAGCGGCTCAACCGCCTCGTCGACAGCCCGCTCGTCGTGCTGCTGTCCGGCGCCGCCAGCCGCCCCTGGGACTTCGTCGAGGCGGGCGACCCGCGTACCGTCGCCGACCTGGTCAAGCCGGAGGGCCTGGCCTGGATCGCCTCGTACGCCCAGGGCATCGGCCCCACGCTCGACCTGATCATCCCGCGTGACGCGAGCGGCAACCTCACCACGCCGACCACCCTCGTCGCCGACGCGCACGCCAAGGGCCTGATCCTGCACCCGTACACCATGCGCAACGAGAACAGCTTCCTGCCCGCCGACTTCCGCAAGGGCACGGACGCCAACGCCTACGGCGACGCCTTCGGCGCGTTCAAGGTGTACTTCGAGACCGGCATCGACGGCATCTTCACCGACAACCCGGACACGGGCCTGCTGGCCCACGCGGACTTCGTCAACGACTGAGCCCCGGCCCCGAAGGCCGAGGATCGTCCCGTCCAACGGGACGTCAACGGCTGAGGCCCGTTACCCCGATCGGGGTGACTCCCGTCCGCCCCGGCAACCCCTTGCCGGGGCGGCGGCGTCCCGGGGCACATGACACACGACATGCTCGCCACTCTCCGGCCCCTGCTGGTCGCCGAGGTGTCGGCCGAGGCCCCCGCGGCCGGCGCGGAGGCGGGAGACCTGGAGCAGGCGGTCTGGCTGCGGCTGCTGGAACGGCTCGACGCCGTCGGTCCGCCCGCTGACCCGGAGAGCTGGCTGCGCAGCGCCGTCCGCTTCGAGGCCCGCCTCAGTCGCCGCATGGCCCGGGCCGAACGGCCGTACGTCACCGAGCCCTCCGACGACCGCGCGCCCGGCCCCGAACAGCAGGCCCTCGCCGCCGCCCGCCGCCGCTCCCTGCACGCCGCCGTACGCCGGCTGCCCGGCCGTTGCCCGAGCCTGCTCGCGGCTCTGCTGTCACCCCGGGACCTCACCTACCGCGAGATCGCGGGCGAGTTGGGTATCTCACAGGGGAGCCTGGGACCGGAACGTTCCAGATGCCTGGGATGTCTACGTCGATTGCTGGCCGCGGAGGTTGCGGCACCCGAACGGCGGGGATAGGAGTGATGGACAACTGGTGAGCAGGTGAGCGGGAGGCGTGCACACATGGGCATGAGCGTGACCATCTCCGTGGCGAACGAGCAGGACGCCGAGCAGATCTTCAGGCTGCAGTACCTGTGCTTCCAGAGCGAGGCGGCGCTGTACGGCAACTACCGGATCGATCCGCTCATCCAGAGCCTCGACTCCGTCCGTGAGGAGGTCGCCTCCGACTGTGTGTTCGTGGCCCGACTGGGTGACGAGGTCGTCGGCTCCGTACGGGGCACGCTCCACGAGGACGGCGCCGCCTCCATCGGCAAGCTCTGCGTCCACCCCCGCCTCCAGGGCCACGGCATCGGGGCGAGGCTGCTCCGCGCGGCCGAGTCCGCCCTCGCCGAGGAACGCGGCGCCACCAAGTTCCGCCTCAGCACCGGGCACCGCAGCGAGGGCAACCTTCGGCTGTATCGCCGAGTGGGGTACGAGGCGGTGGGCACGAGCCAGGCGCAGGACGGGGTGCCGATGGTGGTCCTGGAGAAGCCGGCGGGGGCGTACGCGGCGACGGCGTGACCCTGACGAATCTCAGGCGGCGTCCCTTTGCCGCGCGTTCTTCCGCAGCCAGTACATGGCGGTGATGGGCAGCAGTACGGGGATGAACAGGTACCCCATGCCGTAGTCCGACCACACGGTCGCGTCCGGGAACGCCGATGGCTCGATCAGCGTCCAGGTTCCCACCACCAGCACACCCGCGAGTTCGGCGGCGCAGCACACCAGTGCCGCCTTGCGGGCTGTCTCCCCACCCCGCACCAACGAGTACGTGATGAACCCGTACACAACACCCGCGAGGGCGGAGAGCGAGTAGGCGAGCGGCGCGTGCTCGAACTCGGTCGAGATCTGCACGATGGACCGCGACACGGCACCGACGACCATCACGCCGTACAGCCAGACGAGCAGCATCCCGGGACCGGTGATCAGCCGGGCCCGCTTCTTCTCCTGCGGCGGCTTCCCCTCCGTGGTCGTCATGTCAGCCTCCCCAGATGTCATAGAGCCGCACCTGCAGCACCGCCAGCACCACACCGCCCGCCGCGACGGTCACGCTGCCCCAGCGCGTGCGCTCCGCCAGCGACATGAACCCCGTCACCGGGACGCAGGCGAACGCGCCGAGGAGGTACGACACGAAGATCGTGGTGCCCTGCTCCGGGTCCTCGCCGCGCGCCAGCTGCACGATGCCGACGACCAGCTGCACCAGGGTCAGGACCGTCACCACGGCCATACCGATGAAGTGCCAGTCCTTGGTCGGCTGATCTCGGTACGCGGCCCAGCCGCACCACGCGGCCAGCAGGAGTGCCGCGACGGCGGTCGCCACGGTCAGGGGAACAAGCATGCCGCGACCCTATTACGGCCCAAAAGCCCTGCTGCGGCCGACCCCGGACCAGGGCGTGCGGGAGGCTCCCATCGTGGCCTTGGCCACAGAGGCGGATGCCCAAAGGATGGACGGCATCTCGCTGACCTGCCTGTCTGCTGTCCTCGCCTGTCCGTCATACGGACAGGCGTTCTTGGTCGAATCCATACATCTGCTTTACTGATCTCATGACCACGACGAGCTGCCGCACCTTTGCGACCGAGGCGACCATGACGCCCGGTGCTCGTTGTCTGTGTCGAATGTGCGCCTTCTAGAGGGCCCCCGCACCACCCCCGAGCCATGGGGGTGCCCCCGCTCGGGCGAAGCCGAGAGCGGGAGAGCCCCGAAGCGAGCCGCCGTGGCATGTCCGTACGCCGTTCGCCGTACGTGACCGAGTCGCCCGCGCACGACTTTTCCTCCCGTACCAGGGCACACCCACGCCCGCGTACTCGACAGTGACGGAAACCCAGTGATCACGACATCAGGCCTGACCAAGGTCTACCGTTCCCGCGGCCGTGACGTCACCGCCCTCGACGGCGTCGACCTGCACGTCCGCGAAGGTGAGGTGTACGGCGTCATCGGCCAGTCCGGCGCCGGCAAGTCCTCGCTGATCCGCTGCGTGAACCTCCTCGAACGCCCGACCTCCGGAATCGTCACCGTGGCGGGCGAGGACCTCACCGCGCTGGCCGGCCGCGGCCCCCGCGCGGGCCGGGAACTCCGGCGGGCGCGCAGCCGTATCGGCATGGTCTTCCAGCACTTCAACCTGCTGTCCTCGCGCACCGTCCAGGACAACGTCGAACTGCCCCTCGAAATCCTCGGCAAGTCGGGCAGGGAACGCTCCCGCAAAGCCCTGGAACTCCTCGACCTCGTCGGGCTCGCCGACAAGGCCAAGGCCTACCCGGCCCAGCTCTCCGGCGGCCAGAAGCAGCGCGTCGGCATCGCCCGCGCCCTGGCCGGCGATCCGAAGGTGCTGCTCTCCGACGAGGCCACCAGCGCCCTCGACCCGGAGACCACCCGCTCCATCCTCCAGCTGCTGCGCGACCTGAACCGGCAGCTGGGCCTGACCGTTCTGCTCATCACGCACGAGATGGACGTCGTCAAGACGATCTGCGACTCGGCCGCCCTCATGGACCGGGGCCGCATCGTCGAGTCCGGCACGGTCAGCGAACTCCTCGCGACCCCCGGCTCCGAACTGGCGTCCGCGCTCTTCCCGGTGGGCGGCGAGGCGTCCGGCGACGACCGCACCGTCCTCGACGTCACCTTCCAGGGCGAGGCGGCCACCCAGCCGGTCATCTCGCAGCTGTCCCGCACGTACAACATCGACATCTCGATCCTCGGCGCCGCCATCGACACCGTCGGCGGCCTCCAGATCGGCCGGATGCGCATCGAACTGCCCGGCCGCTACGAGGAGAACGTGGTCCCCATCGGCTTCCTGCGCGAACAGGGCCTGCGGATCGACGTGGTGGGCAACGAGTCCGCCCTGGTCAAGGAAGGTGCCGAGCTGTGACCTGGTCCGAGACGCGGCCCCTGCTGGAGCAGGCCAGCTGGGACACCCTCTACATGGTCGGCTGGTCCACCGTCATCGCGGTCGTCGGCGGACTCCCGCTCGGGATCCTGCTCGTGCTCACCGACCGCGGCGGCCTGCTGCGGAACGTCCTCGCCAACAAGGTCCTCGGGCAGATCGTGAACATCGCCCGCTCGATGCCCTTCATCATCCTGATGGTCGCGCTGATGGGCTTCACCCGCTGGGTCACCGGCTCGACCATCGGGCGTGAGGCCGCGATCGTGCCGCTCGCCGTCGGGGCGATCCCGTTCTTCGCGCGCCTGGTCGAGACGGCCGTCCGCGAAGTGGACCACGGGCTCGTCGAGGCCGTGCAGTCGATGGGCGGCAACACCTGGACCGTCGTACGGCGGGTCCTCGTCCCCGAGTCCCTGCCCTCGCTGATCGCCGGCACCACCACCACGATCGTCGCGCTCATCGGCTACTCGGCGATGGCCGGCACGGTCGGCGCGGGCGGTCTCGGCGACATCGCCATCCGCTACGGCTACCAGCGCTTCGAGACCGAGCTGATGTGGATCACCGTCGCGATCCTCGCGGTCGTGATCTCGCTGATCCAGTTCGCCGGCGACTACGCGGCCCGCTCCCTGCACCGCCGTGGCGGCACCTCGGGTCCGGCACCCAGGCTCCGCCTGCTGAAGGCCTCGACGGCGACCGGCAAGACCGTCTAGGCCGCACCCCTCCAACTCCCCGAACACCTCTCTCGGGGTCGCTCCACCCAAAAGGAAAGGCACTTTTCGTGCGTAACACCGCCAAGTTCACCACCGCCGTACTCGCCGTCGGAGCCCTCACCCTCGGGCTCACCGCCTGCGGCTCGGACAAGGCCGACACCGCCTCCGCGTCCGACACCAGCGGTCCCCTCGTCGTCGCCGCCAGCCCGACCCCGCACGCCGAGATCCTCACCTTCGTCAAGGACAACCTGGCGAAGGACGCGGGCCTCGATCTGGAGGTCAAGGAGTTCACCGACTACGTCACGCCGAACACGGCCACCGAGGACGGGTCCGTGAACGCCAACTACTTCCAGAACCAGCCGTACCTCGACGACTTCAACAAGAAGAACGGCACCCACATCGTGCCCGTCGTCACGGTCCACCTGGAACCGCTCGGCCTCTACTCCAAGAAGCTCGAGAGCGCCGACGACCTCAAGAGCGGCGCCACCATCGCCGTCCCGAACGACAGCGTCAACGAGGCCCGCGCGCTCAAGTTGCTCGACGCGGGCGGGATCATCACGCTCAAGGACGGCGTGGGCAACGACGCGACCCCGGCCGACATCGCCGAGAACCCCAAGAAGCTCCAGTTCAAGGAGTTGGAGGCGGCCCAGACCCCGCGCTCCCTGGACGACGTCGACGCCGCCGTCGTCAACGGCAACTACGCCATCGAGGCCGACCTCTCGCCCGCGAAGGACGCCCTGGTCCTGGAGTCCGCCAAGGACAACCCCTACGGCAACTTCCTCGCCGTCAAGGACGGTGACGAGGACGATCCGCGAGTGAAGAAGCTCGCCGAACTCCTCACCTCCGACGAGGTCAGGAAGTTCATCGAGAACGAGTACGACGGGTCCGTCATCCCGTCCTTCTGATCTTCTCGCTTCTCTCCCGTCCCCTTCTCGTCCCCCTCTCGTCCCCCTCTCGTCCTTCTGAACGGCTGCCGTTCAGAAGGACGCCGGGGCGATTGCGGCGTATCGCCACGCATGGGGCCCACTCCCTCACGGACTGTGGGCCCTGTGGTGCGATTCAGTGCTTTCATGCTGCATGCTGGGCAGTTCAGCAGGCCCTCAAAGGTTTCGAAGGTTACGGAGCGGCGCATGACGAGCACCTTGCCCGACATCTCCATCAGTACGGAGCGGTTGGTTCTGCGCCCGCTCGACGAGGACGACATCGAGGCGTTCGCCGAGATGATGAACGACGAGATGGTCACCGCCTGGACCTCCGTCCCGCACCCCTACACCCGGGACGACGCCCGGCGCTGGATCACCGAACAGGCCCCCGCCGAACGCATCGGGGGTCGCGGCATCGTCTTCGCCGTCGACGAGTTCCTCACCCAGCGCCTCGTCGGCATCGTGCACCTGCGGAACACCGACTGGCGTGTCCGCTCCAGCGAGATGGCGTACGTCATCGCCCCCTGGGCACGCGGCGAGGGCTACGCCTCCGAAGCGGCCCTCGCCACCGCCCAATGGCTGTTCCGCGAGCAGAAGTTCGAACGCATCGAGCTGCGCACCGCCGCCGACAACACCGCCTCCCAGCAGGTCGCCCAGAAGATCGGCTGCATCAGCGAGGGCGTCCTGCGCAACGCCTGCATAGCGCGCGCCCGCACCGCCGACGACCACTGGACCGAGATCCGCACCGATTTCATCGTCTGGAGCCTCCTCCCGGAGGACATCGAGGGCGTCAGCGAGGAACTGGCCGACAGCGGCGGTTTCGGCTCGTACTCGGACTGG
Organism: Streptomyces ipomoeae 91-03; assembly: GCF_000317595.1. Lineage (GTDB taxonomy): Bacteria > Actinomycetota > Actinomycetes > Streptomycetales > Streptomycetaceae > Streptomyces > Streptomyces ipomoeae. The sequence continues at coordinate 2,646 of NZ_AEJC01000416.1, read as the reverse complement.
AACTGAACCACCCACGGGCAGCGCACAGCCGCCGCCCGGCCGCCGGGCCCTTCCCCGTCACCAGGTACCCTCACGTGACCCCCCGTGCGGGCTTTCCCCGACGACCTGCGAAGATCCCTGGAGACTGACGACGATGGCCGACCGGGTCACGGTGATCGGCTGGGACGGCTCCCCCCTGACCGCCGCGGCGCGCTCCGCCCTCGGCGCCGCCACCCTGGTCGCGGGCGCGGCCCACCATCTGGCACTGCCCGAGGTACCCCCCACCGCCGAACGCATCCGGCTCGGCAGTGTCGCCCTCGCCGCCCGCCGTATCGCCGCCCACCGCGGCACCGCCGTGGTCCTCGCCGACGGCGACCCGGGTTTCTTCGGCGTCGTCCGCACCCTCAGAGCCCCCGAGTTCGGCCTGGAGGTCGAAGTCGTCCCCGGCGTCTCCTCCGTGGCCGCCGCGTTCGCCCGCGCGGGCATGCCCTGGGACGACGCCCAGGTCGTCGTCGCCCACCGCCGTACGCTGCGCCGCGCCGTGAACGTGTGCCGCGCCCACACCAAGGTCGCCGTCCTCACCTCACCCGGCGCCGGACCCGCCGAACTCGGCCTGCTCCTCGACGGAGTCCACCGCACCTTCGTGATCTGCGAGGCACTCGGCACCGAACGTGAACGCGTCACCGTCGTCACCTCCGACAAGGCCGTCGACCACGTCTGGCGCGACCCCAACGTCGTCATCGTCATCGGCGGTCCGGTCACCACGGCCGACGGCGGCTGGATCGCCGGCCGCGACCCCGCCGCCGGACCCCGCGGCTGGGCCCTGCCCGCCCACGCCTACGGCGGCGCCCTCGGCGAGGGCGAGGCCGAACTGCTGCGCTCCTCCCAGCTGGCCCGCCTCGGACCGCGCGTCGGCGACCTCGTGTGGGACATCGGCTCCGGCAGCGGCGCCTTCGCCACCGAGGCCGCCCGCCATGGCGCCGCCGTCATCGCCGTCGACCATGACCCCGAGGCCTGCGGCCGTACGACCCTCACCGCCCGCCGCTTCGGCGTCCAGCTCCAGGTGGTCCACGGCACAGCCCCGCACATCCTGGAGAACCTCCCCGAACCCGACGTCGTACGTGTCGGCGGCGGGGGAGCCGCCGTGGTCTCCGCCGTCGCCGACCGGCGCCCCCAACGCATCGTCACCCACGCCCTGACCCGCCCCGCCGCCGAACGCGTCGGACGGGACCTCACCGAACACGGATACGACGTCCAGTGCGACTTCGTGCAGTCCGTCGAACTCGACACCAGGGCCTGGACGGAGAAGGAACGGACCGTCGCGTTCCTGCTCAGCGGGACACTGCCCGAACGTTCCCTGTGATCCGGTTGTCGTACCGGCGAGGTAGGCTGGCCAGTCGTTGTACGGCACTCCGGCACCCGGCATTTCGTCGGTCAATGTCCGGAAAGCGTGCCCGTTTTGAGGGCGTGTGTGGTACGGCGGAACGGGAGGGCGCGCAACGTGGCGCAGTCCACAGCGGACCGTCGCGGGTCGAGCTGTCGCGACGGCGGAACGACCGCGACAATGGCCACTCAATGGCTTTGTCGACTTGCAGGCAGGTCGTCTCGTGCCGCTGGGCGCGCACGCTCGTTCTCCACAGTGGAACGGTCGGTGCGCCGTTCCAGGGCCAGCTGGCATTGAGGCACTAACGGATGGGCGAGGGGTACGCATGACGGACACCGGCCAGGTCCCGGGCGAGGGGCTGCCGGAGAGCGCAGGGATGGTGGAGCAGCCGGGCGTCGTCGCGCCGGACGCGTACACCTACCTCTCCGAGACCGCCGCCGAGGACGAAGAGCTGCTCCTGCCGGGCGCCCAGGGTGCCTGGGGCAACGAAGTTCCACCACCCGCCCCCGAACCCGTCGTGCAATTCGTCCACGAGCCGGTCGCCCAGGAGCAGTTCTTCCAGCCCGGCCCGCACGAGACGTCCGGCCGGGACAGCGGCTCGATCGACCTAGGCGCCGTCCGCCACCCAGTCGGGACGCCCGTCCCGCAGCCGCCGGTCGCCCGCCGCCCGCTGCACATGGGCCCGCCCACCTCCGACCCCTCCGCCAGCCCGGTCCGCTCCCTCGCCGACCGCGGCCCGGCCGCCGCCCCCGTCCTGCCCGGCGCCGCCCGTCACGCCGGCCCGCCCACCACCGGCCCCGAATACCTCGACGTGCCCCCGCCGGGCGTGACGCCATGGGGCACCCCTGTCTCCGCCGACGCGACGCCCGCGCCGGCGGTGCCCAACGGGGGAGCGGCTGCAGAAACGGTCGTTCCGCAGGAGGAGCCGGTCTCTGCGGCTGTCGCGCAGGCACAGCCGGCCGTGGCGCCCCAGCAGCAGATGGACGAGGCCGAGGCCCTGCATGAGGCGCAGGACGCGGCTTTTGTCCAGGCCCAGGAGGCGGCGTACGCCCGGACGCAGGAGATCTCGACCGCTTCGGTCGCCCACGGGGAGGCCCAGGCGCCGGAGGTCGTCGCAGCCTCGGTCCAGGCGCCGGAAGTCGTCGAAGCCCCGGTCCAGGCGCCGGAGGCCGTCGAAGCCCCGGTCCAGGTTCCGGAAGCCGTCGAAGCCCCGGCTGCCGCCCAGCCGCAGGCCCCGGAAGCGGTGGTGGCGCCGCCGGCTCCCGAAGTCGCCGACGCCGCGC
>NZ_AEJC01000415.1 GCF_000317595.1 Streptomyces ipomoeae 91-03 | reverse complement strand
CCTGCCGACCTACCCGTTCCAGCACCAGCACTACTGGCTGGAGGAGGCCGAGCGGCCCGAGACCGAGCGGGCCGTCGACGAGGTGGACGCGCGGTTCTGGGAGGCGGTCGAGCGTGAGGACGTCGGGTCGCTGGTGGCGGCCCTGGGCGTCGGCGCTGAGGAGCGGGAGCGCACGGCCGACGCGATGGAGGCGGCGGTGGGTGTGCTGGCGTCGTGGCGGCGGCGCAGGGACGAGAAGTCGGCGGTGGACCGGCTGCGTTACCGGATCGGCTGGAAGCCCCTCACGAACCCGGCGCCCGGGCTGCCCACCGGCACCTGGCTCGTCGTGGCCCCGCAGCTCACCCACACGACCGACACGATCGAGCAACTGCTCGGCACCCTGGAAGCGCAGGGCCTGCGGACCGTCGTACTCCCCTACGACTACGACTACGACTACGACTGCGACGGAAACGGCGGTCCCGATCGCGCCGGGTTCGCCGAGCTGCTGCGGAAGCAGGCCGCCACCATCGGCGACGACCTGGGCGGCGTGCTGTCGCTGCTGGCCCTGGACGACCGTACGACCGGCGCGTGCGCGGCGTTGAGCGTGGGCGCCGAAGCGACCCTCACGCTGGTGCAGGCGCTCGGCGACGCCGGGGTCACGGCACCGCTGTGGTGTGTGACCTCGGGGGCCGTCAGCACGGGCCCGGCCGATCCTTTGCGGTCGCCGTGGCAGGCGCTGGTGTGGGGGCTCGGGCGTGCGGTGCCGCTGGAGTCGCCGGACCGGTGGGGCGGACTCGTCGACCTGCCCGGGACGGTCGACGAGCGGGCGGTACGGCGGCTGTTGGGCGCCCTGTGCGGTCAGGACGGCGAGGATCAGCTGGCCGTACGCCCGGCGGGCGTGCTCGCGCGCAGGCTCGGCCGGGACACCGCCCGTGCCACGGCCGAGTGGCGGGTGCGCGGCACGGTTCTCGTGACCAGCGGCACGGAAGGGCTCGGCCGGCACGCGGCGGCGTGGCTCGCCCGGGCCGGTGCCGAGCACCTGGTGCTCACCGTCGCCCCCGGCGCGTCGTACGACCTCACCGATATCGAACTCCGTTGCGCGTTCACCGTCATCGAGGCCGACCTGACCACGCGTGAAGGCGTCGCCGGCCTCCTCACCCGCGTCGACGAGCTCGGCCTCACCCCCGACGCTGTCGTACACGCGGCCGATCTCGTACGGACGAACCCCCTCACCGGCACTGATGTGACGGAGCTGGTGGAGGTGCTGGCGGCGAAGGCGGACGGTGCCGTGCATCTCGACGAGTTGCTCGGGGACAGGACACTGGACATGTTCGTGGTGTTCTCGTCGATCGCCGGTGTGTGGGGCGGTGGCGGGCAGGGGACCTCGGGTGCGGCGAACGCGTTCCTCGACGCGCTCGTCGAGCGGCGCCGGGCGCGTGGGTTGCCGTCGCTGTCCGTGGCGTGGGGCGTCGTCGAGGGCATCGGAGTCGGTGCGGACGAGGCGACCGTGGAGCAGTTGCGGCGCCGGGGTGTGTCGCCCGTCGCGGCCGACCTGATCGGCAAGGCGCTCGCGCAGACCGTCACTTCGGATGCCGCAGCCACTGCCACCACCGCCTCCGTCACCGTGGCCGACATCGACTGGGAGAAGTTCGTGCCCGCCTTCACGGGCATGCGGAGCAGCCCGCTCCTCGGGGATCTCCCGGAGGCGCGGCGGATCATCGAGGCCGCCGCCGCGGACGACGACGGCGGTGAGACGGGCTCCGAGTTCCTGCGCTCTCTCACCGAGGCGTCGGAGGCGGAGCGGGATCGGATCCTGATGAAGCTGGTGCGGACGACGGCGGCGACCGTCCTCGGCCACAGCGGACAGGACGCGATCAGCCCGCAGAGCCCCTTCCAGGAGATGGGCTTCGACTCGCTGGCGGCGGTCAGCCTGCGCAACAGCCTCAGCACGGCCGTGTCGCTGCGCCTGCCCGCCACGCTGACCTTCGACTACCCCACCCCCGCCGCACTCGTCGGCTACCTGCGCGAACAACTCCTCCAGGAGTCCGCCCAGAACCCGTCCCAGGAGGACGCCGAACTGGCGGAACGCGAGGCCGAGATCCGGCAGGCCCTGGCCTCGGTCTCGCTCACCGCCCTCCGGGACGCCGGACTCCTCGACGCCCTGCTGGACGTCGCGGGCGCCGGCACGGCGGCGGACGAGGCCGGCGGGTCGGGCGGGACGAAGGGGGCGAACGGGTCCGCCGGGTCGGCCGGGGCCGCCGGCGACGAGGAGCTCATCGACGCGATGGACGTCGACGACCTGCTGCAACGCGCTCTCGGGAGCACCCAGTGACTCAGCGGCACGCGGTGAAGCGGCACGCAGTGAAACGGAACACGGAACAGGACAGGGAGCGGGACGTGGCGCGGGAGACGGAGCGGGACGTGGACAAGCGGGTCGGCAGCGCGTCCGGCGTGAACAAGCGGGTGGGCAGCACGTCCGGCGAGGACCGCCGGGCCGGCAACGCCTCCGGCACGGGCAACCGCGCCGACAAGGCGTCCGGCGAGGACACCCGGGTCGGCAACGGTGCCGGTGACCGGACCGACAAGCTGGTCGAGGCCCTCCGCGCGTCGCTGAAGGAGAACACCCGGCTGCAGAAGCAGTACGACCAGGCCGTCGCCGAGTCGTCCGAGCCGATCGCCGTGGTCGCCATGTCGTGCCGGCTGCCGGGCGGCGTCACCACGCCGGACGAGCTGTGGCGGCTGGTGGCGGACGGCGTCGACGGCATCACCGAGTTCCCCACCGACCGCGGCTGGGACCTCGACGCCATCTACGACCCGGACCCCGACAGGACCGGCACGTGCTACATCCGCGAGGGCGGCTTCCTCGACGACGTCGCCGCCTTCGACGCCGAGTTCTTCGGCATCTCACCCCGCGAGGCGCTGGCCATGGACCCGCAGCAGCGGCTCCTCCTCGAAACGGCCTGGGAGACCTTCGAACGCGCCGGCATCGACCCCGTGGGGCTGCGCGGCGACCGCGTGGGTGTGTTCGCCGGTGTGGTGAACCACGACTACCTCACCCGGATCAACCCGCTCCCCGCCGACCTGGAGGGCTACCAGTGGACCGGCGGCGCCGGCAGCGTCGCCTCCGGGCGCGTCGCCTACGCCCTGGGCCTCGAAGGGCCCGCCGTCACCGTGGACACGGCCTGCTCGTCGTCCCTCGTCGCCGTCCACTTCGCGATCCAGGCGCTGCGCGGCGGGGACTGCCGGCTCGCCCTCGCCGGCGGCGTCGCCGTGATGGCGGCCACCGACGGCTTCGTCAGCTTCTCCCGGCAGCGCGCCCTCTCCCCGGACGCCCGCTGCAAGTCCTTCGCGGCGGCGGCCGACGGCACCGGCTGGTCCGAGGGCGTCGGCATGCTCCTCCTGGAGCGCCTGTCGGACGCCCGACGCCATGGCCATCCCGTGCTCGCCGTCATCCGTGGCTCCGCCGTCAACCAGGACGGCGCCTCCAACGGGCTCACCGCCCCCAACGGCCCCTCCCAGCAACGCGTCATCCGCCAGGCCCTCGCCGACGCCCGCCTCTCCCCGGCCGACGTGGACGCCGTCGAGGCCCACGGCACCGGCACCGTCCTCGGCGACCCGCTGGAGGCCCAGGCCATCATCGCGACGTACGGCCAGGACCGCCCCGAGGAGCGCCCCCTCTGGCTCGGCTCCCTCAAGTCCAACATCGGCCACACCCAGGCCGCCGCCGGTGTCGCGGGCGTGATCAAGATGATCCAGGCCATGCGACACGGCGTCCTGCCCAAGACCCTCCACGTCGACGCGCCGACCCCCCAGGTCGACTGGTCGGCCGGCGCCGTGGAACTCCTCACCGAGTCGCGCGAGTGGATCGCCCCCGACGACCGTCCCCGCCGGGCCGGTGTCTCCGCGTTCGGCGCCAGCGGTACGAACTCCCACCTCATCCTGGAGGAGGCGCCGAAGCCCGAGCCCGTGGAGGAGCCCACCCCCGAACCACTGCCGGTGACGCCGCTGGTGCTGTCCGCCCGGGGGAAGGGCGCCCTGGCCGCCCAGGCGGGACGCCTCCTGGCCCATATCGAGGGCACCGGCTCCCTGCTCGATGTGGGCCACTCCCTCGCCACGGGCCGCGCCCGGTTGTCCGAGCGGGCCGTGATCCTCGCGGGTGACCAGGACGAGGCCCGTACGGCCCTGACCGCACTGGCCGCCGGTGAGTCGCACCCCGCGCTCGTGACCGGAAACGCCGGCGACGGCCTCCTCGCGGTGCTGTTCACCGGGCAGGGCAGTCAACGCCCAGGCATGGGCCGGGAGTTGTACGACGCCTTCCCCGTGTACGCACAGGCCTTCGACGAGGCGTGCGCGGCCCTCGACCGGCATCTCGCCGGGCATGCCCCGCACCCGGTGGCGGAGGTGGTGTTCAGCGATCCCGACGGCTGGCTGGACCGGACGCTCTACACCCAGACAGGTCTGTTCGCCGTCGAGACCGCGCTGTACCGGCTCGTCGAGTCCTGGGGCGTACGGCCGGACCAGGTGGCCGGTCACTCCATCGGCGAGCTGACGGCCGCTCACATCGCCGGTGTGCTCGACCTGGAGGACGCGGCGAAGCTCGTGGCCGCCCGCGCCCGCCTGATGCAGTCCCTGCCCTCCGGCGGCGCGATGATCACCACCACCGCCCCGGCCGAGACCGTCGCCAAGCTGCTCACCGAGCGCACCGCCGTAGCCGCGTACAACAGCCCCACCAACACGGTGATCTCCGGCGACACCGACGAGATATCGGCGCTACGGGAGACGCTGACCGGACAGGGCCACCGCGTCCGGGACCTGACCGTCTCCCACGCCTTCCACTCGCCGCTGATGGACCCGATCCTGGACGAGTTCGCGAGCGTCGCCGCGACCGTGACGTACCGTCAGCCCCGTATCCCCCTCGTCACCGCCGGGGAAGGCGATCGGCTCGGGGAAGGCGATCGGCCGGGGGAAAGCGGCCGGCCGGGGGAAGGCGACCCGCTCACGCCCGGCTACTGGACCCGGCACATCCGCGACTTGGTCCACTTCGAGCGGGCGGTACGGACTCTCGCGGCCGAGGGCGTGACCACCTTCCTGGAACTGGGCCCGACCCCGCATCTTGCCTCGGCCGTCAACGACACCCTCGACACCCCGGCCTGCGTCCCCACCCTCCGCCCCGACGACCCCGAACCGCGCACCCTCCTCACCGCCGTCGCCACCCTCCACACCCGGGGCATCCCTCTCGACTGGCCCGCCCTCCTCCCCGGCGGCAGGCGCGTGGACCTCCCCACGTACGCCTTCCAGCACCAGGACTACTGGCTCCTGCCCGACCCGAACGCGGCCACCGACGCCACCGGCCTCGGCCTCACCAGCCCCGGTCACCCGCTCCTCGGTGCGATGACCGAACTACCCGACACCGGCGGCTACTTGTTCACCTCACGGCTCTCCACGCGGACGCACCCCTGGCTGGCCGACCACGTCGTCGCCGGGACCGTCCTCATGCCGGGCGCGGGCTTCGTCGAGCTGGCGCTGCACGCCGCGCGGGAGACCGGCTGTGCCGGTGTCGACGAGCTGATCATCGAGGCGGCCTTGCCGCTGCCGGAGGAGAGCGGCGTCGATGTACGGGTGACCGTGCAGCCGGACGGGGGCGACGGGAGCCGGGCCTTCGCCGTCCACTCGCGGCCCGCCGGAAGCGACCCCGGCACCCCGTGGACGCGGCACGCGAGCGGAACCCTCGGCGCGGCCGGGGACACGGCGGGCTTCGACCTCTCCGTCTGGCCGCCGGAGGGCGCCGAACCGCGCGACGCCGGCACGCTCCACGAGACGCTGTCGGCGGCCGGTTACGACTACGGGCCCGCCTTCCAGGGCCTGCACACGGTGTGGGTGCGCGGCGAGGAGATCTTCGCCGAGGCCGAACTGCCGCAGGACCAGCACGAAGAGGCGGCGCGCTACGGCATCCACCCCGCGCTCCTCGACACGGCCCTGCACGCCAACACCTTCCGGGGCGAGACCGACGCGGGCGAGGGCAGGACGCTGCTGCCGTTCGAGTGGAGCGGTGTCCGGCTGTACGCGACTGGTGCGGAGCGGGTGAGGGTGCGGGTCGCCCCGGCCGGGGCACCGGACCGGATGGCGTTCCAGCTCGCCGACGCCACCGGCGCGCCCGTCGCGTCGGTCGAGGCACTGGTCCTGCTGCCCGTGGCCAACGACCGGCTCGGGGCCGGCGGTCGCCGGGGCGACCTCGACGCGCTGCACCGGGTCGAGTGGGCAGAGGTGACGCTGCCGGCGGCCGAGGGCGACTTCGACGCCGTACCCGTCATGAGCGCGCGGGACGTCCGCGAACTGGCCGAGGCGACCGCCTCCGGAGCACCGGCGCCCGACATCCTGCTGCTCGAACTCACCGGCGACGGACCGGAACCGGCCGCCGTGCACACGCTCACCACGGACGCCCTGGCGGTGGTCCTGGCGTGGCTCGGCGAGCCGGAACTGGAGGACAGCAGGCTGCTCGTCATCACCCGGGGAGCCGTGAGCACCGGGCTCGGTGGCGAGACGGTCACCGATCTCGCGGCGGCTGCCGCGTGGGGTCTGCTGCGGTCGGCGCAGTCGGAGAACCCCGGGCGGCTCGTCCTCGTCGACCTCGACTCCGACGCCGACGGGGAGCCCGCCGGGGCCCTGCCCGCCGTACTCGCCGCCGATCAGGGGCAGTTCGCCCTGCGGGGCGGGCGCGCGTACGCACCCCGGCTCACCAGGAACCACACCCGGCTCCTGCCGCCCGCCGAGGCGGAGGCATGGCGGCTGGAGAGCGAGGGCGGCGGCACCCTCGACAGCCTGGCCCTGCGTCCGGAGCCCGCCGCGCTCGCGGAACTCGCGCCGGGAGAGGTACGGATCGCCGTCCGGGCGGCGGGCCTGAACTTCCGTGACGTGCTCATCGCGCTCGGCGTCTACCCGGGGCCCGCCGCCATGGGCAACGAGGGCGCGGGTGTCGTGGTGGAGACGGGGGCGGACGTCACCGCGTTCGCGCCGGGGGACCGGGTGATGGGCATGTTCCCCGGCGCCTTCGGGCCGGTCGCCGTCGCCGACGAGCGCAGCCTCATCCGCGTACCGGAGGGGTGGACGTTCGAGCAGGCGGCGACCGTGCCCATCGCGTTCACCACCGCCTACCACGCGCTGCGCGACCTCGCCGACGTACGGGAGGGCACGTCGATCCTGATCCACGCGGCGGCCGGCGGTGTCGGCATGGCCGCGGTGCAGCTGGCCCGGCACCTGGGGGCGGAGGTGTTCGCCACCGCCAGCCCCGGCAAGTGGGACTTCCTGCACGGCCAGGGCATCGACGCCGCCCATCTGCACAACTCGCGCACCCTGGACTTCGAACGCCACTTCCTGGACACGACCGGAGGCCGTGGCGTCGACGCCGTGCTCAACGCGCTCACCGGCGACTTCATCGACGCCTCGCTGCGGCTGCTGTCGGACGGCGGACACTTCGTCGAGATGGGCAAGACCGACCTCCGGGACGCCGCACGCACGGCCGCCGAGCACCCCGGAGTCGCGTACCACGCCATCGACCTCGGCACCGGCGACAACACCCGCATCCACGAGATCCTCGCCGAGCTGGCCGTCCTCTTCGAACAGGGCGCCCTCCAGCCGCTACCGCTGACCACGTGGGACCTCGCCGACGCCAAGGACGCCTTCCGGTACATGAGCCAGGGCAGGCACATCGGCAAGAACGTGCTGCTGCCGCCGCGCCGGCTCGACCCGAACGGCACGGTCCTCGTCACCGGCGGCACCGGTCACCTCGCGGCCATCCTGACCCGTCACCTCGTCGACCACCACGGGGTGCGCAATCTGCTCCTCGTCAGCCGTCGGGGCGCCGCCGCGCCGGGTGCCGGGGAACTGCGGGCGGCGCTCGTCGAGAAGGGCGCGGACGTACGGATCGAGGTGTGCGACGCCACCGACCGCACGGCGCTCGCGGCACTGCTGGACACCGTCCCGGAAAGCGCGCCGCTCACCGCCGTCGTCCACACGGCCGGTGTGCTCGACGACGGTGTCGTCACCACCCTCACCCCCGAGCGGCTGTCAGCCGTACTGCGGCCCAAGGTCGACGCGGCGTGGAACCTGCACGAACTCACCGCGGACCGCGACCTGGACGCGTTCGTGCTGTTCTCGTCGCTCGCCGGACTCATCGGCGGCCCCGGCCAGGGCAACTACGCCGCCGCCAACACCTACCTCGACGCCCTCGCCCACCACCGGGCGGCCGGGCACCGGGCGGCGCTGTCCCTCGTGTGGGGCCTGTGGGAGCAGGGCGGCAGCATGACCGGGCAGTTGAGCGAGGCCGACCGGCAGCGGCTCGCCCGGGGCGGGCTCGTGCCGCTCACCGCCGACGACGGCATGGCACTGTTCGACGCCTCCCTGCGCGGGGCCGACCCGGTCACCGTGCCCGTACGACTGGAACTCGGCGCCCTGCGCGCCCTGGCCGAACAGGGCTCCCTGCCGCCGCTGTTCCAGGGCCTCGTCAAGCACACGCGCCGCGCCGCCAACTCCGACGGCGACACGGCCGGCGGGCTCGCCGAGCGCCTCGCCAAGGCCGGACGCGCGGACCAGGAACGCATCCTGCTGGACCTCGTCACCGCCGAGACGGCCACCGCGCTCGGGCACGCCTCGGCCGACGCCATCGACCCCGCCCTGCCGTTCAGCGACATCGGCTTCGACTCGCTCACCGCGGTCGAACTCCGCAACCGGCTCATGGCCGCCACCGGCGTCAAACTCCCCGCCACGCTGATCTTCGACCACCCCACACCCCACGCCATCCTCCAGCTGCTGATCGCCGAACTCGGCCAGGACGTCGACGACATCGCCGTACTCCTCTCCGAACTCGACGGCATCGAGGCGGGCCTCGCGTCGATCGCGCCCGGCGAGGCCGAGCACGCGCAGGTCCGCAAGCGGCTGGAGGCCCTTGTCGCCCAGTGGGACGCGCTGAGCGGCAGGGCGGCCGACGGCGACGGCAGCGAGGTCGACCTCGACGCGGCCACCGACGAGGAGATGTTCCAGCTCATCGACAGCGAGTTCGGGTCGTCCTGATCGCCGTCCGCCTCCGGGCGCGACCCCGCCCGGAGGCAACCGGCCCGCCCGACGGCACAGGGCCGTTCCGGCACACAGGGCCGTTCCGGCGGCGCAGGGCCCGTTCCGACGATGTACGGCCTGTTCCGACGACGCCGGGCTCCGTCCGATGGCGTACGGCCGCCGCGTGGGCCTCCGCCCGGACCCCCCCCGCCCTTCTGAGACAGCACCCCTCCTGACTTCTGCACCACCGAGGAGAACACCGCCATGGCGAATGACGACAAGCTTCGCGACTATCTGAAGCGTGTCCTCGCTGACGCCCGCCGTTTCCAGAAGCGTGTGAGGGAGCTGGAGGGGGAGCGGCACGAGTCCATCGCCATCGTGTCCATGGCGTGCCGGCTGCCGGGCGGGATCTCCTCGCCCGAGGACCTGTGGGACATGCTCGTCGAGGGCCGCGACGGCATGAGCGCGTTCCCCGCCGACCGGGGCTGGGACCTCGACACCCTCTACCACCCCGACCCCGACCACCCGGGTACGACGTACGCGCGGGAGAGCGGCTTCCTGCTGGACGCGGCCGGCTTCGACGCCACGTTCTTCGGGATCTCACCGCGCGAGGCGCTGGCCATGGACCCGCAGCAGCGGCTCCTGCTGGAGACCTCGTGGGAGGTGCTGGAGCGGGCCGGCATCGACCCGACCTCCCTGCGCGGCAAGGACGTCGGCGTCTTCTCCGGCATCACTTACCACGACTACGCCACCGGCGGCGGCAAGGTCCCCGACGGCGTCGAGGGCTACATCGGCACCGGCGTCTCCAGCGCGGTCGCCTCGGGCCGCGTCGCCTACACGCTCGGCCTCGAAGGGCTCGCCGTCACCGTCGACACGGCCTGCTCGTCCTCCCTGGTCGCCATGCACCTCGCCGCACAGGCACTCCGGTCCGGCGAGTGTTCGCTGGCCCTGGCCGGCGGCGCGACGGTCATCTCCACACCGGGACCGTTCATCGGGTTCTCGCGGCAGCGCGGGCTGGCGGCGGACGGCCGCTGCAAGGCGTTCGCGGCCGGGGCCGACGGCACGGGCTGGAGCGAAGGGGTGGGCGTACTGCTCCTTGAACGGCTGTCCGACGCCCAGCGCAACGGCCACGAGGTGCTGGCCGTGATGCGCGGCTCCGCCGTCAACCAGGACGGCGCCTCCAACGGCCTCACCGCCCCCAACGGCCCCTCCCAGCAACGCGTCATCCGCCAGGCCCTCACCGCCGCCCGACTCGCCCCGTCCGACATCGACGCCGTCGAGGCCCACGGCACCGGCACGACCCTCGGCGACCCCATCGAGGCCCAGGCCCTCCTCGCCACCTACGGCCAGAACCGGCCGGACGACAGCCCGCTCCGGCTCGGCTCGGTCAAGTCCAACCTCGGCCACACCCAGGCGGCGGCGGGCGTCGCGGGCGTCATCAAGATGGTCCTCGCGATGCGGCACGGACTGCTGCCGAAGACGCTGCACATCGACGAGCCGACCCCGCAGGTGGACTGGTCGGCGGGCGCGGTGGAGCTGCTGACCGAGGCCAGGGAATGGCCCGACCTGGATCGCCCGCGACGCGCGGCCGTGTCCTCGTTCGGCATCAGCGGCACCAACGCCCATGTGGTGCTGGAACAGGCGCCGGAGAGCGGGAGCGGAGCCGGGGGCGGGGCGGTCGGGGATCTGTCCGGGGAGGTGTCCGAGCCGACGACCGGGGCGTCTGCGGAGGCGTCCGAAGAGCCCGGGAAACGTCCGCCCGTCGTCCCGCTGCCGCTGTCCGCGCGCGGTACGGCCGCCCTGTCCGCCCAGGCCCGCCGCCTCGCCGACCGTCTGGCCGTCACCGACTCCGACTCCGACTCCGACACCGATCTGCTGGACGTGGGCCACTCCCTCGCCACCACCCGGGCCGCGCTCACCGACCGTGCGGTCGTCGTGGCGGCCGACCGCGACGAGGCCCGTACGGCGCTGGAGGCGCTGGCCGCGGGGGAGCGTCACCCACAGGCGGTCGTCGGCACACCGGTCCCGGGCCGACTCGCGGTGCTCTTCACCGGGCAGGGCAGCCAACGTCTCGGCATGGGACGGGAGTTGTACGAGCACTACCCGGTGTACGCGCGGACCTTCGACGAGGTGTGCGCCGCGCTCGACGAACGGCTCACCGGGCACGCGCCGTACCCGGTGGCGGAGGTCGTCTTCGCCGAACCGGGCACCGACCGGGCCGCATGGCTCGACCGCACGCTCTACACGCAGACGGGCCTGTTCGCGGTGGAGACCGCGCTGTACCGGCTGGTGGAGTCGTGGGGCGTACGGCCGGACCAGGTCGCCGGGCACTCGATCGGCGAGCTGACCGCCGCGCACATCGCGGGCGTGCTGGAGTTGGCGGACGCGGCGAAGCTGGTGGCCGCCCGCGCCCGGCTCATGCAGTCCCTGCCCGCCGGGGGCGCCATGATCACGACGAACGCCCCCGAGGCGTACGTCTCGGGCCTGCTGACCGGCGACCTCGCGATCGCCGCGCAGAACAGTCCCACCAACGTCGTGGTGTCGGGCGGCGCCGAGGAGATCGCCGCCCTGCGCGACACACTGGCCGAAGAGGGGTATCGGGTACGGGAGTTGACCGTCTCCCACGCCTTCCACTCGCCGCGTATGGAGCCGATCCTCGCCGAGTTCGCCGATATCGCCGCGACGGTCTCGTACCGGGAGCCCCGCATCCCCGTCATCCCCAACACCACGGGTCGGCCGGCTGAGCCCGGGGATCTCACGACCCCCGGGTACTGGGCGCGGCACATCAGGCAGGCGGTGCGCTTCGCGGATACGGTCACCACGCTGATCGGCGGGCACGGGGTCACGACCCTGCTCGAACTGGGTCCGGCCGCGCATCTCACCACCGCCGCGAGCGAGACGATCGGTGACGGGTCCGCCGTGTGCCTGCCGACACTCCGAGCCGATCAGCCCGAGCCCGCCGCCCTGTTGACCGCGCTCGGCGGCCTGCATGTGCGAGGCGTCACCGTCGACTGGGACGGCGTCTACGCGGGTACGGGCGCACGCCGTGTCGAGCTGCCCACCTACCCCTTCCAGCACGAGCACTTCTGGCTGATTCCGGAACAGGGCGCGGACGCCGCCGGTCTGGGACTCACGGAGCCCGACCACCCGCTGCTCGGCGCCGCCGCCGAGATCCCCGAACCGGGCGGCTTCCTGTACACGGCACGGCTCTCGCGGCGCAGTCATCCGTGGCTCGCCGACCATCTCATCGGTGACGTCGCCGTGTTCCCCGGCGGCGGATTCGTCGAACTGGCGCTGCACGCCGCCCGGGAGGCCGGATGCGACGGGATCGGCGAACTGAGCGTCGAGGCGCCGCTGGTGGTGCCTGAGCGCGGCGGGGTCGATCTGCGGGTGACGGTCCAGCCGGGCGACGACGACTCATGGGTGTGTGTCGTCCACGCCCGCCCGGCCGACGCCGACCCCGGAACACCGTGGACCCGGCACGCGACCGCCACGCTGACGGACGCGGGTGCGGGTACCGTCGGGGAACGGGCCGAGGCTGACGGCGAGTTCACCGGTGAGGTCGAGCTGCCGGACGACGAGCAGGACGACGCCCTTCGCTACGGCCTGCATCCGGCGCTGCTCGAAGCCGCCGTGCGGGTGGGATGCGCCGACCTCGGGATGCAGCCGGTGCGTTGGAGCGGGGTTCGGCTGTTCGCGACGGGGGCGACCCGCCTGCGCGTACGCGTCGCTCCGGCGAGCGTCGACCGGCTGTCGCTGAGGTTGGAGGACTCCACCGGTGCGCCCGTGGCTGCCGTCGAGGAGGTGCTGCTCCAGCCGGTGGTGCCCGAGCAGGTGGCCGGCGTCGGGCGGCCGACGCCGTACCGGCTGAGCTGGACGGAGACCGCCACGCCTGCCGCCGCGGCGGCGGGCCGGGATCTTGGTGCGGGTGCGGGTGCGGGTGCGGGTGCGGGTGCGGCTGCGCGTGCGGTCAGGGTCCTTGGCGCGGAGGACGTCACCGCGCTCGCCCATCGGGATGGTGAACCGGTCCCCGCCCACCTGCTGTTCGAGCTCTCGGGCGATGGAGCGGGCTCGCTCAGTGCGCCGGAGGCCATGGGCGGTCCGGAGGTGCTGGGTGCCGTGGAAGGCCGGGACGTTCCGGAAGCCGTGGGTGCCCTGACCGCCACCACCCTCGCTCTGCTCCAGGCCTGGCTCGGCGAGCGGGAGTTGGAGGACACCGGGCTCGTGGTCGTCACCCGGGGTGCCGTCGCAGTCGGGGACGGCGGTGGGATCGCGGACTTGGCGGCGGCGACCGCGCTGGGCCTGTTGCGGTCCGCGCAGTCGGAGAACCCCGGGCGCATCGTGCTCGTGGACCTCGACGACGAGGCGGACGCCGAGGATGTGCTCGGCGCGGCCCTGGCCGCCGGCGAACCCCAACTCGCCGTCCGTGACGGCGTGCTCTTCGTGCCCCGGCTGACACGCTCCACGACACAGGCGGCCGGCCGTCCCGAGCCGGGCAGTCACTCCGAGTCCGGTGGTCGCTCTGAACCCGGCAGCCGTTCCGAGTCCGGCAGCCCGTCTGAGTTCGGTGGTCGGTCTGAGTCCGGTAATCCGTCCGAGTCCGGCAGCCGTTCCGAGCCCGGTAGCCACTCGGAGCCCCGTAGCGAATCGGAGTCGGCCGCCACCACGCTCCCCACCCACGGCACGGTCCTGATCACCGGAGGTACGGGCGCACTCGGACGGCAGACAGCCCGTCATCTCGTCACCCACCACGGCATCCGCAACCTGGTGCTCACCAGCCGATCCGGCCCCGCAGCGCCCGGAGCCACGAACCTGCGGGACGACCTCACCGCGCTCGGCGCCACCGTCCGTATCGAGGCCTGTGACATGGCGGACCGAGCGGCGGCGGCCCAACTCCTGGACTCGGTCCCAGACTTGACGGCCGTCGTGCACACGGCCGGCGTACTGGACGACGGCGTCGTCACCGCCCTGACCCCCGAACGCCTCGCGACGGTGATGGCCGCCAAGGCGGACGCCGCCTGGCACCTGCACGAGTTGACCGCCGACCGGCCGGACCTCGGCGCCTTCGTCCTGTTCTCCTCCCTCTCGGGTGCCATGGGCGGCCCCGGACAGGGCAACTACGCCGCGGCGAACGCGTTCCTCGACGCGCTCGCCCACCGGCGCCGGGCGGCGGGCCTGCCCGCCACGTCCCTGGTGTGGGGCATGTGGGCCGACGGCATGGCCGGCACGCTCGACTCCACGGACACCCGGCGCATCGCCCGTGGCGGGATCGCCCCCCTCACCACCGAGGAGGGCATGGCCCTGCTCGACACCTGCCTGGAGGACGGCACCGACGCGGCGCCCGTCGCCGCGAAGCTGGACCACGCGGCCCTGCGCACCCAGGCCGCGAACGGTCTGCTGCCCCACCTGTTCCACGGCCTCGTCCGCGCGGGCCGCCGAGCCGTCAACGCGACCGCCGACACGACGGGCCTGGCCGCGCGCCTGGCCGTGCTCAGCCCGGCGGACGCCGAACGCGCCCTCCTGGACCTCATCCGAGGCGAAGCCGCCACCGTCCTCGGCCACTCCGGTGCCGACCGCGTGGGCGCCCACCACGCGTTCGCCGAGATCGGCTTCGACTCGCTGACCGCCATCGAACTGCGCAACCGGCTCGCCGAGCGCACAGGCGTCCGCCTTCCCGCGACCCTCCTGTTCGACTACCCGACCCCGGCCACACTCGCCGCCCACCTCCGTACCGAACTGGCCGGTGACACCCCCACGGGCGTGACCGGCACCGAGACCGGCCCCGCCCACCGTGACGAGCCGATCGCGATCGTCGGCATGGCGTGCCGTCTTCCCGGCGGCATCTCGTCCCCCGACGACCTGTGGCGCCTCGTCGTCGAAGGCGGCGAGGGCATCACCGAGTTCCCCACCGACCGCGGCTGGGACCTCGACGCCCTCTACGACCCGGACCCCGACCGGCCCGGCACCTCGTACGTGCGTGAAGGCGGCTTCCTGCGGGACGCGGCCCGTTTCGACGCGGGCTTCTTCGGGATCTCGCCGCGTGAGGCGCTGGCGATGGATCCACAGCAGCGGTTGCTGCTGGAGACGTCGTGGGAGGCGTTCGAGCACGCCCGGATCGACCCGGTGGGGCTGCGCGGCAGCGACGTCGGGGTGTTCACCGGAGTGTCCGCACAGCACTATGCCGTCCGGCTCGGCGCGACCCCTCGGGACCTGGAGGGGTACATCGGCACCGGCAACGCGGGCAGCGTCGCCTCCGGCCGTATCGCCTACACGCTGGGTCTGGAAGGCCCCGCCGTGTCCGTGGACACCGCCTGCTCGTCGTCGCTCGTCGCCATCCACATGGCAGCGCAGTCGCTGCGGGCGGGGGAGTGCTCGATGGCCCTCGCGGGCGGTGTCACCGTGATGTCGAACCCGGACACCTTCGTCGAGTTCTCGCGGCAGCGGGGCCTGTCGGCGGACGGCCGCTGCAAGGCGTTCGCCGCGTCCGCCGACGGTACGGGCTGGTCCGAGGGCGTCGGGGTACTGCTGCTGGAGCGGCTGTCGGACGCGCGCCGCAACGGCCACCGCGTGCTGGCCGTCCTCAAGGGCTCGGCCGTCAACCAGGACGGTGCCTCCAACGGTCTCACCGCCCCCAACGGCCCTGCCCAACAGCGCGTCATCCGCAAGGCGTTGACGGCCGTCGGCCTCACGACGTCCGACGTGGACGTGGTGGAGGCGCACGGCACGGGTACGACGCTCGGCGACCCGATCGAGGCGCAGGCGCTGCTCGCGACGTACGGGCAGGGGCGGCCGGAGGACCGCCCGCTGTGGCTGGGCTCGCTGAAGTCGAACATCGGGCACGCCCAGGCCGCCGCCGGCGTCGCCGGTGTCATCAAGATGGTCCAGGCGATGCGGCACGGGGTCCTGCCGCGCACGCTGCATGTGGATGAGCCGACGCAGCAGGTGGACTGGTCGGCCGGTGCGGTGGAGTTGCTGACCGAGGCCCGGGAATGGCCCGAGGTGGGCCGCCCCCGGCGCGCGGCCGTGTCGTCCTTCGGCGTCAGCGGTACGAACGCCCACCTGATCCTGGAGGAGGCCGCTGTTGAGCCGCCGATCGAGGAGCCCCCGTCCGAGGCTCCCGCCGCGGGCGAGCCGGAGATCGTCGTAGCCCTGCCGCTGTCGGCCCGCAGCCCGCAGGCCGTACGCGCCCAGGCACAGCGACTCCTCGCCCACCTCACGACGCCCGACGGGCCGGAGTACGGGCCCCGGCTGGTGGACATCGGTTACTCGCTGGCTGTCACGCGTGCCGCGCATCCGCATCGGGCGGTCGTGGTGGCGACGGATCCGGAACAGGCGACGGCCGCCTTGGGCGCGTTGGCGCGGGGCGAGGAGGACCCCGGAGTCGTCACTGGCACTGAAGGTGTGGACGGGAAGGTCGTGTTCGTCTTCCCGGGGCAGGGGAGTCAGTGGGTCGGCATGGGTGCCGAACTGCTGGATGCCTCGCCGGTGTTCGCGGACCACATCCGTGCGTGTGCGGAGGTGCTGGACCCGTTGACGGGCTGGTCGCTGCTCGATGTGGTGCGCGGGGGTGATCTGGGGCGCGTGGATGTGGTCCAGCCTGCGACGTTCGCGGTGATGACGGGGCTGGCGGCGTTGTGGCGGGATCACGGGGTCGTGCCGGACGCGGTCGTGGGGCACTCGCAGGGTGAGATCGCGGCGGCGTATGTCGCCGGTGCGCTGAGCCTCGAGGACGCGGCGAGGGTGGTGGCGTTGCGCAGTCAGGCCATCGCCGAGCGGCTGGCCGGGCGCGGCGGCATGGTCCACGTGAGCGTCGGTCAGAACCAGGCGGCCGAGCTGCTGGAACGCTGGGCCGGACGTCTGGAGGTCGCCGCGGTCAACGGGACCACCTCCACCGTGGTGGCCGGTGACACCGACGCCGTGGACGAACTGCTGGAGCACTGTGCGAGCGAGCACGTGCAGGCCAGGCGGATCGCGGTCGACTACGCCTCCCACACCCACCACGTGGAAGGCATCCGCGAGCGACTCCTCGCCGTCCTGGACGGGATCGAGCCGCAGCCGGCCCGCGTCCCCCTCTTCTCCACGGTGGACGGCACCTGGCTCGACACGACGGTCATGACGGCCGAGTACTGGTACCGCAACCTCCGCCAGACCGTCGGGTTCCACACCGCCATCGAGGCCCTGTACGCGGACGGATACCGCGCGTTCGTCGAGGCCAGCCCCCACCCCGTCCTCACCCACAGCATCCAGGACACGGCCACCGGCACCCTCGCGGTCGGCACCCTCCGCCGCGACCACGGCACCCTCGCCGACTTCACCACCGCCCTCGCCCGCCTCCACACCAACGGCGTCCCCGTCACCTGGCACCACCCCGGCGCGAAGCCCGCCGACCTCCCCACCTACGCCTTCCAGCACCAGCACTACTGGCTCGAAGCCACACCCGAGGACGTCACCTCGGCGGGTCTCGTCCGGCCCGACCACCCGCTCCTGGGCGCCATGACGGAGCTGCCCGACTCGGGTGGCCACCTGTTCACCGCGCAGGTGTCGCTGCGCACGCAGCCCTGGCTGGCCGACCACACCATCAACGGCACCGTCCTGCTCCCGGGCACCGGCTTCGTCGAGCTCGCCCTGCGGGCCGCGCAGGAGACCGGCGCGGGCGGGATCGACGAACTCGTCATCGAGGCGCCCCTCGTCGTCCCGGAGCGCGGTGCCGTCCAGCTCCAGATCACGGTGCACACCACGGACGCCGACCGCCATACCGTGGCGATCCACTCCCGCCCGGCGGACGCCGACCCCGGCACACCGTGGACCCGCCACGCCACCGGCACGCTCGCCGAGTCCGGCGAACCGGCGGGCTTCGACCTCGGTACCTGGCCGCCCCCGGGTGCCGAGTCCCAGGACCTCGACACGTTCTACGACACGCTCGTCGACTCCGGGTACCAGTACGGCCCGGTGTTCCAGGGGCTGCGCGCGGTGTGGGTCCACGGTGAGGAGACCTTCGCCGAGATCGACCTGCCCGACGACCACCACGACACCGCCGCCCGCTACGGCATCCACCCCGCCCTGCTCGACGCCGCCCTCCACGCCACGATGCTCGCCACCGCGGGCGACGGCCGTACCCGCCTGCCCTTCGCCTGGACCGGCATCACCCTCCACGCCACCGGCGCCGCCCGCCTCCGCGCCCACATCACCCCCGCGGGCCCGGAGGCCACGACCATCCGGCTGGCCGACGACACCGGGGCGCCCGTGGCAGTCATCGGCTCACTGGTCGCCCGGCCCGTGGCCGAGGACCAACTCGGCAGCGCGCGTACGGCCGTTCCGCTGCACCGCCTCGCCTGGACGGAACTCCCGGCACCGCAACCGGCCCTCGACGTCCCTCTCGAAGCCGTACGGGTCAACGGCCCGCAGGACGTCATCGAGGCCGCCACCACCGCGCCCGGCCTGCTGCTCCTCGCACTCGACGGCAACGCGGAGGGCGACCGGTCCGTCCCCGGCACCGTCCACGCACTCACCACGCACCTCCTGTCCGTGCTCCAGGCGCTGCTCACGGAACCGGCGCTCGCCGACACTCGCCTGCTCGTCACCACCCGGGGCGCGGTCGCCGCCACGCCGGACGACACGGTCACCGATCTCGCCGCAGCCGCCGCGTGGGGCCTGATCGGCTCGGCGCAGTCGGAGAACCCCGGCCGTGTCGTGGTCGTCGACCTCGACGGCCCCGCGACCGAGGACCTGCCCGCGCCCCTCTCGTCGGCCCTCGCGACCGGCGAACCCCGGCTCGCCCTCCGCGAAGGCAAGCTCCACGCGGCCCGCCTCGCCCGCGTGGACGTCACCGCGACCGAAGCGCCGGCCTCCCGTCCGGACGGCACCCCAGCCGAATCACCTGAAGCAGCCGACGAATCGCCGGAAGCGGCTGACCAATCGCCGGAAGCAGCCGATGAATCGGCCGAAGCAGTCGATGAATCGCTCGAAGCCATCGACACCCCGATCTTCCGCCCCGACGGCACCGTACTGATCACCGGAGGCACCGGCACCCTCGGCGGCATCCTCGCCCGTCACCTGGTCACCGAGTACGGCGTACGGGAGCTGCTGCTGACCAGCCGCAGTGGCCGGGACGCGGCGGGTAGCCGGGAACTGGAGGCCGAACTCGTTGAACTCGGCGCGACCGTACGCATCGAGGCGTGCGACGCCGCCGACCGGGACGCCCTCGCCGCGCTGCTGGACACCGTGCGGCTCTCGGCCGTCGTCCACACGGCGGGCGTGCTGGACGACGGCGTGGTCACGGGCCTCACCGACGATCAGATGCACACCGTGCTGACGCCCAAGGCGGACGCGGCGTGGAACCTCCACGAGCTCACCGCAGGCCACGACCTGGACGCCTTCGTGCTGTACTCCTCGGCGGCAGGCGCGTTCGGCTCCCCGGGGCAGGGCAACTACGCCGCCGCCAACACCTTCCTCGACGCCCTCGCCCACCACCGGCGCGCACAGCACCTCCCCGGCCTCTCCCTCGCCTGGGGTCTGTGGGCGCCGACGTCGACCATGACCAGCGGTGTCGTCGACGTCAACTCCCAGCGCATGAGCCGGGGCGGCGTCGTCCCGCTCGCCGCCGACGAGGGCATGGCCCTGTTCGACGCCGCCCTGCGCGGCGACGACCCCGCCCCGGTCGCGGTCAAGCTCGACCACGGCGCCCTGCGCGCCCAGGCCGAACAGGGCACGCTTCCCACCCTGCTGCACGGCCTGGCACGCCCGATGCGACGCGCCGCACGCGGAACCCGTACCGCCAACGGCGACCTGGCGACCCGCCTCGCCGCGATGAGCGCCGCCGAGGCGGAACGGACACTGCTGGCGACGGTCCGGCGCGAGGCGGCGGCCGTCCTCGGCCATGCCTCGGCCGACAGCGTCGACGCGGCCCGCGCCTTCACGGAGATCGGCTTCGACTCCCTCACCGCCGTCGAACTCCGCAACCGCCTCGCCGCCCACACCGGACTCCAACTCCCCGCGACCCTCCTGTTCGACCACCCCGCACCCGCCGCGCTCGCCGCCCACCTGCGCACCCGACTGACCGGCGACGGCCGTACCGTCGCAGCCGCCACCGGGGCCATGGCGGCGAAGAACACCACCGCCCACCTCGACGAGCCGATCGCGATCGTCGGCATGGCCTGCCGCCTGCCCGGCGGGGTGCGCTCGCCCGAGGACCTCTGGGCGCTGCTGGCGGAGGGCCGCGAGGGCATCGGCCCGTTCCCGGCCGACCGCGGCTGGGACCTCGACGAGCTGTACGACCCCGACCCGGAGCACGCCGGTACGTCGTACGTCCGCGAGGGCGGGTTCCTGCACGACGCGGCCGACTTCGACCCCGCCTTCTTCGGCATCTCACCGCGCGAGGCGCTGGCCATGGACCCGCAGCAGCGGCTCCTCCTCGAAACGGCCTGGGAGAGCATCGAACACGCCGGCATCGACCCCACCTCGCTGCGCGGCCGGAGC
Source organism: Streptomyces ipomoeae 91-03 (assembly GCF_000317595.1). Classification (GTDB taxonomy): domain Bacteria; phylum Actinomycetota; class Actinomycetes; order Streptomycetales; family Streptomycetaceae; genus Streptomyces; species Streptomyces ipomoeae. Next base: position 81,083 of record NZ_AEJC01000415.1, on the reverse strand, counting down.
GTCGGCGTCTTCGCGGGCGTCTCCTACCAGGACTACCTCAGCAGGCTGGCCGAGCCGCCCAAGGGGCTGGAGGGCTTCCTGATGACCGGCGGCGCCGGCAGCGTGCTGTCCGGCCGGATCGCCTACGCCCTCGGTCTGGAGGGCCCCGCCGTCGCCCTCGACACGGCGTGCTCCTCCTCCCTGGTGGCCATCCACCTCGCCGGACAGGCGCTGAGGGCGGGGGAGTGCTCGATGGCCCTCGCCGGTGGTGTCGCCGTGATGTCCAGCCCCGATGTGTTCCGCGAGTTCTCCCGACAGCAGGGCCTCGCCGCCGACGGCCGCTGCAAGGCCTTCGCCGCGACGGCGGACGGCACCGGCTGGGCCGAGGGCGTCGGCCTGGTCCTGCTGGAACGCCTGTCCGACGCGCACCGCAACGGCCACCGCGTCCTGGCGGTCGTACGGGGCTCCGCCGTCAACCAGGACGGCGCCTCCAACGGCCTCACCGCCCCGAACGGCCCCGCGCAACAGCGGGTCATCCGACAGGCTCTGGCCACCGCCGGCCTCGAACCCTCCGACGTGGACGCCGTCGAGGCCCACGGCACCGGCACGACCCTCGGCGACCCCATCGAGGCCCAGGCCCTCCTCGCCACCTACGGCCAGAACCGCCCCGACGACCGCCCGGTCCGGCTCGGCTCCCTGAAGTCCAACCTCGGCCACACCCAGGCCGCCGCCGGCGTCGCGGGCGTGATCAAGATGGTCCAGGCGATGCGGCACGGCGTCCTGCCGAAGACCCTGCACGTGGAGGAGCCGACCCCGCAGGTCGACTGGTCCGAGGGTGCCGTCGAACTCCTCACGGAGGCCCGCGAGTGGACCCCCGCCGCCGACGACCGTCCGCGCCGGGCCGGTGTCTCCGCGTTCGGCATCAGCGGGACCAACGCCCACGTGATCCTTGAGGAGGCCCCGGAGACGGAACCCGAGACGGCGTCCGAGGCGGTGCCCCCGGCGGACCTGCCGGTCGTACCGCTGGTGCTGTCCGCTCGTGGGACGGCCGCTCTGTCGGCGCAGGCACGGCAGCTGGCGACGTACATCTCGACGCGGATGGAGAGCGCCGGGGCCGCCTTGCCGGATGTGGCGTACGCGCTGGCCACGGGCCGGGCCCAGTTGTCCGAGCGGGCCGTGGTCCTCGCGGGCGACCGGGACGAGGCGCGTACGGCACTGGCCGCGCTGGCGGCCGGGGAGTCTCACGCAGGTGCCGTGACGGGGAGCGCCGGTGACGGCCGACTCGCGGTGCTGTTCACCGGGCAGGGGAGCCAACGGGTCGGCATGGGGCGGGAGTTGTACGACACCTTCCCCGCGTACGCGTCCGCCTTCGACGAGGCGTGTGCTGCCCTCGACCGGCATCTCGCCGGACACGCCCCGCACTCCGTCGCCGATGTGGTGTTCAACGATCCGGACGGTTGGCTGGACCGGACGCTGTACACGCAGACCGGTCTGTTCGCGGTGGAGACCGCGCTGTACCGGCTCGTCGAGTCCTGGGGCGTACGGCCGGACCAGGTGGCCGGTCACTCCATCGGTGAGCTGACGGCCGCCCACATCGCCGGTGTCCTGGATCTGGAGGACGCGGCGAAGCTGGTGGCGGCCCGCGCCCGTCTGATGCAGTCCCTTCCTGCCGGTGGGTCGATGATCACGACGACCGCCCCGGCGGAGACGGTGGCGGGTCTGCTGACCGAGCGCACCGCCGTCGCCGCGTACAACAGCCCCACCAACACGGTCATCTCAGGCGACGCCGACGACATCGCGGCGATCCGCGACACCCTCATCGAACAGGGCTACCGCGCACGGGAGTTGAAGGTCTCCCACGCCTTCCACTCACCCCTGATGGATCCGATCCCGGACGAGTTCGCCGCCGTCGCCGAGACCGTGACATACCGTCAGCCAGAGATCCCGTTGGTGACCGCAGCCGAGGGCGACCCGCTCACCGCCGGCTACTGGGCGCGGCACATCCGCGAAACGGTCCACTTCGAACGGGCCGTACGGATCCTCGCGGACCACGGCACGACCACGTACCTGGAAGTCGGCCCGACCCCGCACCTGACCCCGGCCGTCAACGACACCCTCGACACGGCGACCTGCGTGCCCACGCTGAGCGCCAAGGACTCCGAGGCCCGTACGCTCCTCACCGCCCTCGCCACCCTCCACACCCGAGGCATCCCCCTCGACTGGCCCGCACTCCTCTCCGGCGGCAGGCACGTCGACCTGCCCACCTACGCCTTCCAGCACCGGCGTTACTGGCTGGACGCCACTCGCGCGGCCTCCGACGCCGCCGACTTCGGTCTCACCGACCCCGAACACCCGCTGCTCGGGGCCATGACGGAGGTCCCCGGCTCGGACGCGGTGGTGTTCACCGCGAAGGTCTCCGTCCGGGAGCACCCATGGCTCGGTGACCCTGTCGCCGGGAGCTGCGGTCTGGCCGAGCTGGCGCTGCACGCCGCACGCGAGACCGGCTGGGCCGGGGTGGCGGAACTCGCCGTCGAATCGCCGCTCGTCGTTCCGGAGCGGGCCGCAGCGCGACTCCAGGTCGCCGTCGACAAGGACGGACACGTGACCGTCCACTCCCGGTCCGACGACACGGACCCCGGCGCGCCCTGGACCCGCCACGCCACCGGGACACTGACCACCGCCGTACCTGAATCCGAAGCCGACTCGGCGGTCGCAACCTCGTACGAACAACTCGACCTGCCCGAGGAGGACCACGAGGACGCCGAGCGCTACGGCATCCATCCGTCGCTGCTCGCCGCCGCCCTGCACACCCTCCCGTCCGACGCGAACTTCCCCGCCCGGTGGACCGGACTCCGATTGCGCGCGACCGGCGCCACGCGGCTGCGTGCGGTGATCACCCCGACCGCCGACGGCAACGTCTCGTGCCGCTTCGCGGACGCCACCGGCGAACCGGTCGCCTGTGTCGACTCCGTGGAGCTCGCCCCCGTGCCCACCACGGCCGCCCAGGCGGAGTCCCTGTACCGCCTTGCGTGGACGCCCGTACAGGCCCTGACCACCCGAACCCACCCCACGACCACCATCGCCACCTCGCAGGACATCCAGGCGCTCGCCACCGCCGAACGAGTTCCTGACCTGGTACGACTCGACCTGCGCGGCGGCTCCGACGAGCCGGACCCGGCCGCCGTACAGGCACTCACCACCCACACGCTGGACCTCCTCCAGACCTGGCTGGCCGAGCCCGCGCTGGAGGACACCCATCTGTTGGTGGTCACCCACGGTGCCGTCGCCACGACCTCCGACGAGGCCGTCACCGACTTCGCCGCCGCAGCCGTGTGGGGCCTCGTCCAGTCGGCACAGTCGGAGAACCCGGGCCGTATCACGCTGTTCGACACTGACACCCACACGGATACGGGCGCTGGGGTGGCCGACTGGAACCTCCCGGCCGGCGAGCCGCACCTCGCCGTACGCGCAGGCGTTCCGCACGCCCCGAGGCTCGTCCGTGCCGCTACCGGCGCCCAAGGGCCCGCCACCCTCAACCCCGACGGCACGGTCCTGATCACGGGCGGCACCGGCTCGCTCGGTCGGTTGCTGGCCCGCCACCTGGTGACCGGGCACGGCGTCCGCAACCTCCTCCTCGTCAGCCGCAGCGGCCCCGACGCCCCCGGCGCCGACGACCTCCGTACCGAACTCACCGCCCTCGGCGCGAACGTCCGTATCGAGGCCTGCGACATCACCGACCGCGACGCACTCGCCGCACTTCTGGCTGGGACCGGAACCGACGCACCGCTCACCGCGGTCATCCACACCGCCGCCGTCTTCAACAACGGCGTCATCGGCTCGTACTCGGCCGAACGCCTGGAGCAGGTCCTCATCCCCAAGGCCGACGCCGCCTGGCACCTCCACGAGCTCACGAAGGACCGGGACGACCTCGACGCGTTCATCGTGTTCTCGTCCGCGACGGGTCCCGTCCTGGGCGCACCCGGACAGGGCGGTTACGCGGCGGCCAACGCCTACCTCGACGCGCTCGCCCGGCACCGCCACGCGCTCGGCCTCCCGGCGACCTCGTTGGCGTGGGGCCTGTGGGCGCAGGCCAGGGACCTCTTCACGCACGCCGACCTCCAGCGCATCGAACGGGCGGGCATGCTCGGCCTGTCGGACGAGCAGGGCCTACGGCTCTTCGACGCGTCCCTGGGCACCGACGAACCCGTGGTGATCCCGACGAAGCTGGACTTCGCCGCGCTGCGCTCGCTCGGCGCGCGAGGTGAACTGCCGGCCGTCTTCGACGGACTGGTCCGTACGATCCGCCGCGCGACCAACGCCACCCCCGAGGGAGCCGACGATCTGGCCACACGGCTCGCGTCGCTCTCGGACGACGACGCGCGGCGCCATCTGCTCGACCTCGTCCGCGCCGAGATCGCGGTCGTCCTCGGCCACTCCTCCGCCGCGGACATCGACTCCGGGCGGGCCTTCAACGACCTCGGCTTCGACTCCCTCACCGCCGTCGAACTCCGCAACCGTCTCGTCACCCGCACCGGCATACGACTCCCCGCCACCCTCGTCTTCGACCACCCCAACCCGGCGGCACTCGCCCGCCGGTTGAAGGACGAGCTCACGGGCGGCGCCGGCACCACGGGTGCGGCACACACCGGGCCCAGGCAGATCGCCGCGACCGGGGCCGACGAGCCGATCGCGATCGTCGGCATGGCCTGCCGTCTGCCCGGTGGGGTGAGTTCGCCGGAGGAGCTGTGGGACCTCGTGGCCGCCGGCCGCGACGCCGTCACCGGCTTCCCGACCGACCGCGGCTGGGACCTGGACACGCTCTTCGCCCCGGACCCCGACCGGACGGGCACCTCCGCCACCCGCGAAGGGGGCTTCCTCACCGACGTCGGCGGCTTCGACGCGGGCTTCTTCGGGATCTCGCCGCGTGAGGCGCTGGCGATGGACCCGCAGCAGCGGTTGCTGCTGGAGACGTCGTGGGAGGCGTTCGAGCACGCCCGGATCGATCCGGTGGGGCTGCGCGGCAGCGACATCGGCGTGTTCGCGGGCGTCTCGCACCAGGGCTACGGTGCCCGGCCCGGGGACGTGCCGAAGGAACTCGAAGGCTTCATGATCACGGGCGCGTCGAGCAGCGTCATGTCCGGGCGCGTCGCGTACACGTTCGGCTTCGAAGGACCCGCGGTCGCCCTCGACACCGCGTGCTCGTCGTCGCTGGTGGCGATGCATCTGGCGGCCCAGTCGCTGCGCGCGGGGGAGTGCTCCATGGCGCTGGCGGGCGGTGCGGCCGTGATGGTCGGACCCGGCGCGTTCGTGGAGTTCTCGCGGCAGCGGGGCCTGTCGGCGGACGGCCGCTGCAAGGCGTTCGCCGCGTCCGCCGACGGTACGGGCTGGGCCGAGGGCATCGGCGTAGTGCTGCTGGAGCGGCTCTCGGACGCTCGGCGCAACGGCCACCGCGTGCTCGCCGTCATCCGAGGCTCAGCGGTCAACCAGGACGGCGCCTCCAACGGCCTCACCGCCCCCAACGGCCCCGCCCAACAACGCGTCATCCGCCAGGCCCTGGCCAACGCCGACCTGTCCCCGTCCGACGTGGACGCGGTCGAGGCCCACGGCACGGGCACGACGCTCGGCGACCCGATCGAGGCCCAGGCCCTGCTCGCCACATACGGGCAGGACCGGCCGGAGGACCGGCCCCTGTGGCTCGGCTCGTTGAAGTCCAACATCGGGCACACGCAGAACACTTCGGGTGTCGCGGGTGTCATCAAGATGGTCCAGGCGATGCGGCACGGGGTACTCCCGCGCACGCTGCACGTCGATGAGCCGACGCCTCAGGTGGACTGGTCGGCGGGTGCGGTGTCCTTGCTGACCGAGGCGCGTGACTGGCCCGAGGTGGATCGTCCCCGACGGGCGGCCGTGTCGTCCTTCGGCATGAGCGGTACGAACGCCCACCTGATCCTGGAGGAGGCGCCCGAGCCCGAGGCGCGGGAGGAGCCGACGGCAGAGGCGCCGGAAGTCGTCGCCCTGCCGTTGTCGGCACAGAGCCGTGGCGCCCTCCAGGACCAGGCTCGGCAACTCCTCGCGCGCCTCGACGATTTGGGGGCGGACGGCACTCGCCTGGTGGACATCGGCTACTCGCTTGCTGTCACGCGTGCCGCGCATCCGCATCGGGCGGTCGTGGTGGCGACGGGGCCGGAACAGGCGACGGCCGCTCTCGCCGCGTTGGCGCGGGGCGATGAGGATCCCGGAGTCGTCACTGGCACTGCGGGCGTGGACGGGAAGGTCGTGTTCGTCTTCCCGGGGCAGGGGAGTCAGTGGGTCGGTATGGGGGCCGAACTGCTCGACAGCTCCCCGGTGTTCGCGGACCACATCCGTGCGTGTGCGGAGGTGCTGGACCCGTTGACGGGCTGGTCGCTGCTCGATGTGGTGCGCGGGGGTGATCTGGGGCGCGTGGATGTGGTCCAGCCTGCGACGTTCGCGGTGATGACGGGGCTGGCGGCGTTGTGGCGGGATCACGGGGTCGTGCCGGACGCGGTCGTGGGGCACTCGCAGGGTGAGATCGCGGCGGCGTATGTCGCCGGTGCGCTGAGCCTCGAGGACGCGGCGAGGGTGGTGGCGTTGCGCAGTCAGGCCATCGCCGAGCGGCTGGCCGGACGCGGTGGCATGGTCCATGTGACGCTGGGGCGGGAGGGCACCGAGGAGTTGTTGAAGGGCTGGCCGGACCGTCTGGAGGTCGCGGCCGTGAACGGGCCCGCTTCCACGGTCGTGGCCGGTGATGTCGACGCGGTGGAGGAGTTCCTGGAGCACTGTGCGAGTGAGCGTGTGCAGGCCAGGCGGATCCCGGTGGACTACGCCTCCCACACCCACCATGTCGAGGGCATCCGCGAACAGCTCCTTACGGTCCTGGACGGGATCGAGCCGCAGCCGGCCCGTATCCCCTTGTTCTCCACGGTGGACGGCACCTGGCTCGACACGACGGTCATGACGGCCGAGTACTGGTACCGCAACCTCCGCCAGACCGTCGGGTTCCACACCGCCATCGAGGCCCTGTACGCGGACGGATACCGCGCGTTCGTCGAGGCCAGCCCCCACCCCGTCCTCACCCACAGCATCCAGGACACGGCCACCGCCGCCTTCGCGACCGGCACCCTCCGCCGCGACCACGGCACCCTCGCCGACTTCACCACCGCCCTCGCCCGCCTCCACACCAACGGCGTCCCCGTCACCTGGCACCACCCCGGCGCGAAGCCCGCCGACCTCCCCACCTACGCCTTCCAGCACGAGCACTACTGGCTCGAAGCGAAGGCCACGGGCGATGTGAGCGCGGCAGGCCTGTCCACGGCGGAACACCCGTTGCTCGCGGCCGAGACCGAACTCCCGGACTCCGGTGGGCGGCTGTTCACGGCGCAGTTGTCGCTCACGTCCCAGCCCTGGCTGGCCGACCCGGCGGTGACCGGCGCGGCGCTCGTCGAGCTGGCGCTGCACGCGGCGACGGCCATCGGCGTACGGAGCGTCGACGAACTGATCGTCGGCACCCCGCTCCTCCTCCCCGAACAGGGCGCGGTACACCTGCACATCACCACCAGGCCGACACAGGACGACGACCGGCACACCCTGACCATCCACTCCCGGCCGGCCGGTGACCCCGGCGCCCGCTGGACCCACCACGCCGACGCCACGCTGAGCGGAACGGCCGTCAACCGCTCCACCACGGGCCCGGCGGCGAACGACTCGGACACCTCCGAGGCCGTACTGCCCGACGCACTCGCCGACAGCGCCGAGCACTACGGCATCCACCCGGCCCTGCTCGCCGCCGCGGTCCCGGCGTCGGTGTCCGAGGACGGCACGCCAATGCTGCCGTCCCACTGGAAGGGCGTCACCCTGCACGCGACGGGCGCGACGCGACTTCGCGTACGCACGGCTTCCCCGTCGGACCAGGAGGGAGCGGCGTACGAACTCGCGGACATGACCGGCGAACCCGTCCTCCGCGTCGGAGAGGTGACCCTTCTCCCGATCCCCGCCGAGTCGCTGGAGGCGTACGAAGCGCGCGAGACCCGTGATCTGGCCTACCGGTTGGAGTGGACGAAGACACCCGTCGATGTCGACGTGGACGCGACGGACGACATCCGTGCCGTACCCGTCGAGAGCCCGGACGACCTTCGTGAACTGGCCGGAGATCCCCCCGCCCTCGTACGGCTGGACCTTCGCGGTGGCGGCGCGGCCAACGTGTCGGCGACCACCGGGCACGTGCTCTCGATGCTTCGGACCTGGCTCGGCGAACCGGCGCTGGACGACACCCGTCTGCTCGTCACGACCCACGGTGCCGTGAGCACCGGTGACGACGACCCGGTGACGGATCTGGCCGGAGCGGCGGTGTGGGGCCTGGTGCGTTCCGCGCAGGCCGAGCATCCCGGGCGCATCACGCTCGTCGATGTCCTCGATGCCCCGGACGACGAACCGGTGCCCGGGCCGGCCATCGCCGAGCCGCAAACCGCACTCCGCGACGGCAGGACGTACGTACCCCGCCTCGCCCACGCGGACGTGCCGGAAGTCTCCCGCAGCCCCCTCAACCCCAACGGCACAGCCCTCGTCGTCGGCGGCACCGGCGCCCTCGGCCGACGCGTCGCCCACCACCTCGTCACCCGGCACGGCATCCGCAGTCTGCTGCTCGTCAGTCGCACCGGCCCGGCCGCCCCCGGCGCCGACGACCTGCACGCCGAACTCACCGCACTGGGCGCCGACGTACGCATCGAGGCCTGCGACGCGGCCGACCGTTCCGCACTGGCCGCGCTGTTCGACACCGTCCCGGACACCGCACCCCTCACCGCGGTCGTCCACGCGGCGGGAGTGCTGGACGACGGAGTGATCACGACCCTGACCCCGGAGCGGCTGGCCACGGTCCTCGCGGCGAAGGCCGACGCGGCGTGGAACCTGCACGAGCTGACCGAGGAGATGGCGGGCCTCGACGCGTTCGTCCTGTTCTCCTCGGCGGCGGCCCTCGTGCTCGGCTCGCCCGGGCAGGGCAACCACGCGGCGGCGAACGCGTTCCTCGACGCGCTCGCACAGCACCGGCGTGCCCACGGGCTGCCCGCGGTGTCCCTGGCCTGGGGTCCGTGGAGCGACGGGATGAGCGACAGGCTCGACGGCACCGCGAAGCAGCGGCTGACGCGTGGCGGTCTCGCCGCACTCACCCCCGAGCAGGGGCTCGCGCTGTTCGACCTCGGGCTCGGCGCGCCCGACGCGGTGACGGTGGCGGGCAGGCTCGCGTCCGCGACACTGCGCACCCAGGCCGCGAACGGCACCCTCCCCGACGTCCTGTCCGGGCTGTACCCACGGCTCCGCCGGGCGGCCGGGGCCACGGAAGCGGACTCCCCGGAGTCCCTGACCGCGCGGCTCGCCGAACTCGACGGCGAGGCCGAACGCCACGCGTACGTACTGCGCCTGGTGTGCGGCCAGGCGGCGACCGTCCTCGGGCACGCCTCGGCGGACGGCATCGACGCGGACCGCGCCTTCAACGAGGTCGGCTTCGACTCCCTCACCGCGGTCGAACTGCGCAACCGGCTCACCACGGCCACCGGCCTGCGGTTGCCCGCGACCCTGCTGTTCGACCACCCCACCCCGGCGGCGCTCGCCGCCCACCTCCTCACCGAGGCGGCCCCGGACGGCGGCGAGGACCCGCTCCTCACCGAACTCGACCGGCTGGAGGCGCTGGCCGCGAGCCTGCCGCCCGAGCACCTCGACCACATCCGGCAGACGGGGATCGTGGCCCGTCTGCAGGCCCTGACCGCGAAGCTGAACGGCTCCGGCCCCTCGACGGCCGTCGCCGAACGACTCGAAGACGCCTCCATCGATGACGTCCTGGACTTCATCGACAGCGAGTTCGGCAGCGAGTCCGGCAACGCATTCGGCAATGGCTTCGGCAACGGCTTCGGCAACGCCTGAGCGCTTGAGAGATTGGTGACCGCAGAAATGGCCAACGACGAGAAGATTGTCAAGTATCTCAAGCGGGTGACGGCGGACCTGCATCAGGCGCGCCGGCACATCTCCGAGCTCGAGGCGCAGCAGTACGAGCCGGTCGCGATCGTCGGCATGGCGTGCCGACTGCCGGGTGGTGTCGCCTCGCCGGACGACCTGTGGGACCTCGTGGCGAACGGCCGCGACGGCGTCACCCCGTTCCCGACCGACCGCGGCTGGGACCTGGACAAGCTCTACGATCCCGACCCCGACCACCCCGGCACGTCGTACGCCCGCGACGGCGGATTCCTCGCCGACGTCGCCGACTTCGACCCCGCTTTCTTCGGCATCTCACCGCGCGAGGCCCTCGCGATGGACCCGCAGCAGCGGCTGATGCTGGAGACCACCTGGGAGACCATCGAACACGCCGGCATCGACCCCACCTCGCTGCGGGGCGCGGACGTGGGCGTCTTCACCGGCGTTTCGTACCAGGACTATCTGAGCCGGCTCGCCGAAGTGCCCAAGGGACTGGAGGGCTTCCTCCTCACCGGCGGCTCCAACAGCGTCCTCTCCGGCCGTATCGCCTACACCCTCGGGCTGGAAGGCCCCGCGGTCGCCCTCGACACCGCCTGCTCGTCCTCCCTCGTCGCCATCCACCTCGCCGCGCAGGCCCTGCGCGCGGGCGAGTGCTCCATGGCGCTCGCCGGCGGCGTCGCCGTCATGACCACCCCGAACGCCTTCCTGGAGTTCTCCCGCCAACGCGGACTCGCCCGCAACGGCCGCTGCAAGTCCTTCGCCGCCTCGGCGGACGGTACGGGCTGGGCGGAGGGCGTGGGCGTGGTGCTGCTCGAACGCCTCTCGGACGCCCAGCGCCACGGCCACCGCATCCTGGCGGTCGTACGAGGCTCCGCCGTCAACCAGGACGGTGCCTCCAACGGTCTCACCGCCCCCAACGGCCCCTCCCAGCAACGCGTCATCCGCCAGGCCCTCGCCAACGCCCGGCTCACCTCCACCGACGTCGACGCCGTCGAGGCCCACGGCACCGGGACCGTCCTCGGCGACCCCATCGAGGCCCAGGCCCTCCTCGCCACCTACGGCCAGAACCGCCCCGACGGCCGACCCCTCTGGCTCGGCTCCCTGAAGTCGAACATCGGCCACGCCCAGGCCGCCGCCGGTGTCGCGGGCGTGATCAAGATGGTCCAGGCGATGCGGCACGGCGTCCTGCCGAAGACCCTGCACGTGAACGAGCCGACGCCCCAGGTCGACTGGGCGGCGGGTGCCGTGGAACTGCTCACCGAGGCCCGCGACTGGCCCGAGAACGGCCACCCCCGCCGCGCCGCCGTCTCGTCCTTCGGCGTCAGCGGCACCAACGCCCACGTGGTCCTCGAACAGGCACCGGAGGTGGAAGCCGCCGAGACCGAGGCCGCCGTCGAGCCTCCGGTCACGGCGCTGGTGCTCTCCGGCCGAGGACGGTCGGCGCTCACCGCCCAGGCACGGCGGCTGTTGACACGTATGGAAACCCCCGAGTCCCTGCTGGACCTGGGTCACTCACTGGCCACCACCCGGGCCCGCCTCTCCGACCGCGCCGTTGTCATCGCGGACGACCGAGGAAAGGCACGGGAGGCCCTGGCCGCTCTCGCCGAGGGCGAGACCCACCCCGATGTCGTGACGGGGACGACCGTGGCGGGTCGTCTGGCGGTGTTGTTCACCGGGCAGGGGAGTCAACGGGTCGGTATGGGGCGGGAGTTGTACGACGCCTTCCCCGCGTACGCGTCAGCTTTCGACGAGGCGTGCGCGGCGCTCGACCGGCATCTGGCCGGGCACGCCCCGTACCCGGTGGCGGAGGTGGTGTTCAGCGATCCGGACGGCTGGCTGGACCGGACGCTGTACACGCAGTCGGGGCTGTTCGCGGTGGAGACCGCGCTGTTCCGGCTGGTGGAGTCGTGGGGTGTACGGCCGGACCAGGTGGCCGGGCATTCGATCGGTGAGCTGACGGCCGCTCACATCGCCGGTGTCCTGGATCTGGAGGACGCGGCGAAGCTGGTGGCCGCCCGCGCCCGTCTGATGCAGTCCCTTCCCTCCGGCGGCGCGATGATCACGACGACGGCTCCGGCGGAGGCGGTGGCGGGTCTGCTGACCGAGCGCACCGCCATCGCCGCGTACAACAGCCCCGCCAACACGGTCATCTCAGGCGACGCCGAGGAGATATCGGCGATACGGGAGACGCTGGCCGAACAGGGGCACCGAGTCCGGGAGTTGAAGGTCTCCCATGCCTTCCATTCGCCGTTGATGGACCCGGTGCTGGAGGAGTTCGCGGCCATCGCGGGCACGGTCACCTTCCGCCGGCCGCGCATCCCGCTCGTCACGGCGGCGGAGGGCGACCCGCTCACCCCGGACTACTGGGCGCGCCACATCCGCGACTCCGTCCGTTTCGAGCAGGCGGTCCGTACCCTCGCCGACCAGGGCGTCACCACCTACCTCGAACTCGGCCCGGCCCCGCACCTGACCTCGGCGGTCAACGACACCCTCGACACCACCGCCTGCATCCCCACCCTCCGCCCCGACCACCGCGAACCCCACGCCCTGCTCACCGCCCTCGCCACCCTCCACACCCGCGGAACCTCCCTCGACTGGCCCGCCATCCTCCCCGGCGGCAAACGCGTCGACCTCCCCACCTACGCCTTCCAACACCAGCGCTACTGGCTGGACGCCACCCGAGCCGCCTCCGACGCCGTCGACCTCGGACTCATGGCACCCCAACACCCCTTGCTGCGCGGCAGGTTGGACCTCCCGGGCGCCGGAGGCGTCGTCCTCACCGGTCATCTCACCCGGCAGTCACAGCCCTGGCTGGCCGATCACACCATCGCCGGTACGGTCCTGATGCCGGGCACCGGTTTCGTCGAACTCGCGCTGCACGCCGCGCAGGAGACCGGCTGCGCGGGCATCGAGGAACTCGTCATCGAGGCACCGCTGCCGATCCCCGAGCGCGGCGGCATCCACCTCCAGGTCATGGTCCAGCCGACGGAGGGCGGCGGTGGCAGAGGCAGCGGTGTGGGAGACGGCAGCCGGGCCGTCAGCATCCACTCCCGGCCCGCCGACGCCGACCCCGACGCCCCGTGGACCCGCCATGCGAGCGGCACCCTCACGACGACCGCCCGGCCCGCCGACTTCGACCTCACCACCTGGCCGCCCGAGGGCGCCGAGCCGCAGTCGGTGGACGGCATCTACGACCGGGTGACCGGCGCGGGCTACGACTACGGCCCCGCCTTCCAGGGCCTGCGCGCGGCCTGGATCCGGGGCGAGGAGACGTTCGCCGAGATCGAACTGCCCGAGGACCATCACGAGGCGGCGGCGGAGTACGGCATCCACCCCGCGCTGTTCGACCCGGCGCTGCACGCGATGGCCTTCGGCGCCGGGGCGGAGCCCGGCTCGGGTTCGGGAGCCGCGTCCGGTCGTACGCTCATGCCGTTCGAGTGGAGTGCCGTACGGCTGCACGCCACCGGGGCCACACGGCTGCGCGTACGCATGACGTCCCCGGGCGGCGACCGCGTCACCCTCCGACTCGCCGACAGCACCGGCGCCCCCGTACTCTCCGTCGAGGCGCTGGCGCTGCTGCCGCTCTCCGACGACCAGGTCCCGGCCGGGGCCGGAACCGTTGCCGACTCCGGCTATCGGCCGGCGTGGGTCGCACTGCCGACGGACCCGAGCGGCACAGACAGCGGCGCATACCTCGACGCGGTCCCCGTCACCTCGGCCGACGACGTCCACCGACTGGCGGCGGGCGAGGCCCCCTCGACCGCCCTGTTCGAACTCGCAGCCGGGACGGACGACCACACTCCCGCCGCCGTCCACGCCCAGGTCGCGCACACCCTCGCCGCCCTCCAGGCCTGGTTCTCCGAACCCGCCCTCAACGACACCCACCTCCTCGTCATCACCCGCGGCGCGGTCACCACGGGCCACGACGACGCGCTCACGGACCTCGCCACCGCCGCCGCCTGTGGTCTGATCCGCTCGGCGCAGAACGAGAACCCGGGGCGCATCACACTCCTCGACCTCGCCCCGGGTACGGACGTGACCGCGATCCCGGCCTCCGCGCTCACCGCCGGCGAACCCCACCTCGCCCTCCGCGCGGGCACTCTCCACGCACCCCGGCTCACGAAGGCCCCCGCCCCGGAAGCAGCGGCCCCCAACACCTCCGACACCGACACCGACACCGACGCCGACGATGAGACCGGCACCGGCACCGTCCTCGTCACCGGCGGCACCGGCTCGCTCGGCCGTCTGCTGGCCCGCCACCTGGTGACCGGGCACGGCGTCCGCAACCTCCTCCTCGTCAGCCGCAGCGGCCCCGACGCCCCCGGCGCCGACGATCTCCACGCCGACCTGACCGCCCTGGGCGCCGACGTCCGCATCGAGGCCTGCGACATCACCGACCGCGAGGCACTGGCGCGGCTCCTCGGCACGATCCCCGGGACCACTCCGCTCGCCGCCGTCATCCACACGGCCGGTGTGCTCGACGACGGCGTGATCACCGCCCTCACCCCCGAACGGCTGGCCACGGTCCTGCGGCCGAAGGCGGACGCGGCCTGGCATCTCCACGAGCTGACCAAGGACCGGGGCGACCTCAAGGCGTTCGTCCTCTTCTCCTCCCTCGCCGGACTCATCGGCGGCCCCGGCCAGGGCAACTACGCCGCCGCCAACACCTACCTCGACGCCCTCGCCCACCACCGCCGCGCGGCCGGACTGCCCGCCACCTCCCTCGTCTGGGGCCTGTGGGAGCAGACCGGCGGCATGACGGACCACCTGGACGGCGCCAGCACCCAGCGCATGTCCCGGGGCGGCATCACCGCGCTCACACCCGAGGAAGGCCTCGCCCTCTTCGACACCGGGCTCGCCACCACCGACGCCACCCCCGTCACCACGAAGCTCGACCACGCCGCACTGCGCGCCCAGGCCGCCGACGGAACGCTGCCCCATCTCTTCCGCAACCTCGTACGCCGAACGACCCGGCAGGCCGGAAACTCCGGCGACGCGGCCACCGGCGCCACGGCCCTCGCCGCCGGGCTCGTCGGGCTGAACGACGACGAGGCCCAGCGCGTCCTCCTCGACGCCGTCCTCGGCGAAGCGGCGACCGTCCTCGGCTACGCCTCGGCCCACGACCTGGACGCCCAGCACGCGTTCACCGACATCGGCTTCGACTCCCTGACCGCGGTGGAGCTCCGCAACCGGCTGACGACCCTCACCGGTATCCGCCTGCCCGCCACCCTCCTCTTCGACTACCCGACCCCCACCACACTCGCCACCCATCTGCGCCTCCAGCTCACCGCCGAGGGCGCGACAAGCCCCGGCAGCCGAGCCAGGGCGAAGGGCGGGACGACCGTACGACTCGACGAGCCGATCGCCATCGTCGGCATGGCATGCCGCCTCCCCGGCGGCGTCACGTCCCCCGACGACCTCTGGGACCTCGTCGCCACCGGCCGCGACGGCATCACACCGTTCCCCACCAACCGGGGCTGGGACCTCGACACCCTCTTCGACTCCGACCCCGACCAGCCCGGCACGACGTACGTCAGCGAGAGCGGCTTCCTCCACGAGGCGCCCGCCTTCGACCCGGTCTTCTTCGGGATCTCCCCACGCGAGGCACTTGCCATGGACCCGCAGCAGCGGCTGCTGCTGGAGACCGTGTGGGAGACCTTCGAGGACGCGGGCGTCGACCCCGGCACCGTACGAGGCCAGGACGTCGGGGTCTTCGCCGGCCTGATGTACCACGACTACGCGGCGGGCATCCGGCGCATCCCGCAGGAGATCGAGGGCTTCCTCGGCCTCGGCACCTCCGGCAGTGTGCTGTCCGGGCGCGTGGCCTACCTCTTCGGCCTCGAAGGCCCCGCCGTCACGGTCGACACCGCGTGCTCGTCGTCCCTCGTCGCCATCCACATGGCGTCGCAGGCCCTCAGGTCGGGGGAGTGCTCGATGGCGCTCGCCGGTGGTGTGACGGTGATGTCGACACCGGGCGCGTTCACCGAGTTCTCCCGCCAGCGCGGACTCGCCGCCGACGGCCGCTGCAAGTCGTTCGCCGCCTCGGCGGACGGCACCGGGTGGTCGGAGGGCGTCGGTGTCGTACTCCTTGAACGCCTGTCCGACGCCCGACGCAACGGCCACCGCATCCTGGCGGTCGTACGAGGCTCTGCCGTCAACCAGGACGGTGCGTCCAACGGTCTCACCGCCCCCAACGGCCCCTCCCAGCAACGCGTCATCCGCCAGGCCCTCACCAACGCGGGCCTCGAACCCTCCGCCGTGGACGCCGTCGAGGCCCATGGCACCGGCACGACCCTCGGCGACCCCATCGAGGCCCAGGCCCTCCTCGCCACCTACGGCCAGGACCGCCCCGACGAACAGCCGCTGTGGCTGGGCTCGTTGAAGTCCAACCTGGGGCACACCCAGGCCGCCGCCGGTGTCGCGGGCGTGATCAAGATGGTCCAGGCGATGCGGCACGGCGTCCTGCCGAAGACCCTCCATGTCGATGAGCCCACCCCGCAGGTCGACTGGTCGGAAGGCGCCGTCGAACTCCTCACCGAGGCCCGGCCCTGGCCCGAGACCGGCCACCCCCGTCGCGCCGCTGTCTCCTCCTTCGGCGTCAGCGGCACCAACGCCCACCTCATCCTGGAACAGGGCCCGGAGTCCACGCCGGCCGGAGAACAGGCACTGGCCGAACTCCCCGTGACCCCGCTGGTGTTGTCCGCCCGGGGAAGCACCGCCCTGGCGGCGCAGGCACGGCGACTGCTCACACACATGGACGACGCGCGGTCCTTGCTGGACCTGGGCTACTCGCTCGCCACGACACGCGCCCCGCTGTCGGACCGCGCCGTGATCGTCGCCGACGACCACGCGCGGGCACGGGCGGCCTTGGAGGCCTTGGCCGAGGGCGGAACGCATTCCTCACTCGTCACCGGCAGCCCTGTGCAGGGTCGTCTGGCGGTGTTGTTCACCGGGCAGGGGAGTCAACGGGTCGGTATGGGGCGGGAGTTGTACGACGCCTTCTCCGCGTACGCGTCAGCTTTCGACGAGGCGTGCGCGGCCCTCGACCGGCATCTGGCCGGGCACGCCCCGTACCCGGTGGCGGAGGTGGTGTTCAGCGATCCGGACGGCTGGCTGGACCGGACGCTGTACACGCAGTCGGGGCTGTTCGCGGTGGAGACCGCGCTGTACCGGCTGGTGGAGTCGTGGGGTGTACGGCCGGACCAGGTGGCCGGGCATTCGATCGGTGAGCTGACGGCCGCTCACATCGCCGGTGTGCTCGACCTGGAGGACGCGGCGAAGCTGGTGGCCGCCCGCGCCCGCCTGATGCAGTCCCTGCCCTCCGGCGGCGCGATGATCACCACCACCGCCCCGGCGGAGACGGTGGCGGGTCTGCTGACCGAGCGCACCGCCATCGCCGCGTACAACAGCCCCACCAACACGGTCATCTCAGGCGACGCCGACGACATCGCGGCCATCCGCGACGCTCTCACCGAACAGGGGCACCGAGTCCGGGAGTTGAAGGTCTCGCATGCCTTCCATTCGCCGTTGATGGACCCGGTGCTGGAGGAGTTCGCGGCCATCGCGGGCACGGTCACCTTCCACCGGCCGCGTATCCCGCTCGTCACGGCGGCGGAGGGCGACCCGCTCACCCCGGACTACTGGGCGCGCCACATCCGCGACTCCGTCCGCTTCGAGCAGGCGGTCCGTACCCTCGCCGACCAGGGCGTCACCACCTACCTCGAACTCGGCCCGGCCCCGCACCTGACCTCGGCGGTCAACGACACCCTCGACACCACCGCCTGCATCCCCACCCTCCGCCCCGACCACCGCGAACCCCACGCCCTGCTCACCGCCCTCGCCACCCTCCACACCCGCGGGACCTCCCTCGACTGGCCCGCCATCCTCCCCGGCGGCAAACGCGTCGACCTCCCCACCTACGCCTTCCAACACCAGGACTACTGGCTCGTACCGGCCGACCACGCCCCCCTCGACGCCACCGGCCTCGGCCTCACCACCCCCGGCCACCCGCTCCTCGGCGCGATGACCCAACTGCCCGACAGCGGCGGCCATCTCTTCACCACTCAGCTGTCCTCGCGGACGCACCCCTGGCTGGCCGACCACTCCATCGCCGGTACGGTCCTGATGCCGGGCACCGGTTTCGTCGAACTCGCGCTGCACGCCGCGCAGGAGACCGGCTGCGCGGGCATCGACGAACTCGTCATCGAGGCACCGCTCGTGATCCCGGACGGGGTGGCCGTCCAGCTCCAGGTGACGGTTCAGCCACCGGCCG
The DNA here is from genome assembly GCF_000317595.1 of Streptomyces ipomoeae 91-03. GTDB lineage: Bacteria > Actinomycetota > Actinomycetes > Streptomycetales > Streptomycetaceae > Streptomyces > Streptomyces ipomoeae. The sequence continues at coordinate 62,851 of NZ_AEJC01000415.1, read as the reverse complement.
GGGACGGCAGGCGGGCGATCGGCATCCACTCCCGTATCGCCGGTTCGGGTTCCGAGGCGGCCTGGACCCGTCACGCGAGCGGCGCCCTCACAACGGCCTCCCGCCCGGCGGACTTCGACCTCGCTGTCTGGCCGCCCGAGGGCGCGCAGCCCATCCCGCTCGACGGCGCGTACGAGACGCTGGCCGACGCCGGGTACCACTACGGCCCCACGTTCCAGGGGCTCAGCAGGGCGTGGAGCCGCGGTGACGAGGTGTTCGCCGAACTCACCGTGCCCGACGACGAGGCCGGGGCGTACGGCATCCACCCCGCGCTGCTGGACACGTCGTTCCATGCCGCGATGTTCGCCTCGCGCAGGGACGACGGCGACGAGACTCCGACGCTCCTGCCGTTCGCCTGGAACGGCGTCACCCTGCACGCCACCGGTGCCACCCACGTCCGCGTCCGGATCTTCCCCGCCGGCCGGGACGCCACCGCCGCCCAGATCGCGGACGGCACCGGCGCCCCGGTCGCCACCGTCGAGTCGCTGGTGGCACGACCCGTGGTCGCCGAGCAGCTTGAGGCAGCGGGCCCGGCGAACTCCCTCCACCGGCTCGGCTGGACGGAGATCACCACCTCCGAGACCGATGTACTGGAGGCCGTCACCGTCTCCGGCGCGGACGATCTACGAGGCCTGCGGGACCTGCGAGGCCTTGATGTGCCTCCGCCGGTCATCCGGTTCGACGTACGAGGAGGGACGGACGCCGAGGCCGTCCACGCGGCGACGACACACGCCCTCGCCTTCCTCCAGGCCTGGCTCGCCGAGCCCGCACTCGACGCCAGCCACCTCCTCGTCGTCACCCACGGGGCAGTGGCCACCGGGCCCGACGACCAGGTCACCGACCTCGCCGCCGCGGCGGTCCGGGGCATGGTCCAGTCGGCCCAGGCGGAGAATCCGGGCCGTATCACCCTCCTCGACACCGACGCGTCCGACGCGTCCGACGGCCCCACGGCTGATGTCCCGGCCACCGTCCGCACCCTCGGCGAACCCGAACTCGCCCTCCGCGCGGGCAAGCTGTACGCACCGCGCCTGGGCAAGGCGACCGGCAACGGCGAACCCATCGCGCTCAACCCGAGCGGCACGGTCCTGATCACGGGCGGCACCGGCTCGCTCGGCCGACTGCTGGCCCGCCACCTGGTGACCGGGCACGGCGTCCGCAACCTCCTCCTCGTCAGCCGCAGCGGCCCGGACGCCCCCGGCGCCGACGACCTCCGTACCGAACTCACCGCCCTCGGCGCGAACGTCCGTATCGAGGCCTGCGACATCACCGACCGCGACGCACTCGCCGCACTCCTCACCGGCACACCACTCACGGCGGTCGTCCACACCGCCGCCGTCTTCGACGACGGCGTCGTCCGCACGTACACGCCGACGCAGCTCGCCAACGTCCTCGGCCCGAAGGCCGACGCGGCATGGCACCTGCACGAGCTGACCAAGGACCGGGACGACCTGGACGCGTTCGTGCTGTTCTCCTCGGCGACGGCGACCGTCCTCGGCGCGCCCGGCCAGTGCGGTTACGCGGCGGCGAACGCCTACCTCGACGCGCTCGCCCAGCACCGCCACACGCTCGGCCTGCCCGCGACGGCGCTGGCCTGGGGCCTGTGGGAGCAGTCGGCGGACCTGCTGAGCCATGCGGACCTGCGGCGCATCCGCCGTACCGGCATGGTGGCGCTGTCGAACGACCACGGCCTCCGGCTCTTCGACACGGCACTGACCGTCCCGCATCCCGTCGTGATCCCGGCCGAACTGGACCACGACACCCTGCGCGGCCGAGCCTCCCGCGACCAGCTCTCCAAGGTCCTCAGTGGGCTCGTCCGCGCGCCCCGCCGAGCCGCGAGCGCGGCGGACGCGGCGACCGGTGACAGCACCGGACGACTCCTCGACCGGCTGGCCGCGCTCAGCGGGACGGAGGCGCGGCGCACGCTCCTCGACCTCGTCCGGGGCGAGGCGGCGGCCGTACTCGGCCACGCGTCGGCCGACCTCGTCGAGGCGGAGCGCGCCTTCAACGAGATCGGCTTCGACTCCCTCACGGCGGTGGAACTGCGCAACCGGCTGACCACCCTCACCGGGATCCGCCTGCCCGCCACGCTCCTCTTCGACTACCCGACCCCGACGACCCTCACCACCCACCTCTGGTCGGAACTCGACCTGACGGACAATCGGCCCTCCGCCACCCCGTCCCTTCCCACCACGAACCCCACCCCCACGCTCGACGAACCGATCGCCATCGTCGGCATGGCCTGCCGTCTGCCCGGCGGGGTGCGTTCGCCCGAGGACCTCTGGGACCTGGTGACGGCCGGCGGGGACGGCATCGGCCCGTTCCCCACCGACCGCGGCTGGGACCTGGACGCCCTCTACGACCCCGACCCGGAGAACACGGGAACCTCGTACGTCCGCGAGGGCGGTTTCCTGCACGACGCGGCCGACTTCGACCCCGCCTTCTTCGGGATCTCGCCCCGCGAGGCCGTCGCCATGGACCCGCAGCAGCGGCTGATGCTGGAGACGGTCTGGGAGACGTTCGAGCGCGCGGGCATCGACCCGGGCGCTGTGCGCGGCGAGGACGTCGGCGTCTACACCGGCCTGATGTACCACGACTACGCGTCGGGACTGCACGAGATCCCGCAGGAGGTCGAGGGCTTCCTCGGCCTCGGCACGGCGGGCAGCGTGCTCGCGGGCCGGGTCGCGTACCTCTTCGGCCTCGAAGGGCCGACGATGACCATCGACACGGCCTGCTCGTCGTCGCTGGTCGCCCTCCACACGGCGACGCGCGCGCTGCGTGCCGGGGAGTGCTCGATGGCGCTCGCGGGCGGTGTGACCGTGATGAGCAGTCCGGGGACGTTCATCGAGTTCTCCCGGCAGCGGGTGTTCGCGGCCGACGGGCGCTGCAAGTCGTTCGCGGCAGCCGCCGACGGCACGATCTGGTCGGAGGGCGTCGGCATGCTCCTGCTGGAGCGGCTGTCCGACGCCCGGCGCAACGGCCACCACGTCCTGGCCGTGGTCCGTGGTACCGCCGTCAACCAGGACGGCGCCTCCAACGGGCTCACCGCCCCCAACGGCCCCTCCCAGCAACGCGTCATCCGCAAGGCGCTGGCCGACGCGGGTCTGGCCCCGACCGCCGTCGACGCCGTCGAGGCGCACGGCACCGGCACCGCCCTCGGCGACCCGATCGAGGCACAGGCGATCATCGCCACCTACGGTCAGGACCGGCCCGACGACCGGCCCCTGTGGCTCGGCTCCCTCAAGTCCAACGTGGGCCACACCCAGGGCGCCGCCGGTGTGGCTGGTGTGATCAAGATGGTCCAGGCGATGCGGCACGGCGTCCTGCCCAGGACCCTGCACGTCGACGAGCCCACCCCGCAGGTCGACTGGTCGGAAGGCGCCGTCGAACTCCTCACCGAGGCCCGCGACTGGCCCGAGAACGGCCACCCCCGCCGCGCCGCCGTCTCGTCCTTCGGCATCAGCGGCACCAACGCCCATGTCGTCCTCGAACAGGCTCCGGACAGCACCATCCCGGACATCATCACCCCGGACACACTCACCCCCCACCCCCTCCCGGCGACCCCTCTCGTCCTCTCCGCCCGAGGCCCGGCCGCCCTCGCCGGCCAGGCCCGCCGCCTGCTGAGCCACCTCGACGGCACCCACTCCCTGCTCGACCTGGGGTACTCGCTCGCCACGACCCGTGCCCAGCTACCGGACCGCGCCGTGATCGTCGCCGAGGGCCATGAGCAGGCGCGGGCGGCCTTGGATGCCCTGGCCGAGGGCGGTACCCATGTCTCCCTCGTCACCGGCAGCCCCCTCCAGGGCCGTCTGGCGGTGCTGTTCACCGGGCAGGGCAGTCAACGCCCAGGCATGGGCCGGGAGTTGTACGACGCCTTCCCCGTGTACGCACAGGCCTTCGACGAGGCGTGCGCGGCCCTCGACCGGCATCTCGCCGGACACGCCCCGCACCCGGTGGCGGAGGTGGTGTTCAGCGATCCCGACGGCTGGCTGGACCGGACGCTCTACACCCAGACAGGCCTGTTCGCCGTCGAGACCGCGCTGTACCGGCTCGTCGAGTCCTGGGGCGTACGGCCGGACCACGTGGCCGGTCACTCCATCGGCGAGCTGACGGCCGCTCACATCGCCGGTGTGCTCGACCTGGAGGACGCGGCGAAGCTCGTGGCCGCCCGCGCCCGCCTGATGCAGTCCCTGCCCTCCGGCGGCGCGATGATCACCACCACCGCCCCGGCCGAGACCGTCGCCAAGCTGCTCACCGAGCGCACCGCCGTAGCCGCGTACAACAGCCCCACCAACACGGTCATCTCCGGCGACGCCGACGACATCGCGGCGATCCGGGACACCCTCATCGAACAGGGCCACCGCGCACGGGAGTTGAAGGTCTCCCACGCCTTCCACTCACCCCTGATGGACCCGATCCTGGACGAGTTCGCGGCCATCGCCGACACCGTCACATACGAAGAGCCACGAATCCCACTGATCACAGCGGCAGAAGGCGACCCGCTCACCCCGGACTACTGGGCACGCCACATCCGCGACTCCGTCCGCTTCGAGCAGACCATCCGTACCCTCGCCGACCAGGGCGTCACCACCTACCTCGAACTCGGCCCCACCCCACATCTCACCTCGGCCGCCAACGACACCGTCGGCACTCCGGCCTGCGTCCCGACCCTCCGCGCCGACGACCCCGAACCCCGCGCGCTCCTCACCGCCGTCGCCGTCCTGCACACCCGGGGCATCCCCCTCGACTGGCCGGCCCTCCTCCCCGGCGGCAAGCGCGTCGACCTGCCCACCTACGCCTTCCAGTACCAGCCGTACTGGCTGGACACGGCACCCCGGACCTTCGACGTCACGTCGGCGGGGCTCTCAGCCCCCGAACACCCCTTGCTGCAGGGAAAGTTGGATCTGCCCGGCTCGGGTGGCGCCGTGTTCACCGGGGTGATCTCACTGAAGTCCCAGCCGTGGCTGGCCGATCACTCCATCGCCGGTACGGTCCTGATGCCGGGCACCGGTTTCGTCGAACTCGCGCTGCACGCCGCCCAGGAGACCGGGTACGCCGGTGTCGACGAACTCATCATCGAGGCGCCGCTCGTCATCCCGGAGCACGGTGCGGTCCAACTCCAGGTCGCCGTCCAGGCGGACGCGGGAGTGACCGTCCACTCGCGGCCGGAGGGCGACGACCCCGGCATTCCGTGGACGCGTCACGCGAGCGGCACCCTCACCACGACGGCCGAGCCCGCCGACTTCGACCTGTCCGTCTGGCCGCCGGAGAACGCCCGGCCGCTCGCCCTCGACGCCGCCTACGAGGCCGTCGCGGCAGCCGGGTATCACTACGGTCCTGTCTTCCGGGGGCTGACGGCCGCGTGGACACGGGGCGACGAGGTCTTCGCGGAGGCGGCGCTGCCCGAGGAACACCACGAAGGCGCGGCCCGCTACGGCATCCACCCCGCCCTCCTCGACACGGCCTTCCACGCGTCGATGCTCACCGGCGACCACGAGGGCGGCGAAGGGCGGACGATGCTGCCCTTCGCGTGGAACGGGGTCACCCTCCACGCCGCCGGCACCCCGCACATCCGCGTCCGCGTGGTCCGGTCGGACACCGGCGCCACCACCGCCCAACTCGCGGACTGCACCGGTGCCCCCGTGGTCGCCATACGGTCCGTCGTCGCCCGCCCCGCCGCCACCGACCGGCTCGCCGGGCCCACCCCGGGCGCCGAGTCCCTGTACCGAGTCGAGTGGCACAAGGCCGTCACGAACCCCATCCAGGCCGAGCCGGCCGCCGTACCCGTCGACGGCCCGCAGGACATCGCCGACCTCGCGAAGGCGACGGCCGCCGGATCACCCGCACCCGAGCTGATCGTCCTGGAAGTCGCCGGCACGACAGAGGAGACCGGCGACCGCCCCGAAACCGTGCACGCGCTCACCACGCACGTCCTCTCCGTCGTACAGGCATGGCTGGCCGAACCGTCCCTCGACGGCACCCGGCTGCTCGCCGTCACCCGGGGCGCGGTCGGTGTCGACACACACGACCCCGTCACCGACCTGGCGGCCTCGGCCGTATGGGGCCTGCTGCGGGCCGCCCAGTCCGAGCACCCCGGCCGTGTCGTCCTCGTGGACCTCGACGACGACGCGCCCGACTGGTCCACGGCGGCCGTACTGCCGGCCGCCCTGTCGACCGGAGAACCGCAAGTCGCCCTGCGCGGCGGCACGGCATACGTCCCCCGTTTCGTCCGAGGAGCCGCACACGCCCCGCACCCGCAGACCGGCGGCACCGGAACCGAGGACAACACCACCGGTACGGCCGTGACCCTCGACCCGAACGGCACCGTCCTCGTCACCGGCGGCACCGGTTCCCTCGGCGCACTCGTCGCCCGGCGCCTGGTCACCGCGCACGGCATCCGTCACCTCCTCCTGACCAGCCGCAGCGGACCGGGCGCTCCCGGAGCCGCCGAGCTCAAGGCCGAGCTGACCGAACTCGGCGCGCGGGTACGGATCGAGGCCTGTGACGCCACCGACCGCGAGGCGCTGGCGGCGCTGCTCGGCACCGTCCCGGACAGCGTGCCGCTCACCGCTGTCGTCCACACGGCCGGCGTACTCGACGACGGTGTGCTCACCGCGCTCACCCCGGAGCGGCTGTCGACCGTCCTCGCGCCGAAGGTCGACGCGGCCTGGAACCTCCATGAACTCACCAAGGACCGGGAGTTGGGCGCGTTCGTCCTGTTCTCGTCCGTGTCGGGGCTCATGGGCGGTGCCGGGCAGGGCAACTACGCGGCGGCCAACGCCTACCTCAACGCGCTCGCCCACCACCGCCGCACCGAGGGCCGGGCCGCGCTCACCCTCGCATGGGGCCTCTGGGACCAGGCGGGCGGTATGACGACCGGGCTCACCGAGACCGACCGCAAGCGGCTGGCCCGTGGCGGACTCGCGCCGCTCGGCACCGACGAGGGGCTCGCCCTGTTCGACGCCGCGCTGCGCGACGGCGACACCGCGCTCGCCGTACCCGTACGGCTCGACTACACGGCCCTGCGCGCGCAGGCGTCCGACGGCACGCTGCCGCATCTGCTGCACGGGCTCGTCCGGCGGGTACGACGCGCGGCGATCGCCCCGGCCGGCGCGGCGCCGGTCGAGGAACCGCTCGCCGTACGGCTGGCCGGGCTGTCCGCCGAGGAGCAGGAGGCGACGCTGCTGACGCTGATCAGGGGCACCGCCGCCCAGGTCCTGGGCCTGCCCGCCGCGGAGAGCTTCCCCGCCGACGCGTTCTTCTTCGAGGCGGGCTTCGACTCGCTGACCGCCGTCGAGTTGCGGAACCGGCTGAGCGAGGCCACCGCCGTACGGCTGTCGTCGACGTTCGTGTTCGACCACCCGACCGCGCAGTTGCTCGCCGAGCAACTGCGGCAGGAAATCACCCAACAGAGCACACAAAGCGCACAGAGCACACAGACCGCACAGATCGCTCAGGAGGATTAGGCGTGTTCGACGTGGATCGGTATCTGCGGACCCTCGGTCACGCGGGACCGGCGACGGCCACCCTGGAAACGCTCACCCGGCTGCACCGCGGCCATCTCCAGGCGATCCCGTACGACAACGGTCATGTCACCGAGCTCGACCTCGACAACATCGCCGTCATCGACGTCGAGAAGACGTTCGAGACGGTGGTGTGCGGCCGGAGAGGCGGCATCTGCACCCAGCTCAACGGCATGTTCCGGCGGCTGCTCGCGGAGCTGGGCTTCGAGACGGAACTCATCGCGGCCAGCACGCTGTTCCCCGGCAATGTGTTCGGCCCGTCGATCGAGCACATGCTTGTACGGGTCCGGCTCGACGGGGAGGACTGGCTGGCCGACGTCGGATTCGGCGGGCTGTCCTTCGTCGAGCCCCTGCGGGTCTGCGCCGACGTGCAGACCCAGGACGGCGTCGACTACCGGCTCGTGCGCGAGGGCGAGTACCACGTGCTGCGGTACCGCAGCCGGGACGCGGACTGGCGGACGTCGTACCGGTTCGTGCTCAAGCCGCGGAGCGTCGACGAGTGGGCGGGCGCGTTCGACGCGATGGTCGGGCCGGACGCGGGGCGGGACGCCATCGACCCCATCATCCGGCGCCGGCGTCTCGTGGGGGACGAACAGCTCACGCAGACCGGCAAGTTGTGCTCGACCGTGCGGGACGGGAAGGAACAGATCGTGCACGCCATGGTCCATCCCGCCGCGTACCGAAGTGTCGTGGCCGCCATCACCGCGCCCGAGAACCCCGTGGAATGAAACTCTTCGGCAAGAACGGACAAAGAAACGGGGGCGTTCTCTGAATTCTTTTACCCAACGGTCACGACAGCACCAAGACATGGCGACGAGGTGCTTCCTCGTGCGGAAACGCTCTTAAGGTCGTGGCTGTGGAAGAAAGCTGTCGAATCAGCGTTCATCGGCGTATCCGTGTACGGGGACGAGCAGGAACACGGAGCCGGATCGCCCCCCGCGTTCCCTGACATCCTGGAGTCCCGGGCAGCGGGAAGCGGCCCGCTCGGTTCACTGGTCGAGCGGGCGGACGCGGTGGCGATGCTCAACCGGCTTCTGGTCGACGCGGCGGCGGGCCACGGCAGGCTCGCCATCGTCCAGGGCTGCCGGGGCACGGGCAAGAGCAGACTCGTCCACGACTACCTCGACGCCGTCGCGGGCCCCGGCGTCCGCACCGTCGCCGTCACGGCCGTGGCGGACGACGCCGCGGTGCCCTTCGGGGCGCTGCGGCGGCTGCTCGCCGGAACGCCCCTGCCGCCTCCTCTGCGTGACCGGCGGGATGTGCCGTCCGAGGAGGAGATGGCGGCGGACGCCCACCGTCTCGCCGAGGAGATCACCGCGCTGGCCGAGCACGAGGTCCTGGTGATCGCGATCGACGACGCCCACCACGTCGACCCCGAGTCACTGTGCTACCTCACCCAGGTCCTCTCCCGGCTGCGGACCGCCCGTGTCCTCGGCGTCCTCACCCACGACCTGAGCCACGGTGCCACGGAACCGGGGCGCCTGCTCGCGCTCTACCGCACGCCAGGTCTGGGCCACATCACCCTGCACCCCCTGTCCCTCGACGGCGTGGCCACCCTCGCCGCACACCACTTCGGCGACACCCCCGTACACCCCCATGTGGCGGAACTGTTCCTCCGCAGCGGCGGCAACCCGCTGATCCTGCAGACCATGCTCCTCGGCAGGGCAGGGGCCGACGGCGCCCCTGGGCCGAGCCCTCGCACGGACGGCTCGCGGGCCCTTCGCACAGCGGCCACGCCGACCGTCGAGGTCGCCACCGAGGCGGCGGCGCTGCACCGGCGGACCGCCGAGTTCCTGTACGAGCGCGGGGCGTCCGCCGGGGCCGTCGCGAAGCACCTCGTCAGCGCCGCCTGGGCGAACGCCCCCTGGGCCGTGGCCACGCTGCGGGCCGCGGCGCGCGAAGCGGTGTTCGACGGGCGGGTGCCCCGGGCGCTGCGCTGCCTCGACCTGGCGCTCGGCGGCAGCGCGGACGCTCGTGAACGCGCCGCCGTGCGGGCTACCGCCGCGCAGTTGGAGTGGCGGTACTCGCCCACCACCGCCGCCCGCCATCTCGCCGACCAGCGGGCCGACTTCTTCGCCGGCCACCTCGGGGACACCGAGGTGAGCGACCTCCTGTGGCGGCTCGCCTGGTACGGGCACGCCGACGACGCGGTCGCGGTACTGGAGGCCCTGCGCGGCACCCATCCCCAGTACCGTCACCTCGCCGACTGGCTGCGGCACGTGTACCCGGAGCACGCCGCACGGCTCGACGCGCCACGGCGACCGACCTCATCGACCCTGCGGCCGGACGGCGCGGAGACCGGCGACCCCGCCGTGGTGTTCACCGCCGACCTGGTCCGGGCGATGAGGACGGGCCCGAGCCGGGCGGCGGCCTCGGTCGCCGAACTCACCCTGCAGACCACCTGCCTGGACGCGGACTCGGTGTGGAGCGGTACGGCCACGACGATCGCCGTCCTGGTCCTCATCCAGGCCGATCAGTTGGGCACCGCCCAGGCCTGGTGCGACAAACTGCTCGACGATCCGGCGCTCGACGACATCGGCACCGTCTGGCGTGCCGTGCTCACCGCGCTGCGCGCCGAAGTGGCCCTGCGCAGGGGCGATCTGACCACCGCGCACGACCACGCCCGACGCGCGCTCGACCTCGTCCCGGCGCAGGGCTGGGGCGCGCTGCTCGGCCTGCCCGTCGCATGCGCCGTCCGCGCCGCCGTCCGCCTCGGCCGGATCGATGACGCCGCCGGGTACCTGAGGACCGTCGTACCGGACGCGATGGCGCACAGCCGCCACGAACTCGGCTACCTGTACGCGCGCGGCGAGTACCGACTCGCCGCCGGCCGACCGCACGCCGCGCTGGCCGACTTCCGCGCCTGCGAGGGGCTCCTCACCCAGCTGGGCCCCGACTTCACCGGACGCGTGCCCTGGGAACTCGGCGCCGCCGTCGCATGGCTGGTCCAAGGCGACAAGAAGGAGGTGAGGGCGTTGCTGAGACCGCTGCTCGACCGGCACTCGCTGACCGGAAGGGAGCGGGGGATCGCCCTGCGCCTGCTGGGCCGAGCGGTCCGTCCCGAGCGCGGCGTCCATCTGCTCATCCGGGCGGTGGGCGTCCTGGAGGACCACGGGGACAAGTTCGAGCTGGCGGCGGCCCTGGCCGACCTCGGCGACGTGCACGAACAACTCGGCAACCAGCGCCTCGCCCGCGACACCGCCCGCAGGGCCTGGGCCCTCGCCCGGGAGGCGGGCGCGCTGTGGCTGTGCCACCGGGTCATGCCCGACGGCACGACGGCGGAGCCCTGCCGGGGGCGGGTCGCCGCGCTCACCGAACAGGAACGCCGGGTCGCGATCCTCGCCGGGGGCGGCGCCACCAACCGGGAGATATCCGAACGCCTCCACATCACCGCGAGCACGGTCGAACAGCATCTGACCCGCGTCTACCGCAAGCTGCGCATCAGCGGACGCCGCGAACTGCCCCCGTGGCTCCCGACGGACGAGCGACCAACCCCATGAGCCTCTCAGACCCCATGGATCTCATGAGCCGGAAATTCCCCGCGCCCCACGCGCCGCCTCCCCGACGAGCCGCGTGATCTCCGCGAGGTGCGGCGCCAGGAAGAAGTGCCCGCCGCTGAACGTCCGCACCTCGCACCCGGCGGTCGTGTGCGCCTTCCACGCGGCGGCCTCCTCGGCCGTCACCTTCGGGTCGCGGTCGCCGGTCAGCACGGTGATCGGGCAGGACAGCGGCTCGCCCGGGTGGTACCGGTAGGTCTCGGCGGCCCTGTAGTCGTTGCGGATCGCCGGGAGCATCATCCGCACCAGCTCCTCGTCGGGGAGCTCCATGTCGTCGCCGGCCATCCGGAACACATCGGCGACCAGGGCGTCGTCGTCGAGCAGATATGTCGACTCGTCGCGATGCGTCGACGGCGCCCGCCGCCCCGACGCGAACAGCCTCAGCGGTACGACGCCGCGTCGCCGCAGCCGGGTCGCCACCTCGAAGGCGAGCGTCGCGCCCATGCTGTGCCCGAAGAGCACCAGCGGCCGGTCGAGCCACGGCGCCAGCTCGTCCACCACGAGGTCCGCGAGCTTGCCCAGTTCGTCCACGCACGGTTCGGCATGCCGGTCCTGCCGCCCCGGGTACTGCACGGCCAACACGTCCAGCGACGGCGTCAGCGCCCGGGACAACGGAAAGTAGAAACTCGCCGAACCCCCCGCGTGCGGAAGGCACACGACGCGGGCCGTCGCCTCCTCGGCCGGATGAAATCTGCGAATCCACTGGGAACCTGCCGGCATCACGTACCTCATCACTTTCGCGCGAAACCATGCCAGCTTTCACCACCACGGCGTTCCGCGACAGGGCTCGGGGGCGAATTCACCGGTGATTAGGGGGCCGTTCGAGGGAAATCGTCCGGAACGCCCCGGCGACAAGGGGGGTGACACAGGGGCCAGGGAGATTTTCACAGGCGAGTAGGGGGTCGTTCAGGGGGGTCCGAGAGCTTGATCAATGCGAACCTGGCGGAGGTACCGGCTCGGTCGAAGAGCCGCGGCGACGGCGTGGTCCCGACGGCTCCCGGGCTTCGGTGGGCTCATTCGGTTCGGTGGGCTCGTTCGGACATCTGGCAGGTGACTCATGCGACTGGTCGAGCGGGACGACAGTGTCTTGCGGCTCCGTACCCTCTTCGAGGAGTGCGCGAGAGGACAGGGACGGCACGTACTGCTCGACGGTCCACCGGGCAGCGGCCGGACCGCGCTCCTGCTCGACCTCGTCCGGCACGCCGAGCAGTCGGGTGCCCTGGTGCTCCGTGCCGCAGCCACCCCGGTCGAGCAGTCCCTCCCGTACGGGGTGCTCACCCAGCTGTTCGACAGCCCCGGAGTACCGGCGGACATGAACGGCCTGCCGACCGTCCCTTCCGGGCGGGACGGCATCCCCGAGAGCCGTCGGGAAGTCCAGGACGCGTTCCGGCGCCTCGCCGGTGACGGACGCCCGGTCGTGATCACCATCGACGACCTCTCCACGGGCGACGAACCCTCGCTGCACTGTCTGTCGTACCTCGCCCTGAGGATCAAGACGGCGCCCGTCCTGCTGCTGGTCACCGACCACGCCGAGACCTATGCCGCCCAGAACCCGCTGTGCGCCGAGCTGTACCGGCAGCCCTTCTTCCACCGCGTTCCGCTCCGGCCGCTCACCCGGCACGGCGTACGCCAGGTGCTGGCCGCGGAACTCGGCGAGCGCGAGGCCGACCGGCTGGCCGCCGACTTCACCGACCTCAGCGGAGGCAACCTTCGGCTACTGCACGCGCTGATCTCCGACGAACGTCGTGGGAGCGCTCCCCAGCAGGCCTACGCACGCGAGTTGTTGAGCTGCGTACGGCGCGGCCAACCCGAAGGGCTCGCCGTCGCCCGGGCCCTCGCCGTCCTCGGTGACGGAGCCCGCCCCGAGCACATCGCCCGCCTCACCGGCCTGGGCGTCGGCACCACCACCGGCGCCCTCGACGCGCTGACCACGGCCGGACTGCTGGACGGCGACCGCTTCCGGCACCCCGCCGCCGCCCGCACCCTCGTCGACGACCTGCCGCCCGGGCAGACGGCCGACCTGCACCGCAAGGCCGCCGAACTGCTCCACCAGGACGGCGCCCCCGCCACCGTCGTGGCCGACCGGCTGGCCCGCGCCGGTGAGGCCGGGGAGAGCTGGGAGTGCGAAGTACTCCGCGAGGCCGCGCGCCAACTGCTCGCCGAGGGCCGGGCACGCGAGGCCGTCGACCATCTGACCATCGCCGAGGCGTCCTGCCGCGAACCCGTGCTCCGCGCGACCGTCCGCGCCGAACTCGCCGACGCCCAGTGGCAGGTCACCCCCTTCGCCGCCGCCGCACACCTCGCGTCCTCGGTCACCGCCGTACTCGCCGACCGGCTCGGCACCCGCGAGTGGACCGATGTCGTACGCCGCCTCGCCTGGCACGGCCGCGCCGACGAACTGTCCCGCGTCCTCGCCCATATGAGAAAGCGTCAGATCGTCGCGGAGGAAGAGGAGTTCCGCGACCTGTCGACCTGGCTGGCCGGAACGTACCCGGGCCTCGTCCCCCGCACCCAGCCCCGTGTCGCCGCCGACGCCCGCCGTCTCACCACCGAACCCTCCCTGTCCGCCGCCGCCGAGGTCGCCGGGCACCTCATCAGCGGACTCGACCGGGACGCCCTGCCCCGTATCGACGCCGTCATCGGCGACTTCCGCTGGGCCGGCGACTCGCCCTGGGGCGGCGAGGCCTGTCTGCTGGCCCTGCTCGCACAGCTCTACGCCGGACAGCCCCAGACGGCCCTCGACTGGTGCGACAAACTCCTCGCCGACCCGCGCTGCGGCAACACCCCGGCCTGGCAGGCCGCGCTCACCGCCGCTCGCGCCGAGGCATGCCTGCGCCTCGGTGACCTGACGCGGGCCGCCGAACAGGCCGAGAACGCGCTGTCCCTCATCACCCCGGAGAGCTGGGGCGTCGTCATCGGACTGCCGCTCGGCACCGCGATCGCCGCCGCCGTCCGCATCGGCCGCCTCGAATTCGCCGCCCGCCACGTCAACCGTCCCGTGCCCGACGCACTCCTCCAGACCCGCTACGGCCTGCACTATCTGCACGCCCGAGGCGAGTACGCCGCCGCGGCCGGCCGCCACCGGGCCGCCCTCGCCGACTTCCTGCTCTGCGGGGAGCGCATCCGGGCCTGGGGCCTGGGTGGCGCCCACATCGTGCCCTGGTGCACCAGCGCCGCCGAGGCCTGGCTGCACCTGGGCAACCGCGACCAGGCCAAGTGGCTGCTCGACGAACACCTCGCCCGGCTCGGCGGCGGCGACTCCCCGTACCGGGGCCTCGCCCTCCGCGTCGCCGCCGCCCTCGGCCCGGCGGCCCGCCGTACGAAACTGCTCGGTGAGGCCGCCGACATCCTCGGCCGGCACGGCGGCCGGTACGAACTCGCCCTCGTCCTCACCGAACTCGCCGACGCCCACACCGCGGCGGGCGAACGCCGCAGCGCCCAACGCCTCGTCCGTCGCGCCTGGCACGTCGCGAAGTCCTGCGGCGCCGAGCGACTGTGCGAGCAGCTGGTCCCCGAGGGCAACGCCGGACTGCTGGAACGGTCGGCCGCCACCGTCCTGACCATGGCCGAGCGCCGGGTCGCCGCCCTCGCCGTCGTCGGCCACACCAACCGCGAGATCGCCGCCATGCTCCACGTCACCCCCAGCACCGTGGAACAGCATCTGACCCGTGTGTTCCGCAAGCTCGACGTCAAACGCCGCGAGGACCTGCCCGCCGAACTCCACGCCCGCCACCCGGAAAGCCTGGTCGGCTGACCCGGCCCCCACCACCGCAAGCCCCCTGACCGCCACCACGGCCGCGGCCGTGCGAGGAGTACGCATGACAACCGACAAGAGCGACAAGAGCGACAAGAGCGACCATGGGACGGGAACGGGCCGGGTCCGCGTCGAACTGGGCGAGCGCTCCTACGACGTGCACATCGGTGCCGGGGTCCGCCATCGACTCGCCGAGACCGTGGACGGGCTGGGCGCGAGCCGTGCCGTGATCGTCTCGGCCCGCCCCGCCGCTCTCGTCCCGGACCCCGGCGTCCCGTACCGGCTGATCGAGGCACAGGACGGCGAACCCCACAAGACCCTGGCCACCGTCGGCGAACTGTGCCGCCGTTTCGCCGACGCCGGCCTCAGCCGCAGCGACGTCGTCGTCTCCTGCGGCGGCGGCACCACCACCGACACCGTGGGCCTGGCCGCCGCCCTCTATCACCGGGGCGTCCCGGTGATCCATCTGCCGACCTCCCTGCTCGCCCAGGTCGACGCCAGCACCGGCGGCAAGACCGCCGTCAACCTGCCCGAGGGCAAGAACCTCGTCGGCGCCTACTGGCAGCCCAAGGCCGTGTTCTGCGACACCGACCACCTCGCCACCCTGCCCGAGCGCGAATGGCGCAACGGCTACGGCGAGATCGCCCGCTGCCACTTCATCGGCGCCGGCGACCTGCGGGAGCGCACCACCGTCGAACAGATCACGGCGAGCGTGCGGCGCAAGGCCGAGATCGTCTCCGCCGACGAACGCGACACCGGACTACGGCACCTGCTCAACTACGGCCACACCCTGGCCCACGCCCTGGAGACCGAGACCGGTTTCGACCTCCGCCACGGCGAGGCGGTCGCCATCGGCACGGTCTTCGCCGGCCGCCTCGCGGGCGCCCTCGGCCGGATCGACCAGGCCCGCGTCGACGAACACCTCACCGTCGTACGGCACTACGGACTGCCCTGGCAGCTCCCGGCCACCGCCGACATCGACGACCTGATCAGCCTGATGCGGCTCGACAAGAAGGCCGCCGGGACCGCGCCGGGCCATCTCACCTTCGTCCTCGACGGCCCGAACGGCGCCGAACTCGTCCGCGATGTCCCGGAACAGCTCGTGAAGGACTGCCTGGCCGAGATGCCCCGCGGCTGACCCGGGGCGTATCGGCTCACGGCGACGCCGCCCGCGCGAGGCGTCGCCGTACGGCTTCTCCGCCGTCAGGGTGTTTCGCGCATGCCGGGGAACAGGACGCGGGCGCGGTCCGGGTCGGGCGAGACGAAGACACCGTCGGCGGTGACCAAGGGGGTGGCCGACTGCCCGTCCGTGCTGATCGAGCCCTCCACGAGGATCCTGCGGTCCTCGGTGCCCGTGACCCGGGCGACGACTCGCAGGGGCGTCTCCACCGGGACGGGCCGGTGGTAGTGCACCTGGAGGGAGGCGGTCATGGCGTGCAGACCGGCGGCGCCGCAGGCCCGGCCCATGAGTTCGTCCAGCAGCATCGCGCTCATCCCGCCGTGCACGTAGCCGGGCGGCCCCTCGTGGGCGATACCGGGGGTGCACAGTCCGACGAGGCCGCCGTCGCCCGGTGTCACGAGCATGGGCGGTGCGAGGGGACTGCCGGCGCCGGTGACGGGGCTGTACATCCGCACCTCTCCGGGGAACTCGTCCACGGCCGGGACCTCCGCCCTCGCCCGCGGTCGGCCGGTCAGCCGTCCGGTGATCCGGCGCACGCCGTCCGCCACACGGTGCAGCACCTCCGCCGGGGCCGTCGTCCGCACGGCGGCGTCCACCAGGACCCGCAGCTCATGGCCGAGCGCGGCGATCGCCGCCCGCTGCCGCTCCAGTTCTCCTTCCGTCGGTCGAGGGGTGCCGCCGTTCGTCGTCGGCGGGTCGCTGAGGGATGTGTTCATGGGGTTTCCCGGTGGGTGATGCGGTGGGCCGAAGCCCGGGGTCGGTCAGTCGGTGGTCCGAGGGGTGGCGAGTCGGTGGCCCGAGGGGCGGTGAGCCCGTGCCCGAGGGGCGGTGAGCCCGTGCCCGAGGGGCGGTCACTCCGTGGCGCGTACGAAGACGGGCTTGAGGTGCTTCTCGGGGAGCGCTTCCGGGAGTTGCTCCCAGTCGAGGACATGGGAGACGACCCGACGGGGGTCGACGTCGCCGGAGCGGGCCAGGCCGAGAGCGTCCGGGATGTGGCTGCGGACGTTGTCCCGGGCGATGCGCAGGGTGACACCGGTGAGGTACATGTCCAGCAGGGGCAGTTCGCCCGGCCGGAAGTGGTTGCCCGCCGACTCGCAGATGCCCTCCGGGGCGAGGCGCTTCAGGGCGGCGGCGAGCTGGTCCACGCGGCCGGTCGCCTCGACGGCGATGTCGAAGCCGGGCGGGACCGGGTCGACCGACTCGGCCGTGCGGGCGCCGAACCCCTCGGCCAGCTCGCGGTGCTCGGGGTCGGGGTCGACGTACAGCACATCGGAGGCGCCGAGCGCGCGGGCGATGTCGCACACGTACAGGCCTATGCTGCCGCGCGCGACGACCAGGACGCGCGCGCCGGGCCTGGCCTTGAGATGGGGTGCGACCAGCCGCCACGACAGGGACCAGTTGTCGCTGGCCGAGGCCATGGCGACCGGGTCGAGATCGGCGGGCAGCGGCACCAGCATGGCGTCCGCCCAGGGCACCCGGACCAGATCGGAGAAGAGACCGCCCCAGTCACCGCCGATCGGCGCGCCGTACATGGCCATGTAGGGAACGGCCGAGCAGTGCGCGGTCAGCCCGGCACGGCACTTGTCGCAGGTCCCGCAGTTGATGGACCAGGGCACGACCACCAGATCACCGGGGGACACGGCGGTCACCGCGTCACCGGCCTCGACGACCCGGGCCACGCACTCGTGGCCGAGGGCGAACGGCGGGTCCAGGAAGCCATGGCCTGCCAGGATCGCGGTGTCGACGTCGCACGAGGTCGCGGCCACGGGGGCGACGATCGCCTCCTGGTCCGACTGGAGTTTCGGGTCGGGTGCCTCGCGCCACTCGACGGTGTCACGGGCGACGTAGGTCAGCTCACGCATCGCCCCGCTGCCCCTTCGCCAGCGCCACGAGGTCGGCGTAGCGGATCACGGAGCCACCGGCGCCCCAGGTGCCGTCGGGCTGCTCGTGCACCAGCACCCACACGCGCAGGGCGTCGTCCTGGGAGAGCCCGGCGGCGCCGAGGACCGTCTTCGTGGCCTCCTCGACCAGCCCGGCCTTGCGCCGCTCGGACAGCGCCCCCTGCGGCACCGTCACCTCCACCAGGAACCGTGGCGCGTCGTCCTCGGCGGTGGTCTGGGCCCCCTCGGGCAGCTCCACCAGATAGCTCCACGCCTGGGCGCGGAAGAACGCCGTGTCGGGCGCCCCCTCCCAGCGCAGCAGCACACCGGCCAGCTCGCGCCGGACCTTCTCGCGGCCCTCCTCGGTCAGCGAACCAGCGGGGGCGGTGAGCCGGATCATCGGCATGACGAAGTCTCCCTCGGTCTTCCTGTGTTTCGGAGATCGTCCTATGACGATCGTTATAAGCAGCGATCACGCTAGACTATGACGGTCGATATAGCCAGAAGGGAGCACGGTCTTGGCCGAACCCAGCGCGCCGTCCCGTGAGCGCATCGTGGCCGGTGCCGCCGACATGATCAGCAGGCGCGGCCTGAACGCCACGAGCATCCGGGAGCTGGCCAAACACGCCAAGGCGCCCCTCGGCTCGACCTACCACTACTTCCCCGGGGGCAAGCAGCAGGTGGCCACCGAGGCGGTGCGCCACGGGGGCACGACCGTCGCCCGCATACTGCGCGAAGAGCTGGAAGCCGGCCCCGTCCAGGGACTGCGCGCCTTCCTCGCCCTCTGGCGCGGCATCGTCGTGAAGAGCGAGTTCCGCGCCGGCTGCCCCGTACTGGCCGTCTCCGTCGAGGAACCCCCGGCCGACGAGATCCCCCCGGCCGTCCTCGCCGCCGCCGAGGCGTTCGACAGCTGGGAGCGGCTTCTCGCCGACGCCCTGCGCGCCCACGGCGCCGACCCCGCACAGGCCCCCGCCCTCGCCACCCTCGTCGTGGCCTCGGCCGAGGGCGCCATCGCCATGTGCCGCGCCAAGCGCGACATCCGGCCCCTGGACCACGTGGCACAGCAGATGGAAGCCCTGCTCACCGCGGCGCTGAACCGCCAAGCCTGACGAGAGCGGCACTGAACCGCCCGGCCCGACGAGAGCCGACCGCCCGGGCCGCGCCCGGGCTCAGTCGGCGTGCCCCGGTCCCTCCTCGGCCAGCTCCCGTCGGTAGTCCGCGTACATGGCCCGGAGCCCGGGGCCCGGCCAGTCGGCGGGCAGGAGCTCGGTGGGCAGAACGGGGTCGGCCAGCAGGTGCCGTACGGCTGCCGCGAGGGCGGTGAAGCGGTCGGCGGGTCGGCGGGTGTGCTCGATGTGCGCGAGCAGCGCTTCGGCGGTGGCGGCCCAGGTGTCCAGGGGCCACAGGCTCGCGGCCAGCTCGTCGGCGGGCCGGCCGGGGCGGGTGGTGAAGTGCTGGACCGTCGGGCCCAGGGCCGGCGGCCGGTCGCGGCGCAGATTGACGGGGCGCAGCCAGACGCCCTCGCGCAGTTCGGCGAGCCGTAGCGCGGTCAGCCGGGCGCGGAGTTCGGCGCGCTCGGCGGCTTCGCGGCCGGTGCCGGTGACGACGACCATCTCCCAGTCGCCGTTCCACGGCAGGGTCTCGGGATGCACGGCCTCGTCCTGGCGCCGCTGGCGCTCCAGCAGCCGGTCGCTGAGGCGGTAGACGGTGTCCGTGCGCCGCAGATCCCCGGCCGACACCATCCGGCTGAGCGCCGCCCGCACGGTGGACCCGGCGACACCGAAGGGCTCCACACGGCGCACCAGCTCCTTGACCGGCAGCTCGGGCGGATGCGTGCCCAGCAGAAGACTCAGGACGACCGACCGCGCGGAAAGCGGCCGCAGTTGGAGCTCGGCCGGCCGCCGCGGTGCCTTCATCTGCATGACTCCGTACTGTACGGGCCTTCCATGCGTGTTACATGATGGCGTCAGTCGCAGAGATGGTGTAATACTCGCCGTATGGTCTCGATACTCGCGCACGACCGGCCGCAGTACGCCACGCACGACGTCACCAACCAGCCCCCGCCCCTGACCCCCTACGACGCGTCCGACGACGCGGCCCTGCTGGAGGGGCTGCGCAGGGAGGGCGCTCAGTGGGCCGAGGACGACGTCCGACGCCTGGGCCGCACCGCCGGCAGCGCCGAGGCACAGGAGTGGGCCGAGCAGGCCAACCGGTACGAACCGGAGCTGCGCACCCACGACCGCTACGGCAACCGGATCGACGAGGTCGACTTCCACCCCAGCTGGCACCATCTGATGCGGGTCGCGGTGGGCGAGGGCCTGGCGGGCGCGCCCTGGGCGGACGGCCGCCCCGGCGCGCATGTCGCCCGTATCGCGGGCGCGCTGGTCTGGGGACACACCGACGCCGGGCACAGCTGCCCCACGGCGATGACGTACGCGGTGGTGCCCGCGCTGCGCCGGCAGCCGGAGCTGGCCGCCGTGTACGAACCCCTGCTGACCGGCCGGGAGTACGACCCCGGCCTGCGGGTGCCCACCGAGAAGCGCGGGCTGCTCGCCGGGATGGGGATGACCGAGAAGCAGGGCGGCAGCGACGTCCGTACGAACACCACGACGGCCACGCCCGGCGCCGAGCCCGGCATGTACACCCTGCGCGGGCACAAGTGGTTCACGTCGGCACCCATGTGCGACCTGTTCCTCGTGCTCGCCCAGGCGCCGGACGGCCTGACCTGCTTCCTGGTGCCGCGCGTCCTGCCCGACGGCAGCCGCAACACCTTCCGCATCCAGCGCCTCAAGGACAAGCTGGGCAACCGTTCCAACGCGTCCTCGGAGCCGGAGTTCGACGGCACCGTCGCCTGGCGCGTGGGGCCCGAGGGGCAGGGGGTGAAGACCATCATCGAGATGGTCAACTGCACCCGGCTCGACTGTGTGATGGGCACGGCGGCGCTGATGCGCAAGACCCTCGTCGAGGCGGGCCACCACGCCGGCCACCGCAGTGCTTTCGGTGCCCGGCTGTTGGACCAGCCGCTGATGCGCAACGTTCTGGCCGATCTCGCGCTGGAGTCCGAGGCGGCCACGACCCTGACCCTGCGGCTGGCCGGCGCGGCCGATCGGGGTCTGCGCGGGGACGCGGGCGAGAGGATGTTCCGGCGGATCGCCACCGCCGTCGCCAAGTACTGGGTGACCAAGCGCGGCCCGGCCTTCACCGCGGAGGCCCTGGAGTGCTTCGGCGGCAACGGCTACGTCGAGGAGTCGGGCATGCCCCGCCACTACCGGGAGGCACCCCTGGCGTCGATCTGGGAGGGCTCCGGCAACGTCAACGCCCTCGACGTCCTGCGGGCGTTGACCCGTGAGCCCGGCACCGCCGACGCCCTGTTCGCCGAACTCGCGGTGCCTCAGGGCGCGGACACCCGCCTGGATGCCGCTGTGGCCCGCCTGAAGGACGAGTTGCGCGGGGCCGACCAGACGGGCGCCCGCCGCCTGGTGGAGCACATGGCCCTGACCCTGCAGGCCTCCCTGCTGGTCCGGCACGCCCCGGCCGCCGTCGCCGACGCCTTCTGCGCGACTCGACTCGGCGGCGACTGGGGCCATTCCTTCGGCACCCTGCCGAACACCGCCGACCTGAACGGGATCCTGGGGCGCGCGCTGCCGGCCTGAAGGTGACCGGGGGGTGCGCGCCGCCGGCCTGAGGGTGATCGTGGGGCGGTCGTTGTCGGCCTGAGGATGATCGTGGCCGTGCGCCACCGCCGTGCGCCACCCGCCGTGCGTCACCCGCCAGGCGCGGTGCCTCAGGCGCCGACGGCCGCCCGGATCGCCCTGGCCTTCTCCTCCGTGAACACGCCGCTGTCGAGAAGGGCCAGGACCGACAGGACGCCGCCGCTGGAACCCCAGCTCCCCTCGTCGATGGTGCGGAAGTTCACCCACCAGGTGGGCAACGGCTTCTCGACCCCGCAGGCGGCGGCCATCGCGGCCAGGACACGCTCGATGACCTCGGTCCGGACCTCCTGGCGCCAGTCCCCGTCCATGACCGCCACATCGATCATCATCACGTCGACCTCCGGCCCGGCGTCCGCCACCAGGCGACCGCCGATGGCCATCATGTCGGCCTCGCGCTCCACGAAGTGCACCTGGAACCCGGGCCGGGCGGCCGGCGCGAACTGGCCGACCTCGGGCACCAGAACGGCGTCCGTCAGGGTCTCGGCCAGCGTCCGGCGCTGCTCGGGGCTCAGACGGCCCTTCGCGGTGTTCACGGTGATGACGGTCACGGCTGCCTCCTAAGGCGATCGTTATAACCGCAGGCTACACCCTCTTATAACGATCGTTCTAACCCTGGTCGGCAGGCGCGGATCAGTCGGGATGCCGACCGCGGTGTACTCGGCGGTGGCACCTCCGCCGCAGCCCGGCCGGGGGTGAGCCGGTCAGGCCGTCGCCGGGTACGGCAGGCAGTCCTCGGGCCGGATCAGCAGGTTGATCTCCTGGCCCTCGTGCCGGACCGGGCTCCCGGCGTGGAGTCAACAGCGCCCCGGCCGGTCTCCAGGCCCGACTGGAGACGCTGGTCGCCGTGTGGATCCGGCAGAACATCCGCGAGCCCGGGGACGGCCGGCCCGGCGAGCACGAGGCCGTCCTGACGGCCGTGAGGACCAAGGACCCCGCGCCGCACGGGCCGCCGTGCCGACCCGTATGGACTCGGCGACCCGCCGGTTGCGGGCCCGGCTCGGCCGCGGCTGAGCCGGGGGCCACGCCCGGCGGTCGACCGAAAACCGGTTCACCGGTTGCTGTGTGGCTCATCGCGGAGGGATCTCCTTTCCCCGCGCACGGCGTTCACGACGAGGCGAGGGCGCGGCGGACCACGTACGGCAGGATGCCCCCGTGCCGGAGGTACTCCAGCTCCTGACGGGAGAAGACCCGCAGCCGCAGTCCCGCGGTGGTGTGCCGGCCGTCCGGTCCGCGCAGGTGGAGGGTGACGCGGTTCGTGCCCACGGTCAGGCCGTCGAGCCCTTCGAAGGAAAGCTCCCGCTCCCCGGTGAACGGGTACGACGACGCGTGGTCGCCCTCGGCGAACTCCAGCGGCAGCACACCCATGCCGATCAGATTGCTGCGGTGGATGCGCTCGTACGACTCGGCGATGACGGCCCGCACCCCCAGCAGCGCCTGGGCCTTGGCCGCCCAGTCCCGGCTGGACCCCGCCCCGTGGTTCCGCCCGGCGACGACGACCAGGTCGTGGCCCGCCTCCCGGTAGGTCGGCGCGGCCTGGTGGACGGGCAGGACGTGGGCGCCGTCCGCCGTGCGGGCGTGGCCGCCCGGCCCCGGCCGCGCAACGGAGTCGTGGTCCAGCAGCAGGTTGGTGACGGCCGCGTTGGTGAAGGCGCCGCGCAGCATGACCTCGTGGTTGCTGCGGCGCGTGGAGTACTGGTTGAGGTCGCGGCGGGCGACTCCACGCTCGGTGAGCCACTGTCCGGCCGCACTGCGGGCGGGAATGGCACCGGCGGGCGAGATGTGATCGGTGGTGACGCCGTCGCCGCAGAACTCGACGAACTTGTTCACCACGCCCGTCGCACGCAGCAGTTCGGTCAGGGTGAGGGCGAGGTCGGTGGCGCCGACGCCCTGCCGGAGCTTTCCGGTGAGGCGGACGCCGACCACGTCCGGGTAGGGGATGGTGACCGGTTCGCCCAGCATGGCGGCCTGGCCTTCGAGACCGCCGACGCCCCAGCCGACCACACCCAGGGCGTTGATCATCGGCGTGTGGCTGTCGGTGGCGACCAGCAGGTCCGGGTGCAGCATCGGCGGGCCGCCGTCGGCCGGGGTGTCCTGCCAGACGACCCGGGCCAGCGCCTCCATGTTGACCTGGTGGATGATGCCGGTTCCCGGCGGCACGACACGGAAGTTCCGCACGCTGCGCTCGGCCCACTTGACCATCTCGTACCGCTCGCCGTTGCGGCGGAAGTCGATCAGCAGATTGCGCTCGACGGCGTCGGCGCGGCCGTACTCCTCGACGATCACGGAGTGGTCGACGGTCAGATCCACGGGGATCGACGGCTGCAGCCGCTCCGGGTCGCCGCCCAGCTCCGCGACGCTGTCGCGCAGGGCGGCGAAGTCGGCGAGGGCGGGCAGACAGGTCGTGTCGTGCAGCATGATCCGGTTCGGACGCACCGGGACCTCGCACGCGCCGCTCCCGGCCCGGGCCCGGCTCACCACGCCCGCGAGTGCCTCCGGCGCCCGACGGGCCACGTTCTCCAGCAGCACGCGTATCGCGTACGGCAGTGCGTCCAGCTCCGCGGTCCGCAGGATCCGGTCGAGGGGCTGATAGCCGTACGAACGGCCCTCGACGGTGAGCACGGCGGTGCGGTCAGCGTTCATGGTCCCCTGCTGTCCTGAGGCGCGGCGAGATGCCGACGAGCTTGCGACGGCCTCATATTGTCTCAATGTGATTGTTGATACAACCGCTGGACGCGTGCTGATTCCACGAGCGGCGTGCGAGGGGATGGGCGGCCTCGGAGTGGAGCCCGGGTGTTCAGATGTCGCTGATGCCCGTCTTGATGATCCGCACCTTGTTCAGGTGCGCGCTCAGGAAGGCGGACGCCTCCTTCAGGTCCCCGCTCTCGATCAGGTCGAGGAGCCTCAGATGCTCACGGGCCTGGTTGGCGAGGCGGGAGCGGTCGACCTGGTGGCGGTACTCGATCAGACGGCGCAGCCGGTTCTGGCGGCGTACGGCGTCGAGCAGGAACTGGTTGCCGGAGCAGCCCACCACCATCTCGTGGAACGAGGCGTTGACCTGGAACAGCTCGCCCCGCGGCAGCAGCAGGATGTCCCCGCGCAACAGGGCCTCCTGCTGCTGCCGATGACGTGCGAAGGCCTCGGCGTCCACGGCGAAGCCCGGTTCGAGGAGCGCGGCGGGCTCGATGATCATCCGGAACCGGTAGCTCTGGTCGTGTGCGTCGACGCCGGCCATGGCGTGCTGGAACTCCCAGCCCCGGCCGCCCGCCTTGCGCCGTACCAGATCCTCGTTCTCCATCCGGGACAGCACCCGGTCGGCCTGACGGGGCGTGAGCCGGTAGCGGCGGCCGATGTCCGCCGCCGTGAAGGAACCGGTGAAACGCCCGCCGACGTAGTCGTCCGCGATCTCGAAGTACGCCGACTGCTCGACGTCGTCGCCTTCGCCCAGCTCCGGCCGGCCGAGGGTGCCCGCGTCCCGGGTGAGGAAGAAACCGCGGTTGGGGACCCGCTCCAGGATGCCGACCTCGGTCAGGAAGAGCATCGCCTTGCGCACCGGCGTACGGGAGACGTCCAGTTCGTCCGCCGCCCACTGCTCGGTGACATGGGCACCCTTCGTGAGGCCGCTGCGGCGCATCAGGTCGAGCAGTCGGGTGGCCATGGCGGTGGTCAGATTGGGCCGCGACATTCGTTCCTGCGCTCTTCACGTGGTGGATCGGCGAAACCTCATCCTACGAACCCCGTCGCACGAAGAGGACGCACACGGGTGAGCCGGTGCGCACCACCCCGCCCGTGGGCGTGAGCCGACCGCTCACCGCGTCGACGTCGTACATGACGACGGTGTGGCTGCGCTCGTTCGCGGCGTACAGCTTCCGGCCGTCCGGGCTCAGACAGAAGAACCGCGGCCGGATCCCCTGGGTGGACGTCCAGCCCACCGGTCGCAGCGTCCCGTCCTTCGGCGACACCCTGAACACGCCGATGGTGTCCGGCTCGGGCCCGCCGGGAGCGGAGTCCCCCGCGCCGCTGCGATTGGAGGCGTACACGAACCGACCGTCCGGGCTGACCGCGATCTCCGCGCCCCGGCTGTCGCCGGTCATGGTGGGCTCGGTGCTGGAGAGGATCTGCAGCGCAGTGAGCTCGCCCTGCCGGGCGTCCCAGTGGTACGCGGTGACCGTCGAGCGCAGTTCGTCGATCGTGTACGCGTACGGCAGGCGCGGGTGGAAGGCGATGTGCCGGGGACCGGCGGCCTCACGGGTCGCGACGGACGGGGTGGCACCGAAGCCCAGCTTCCCGGACCCGGCGTCCAGCGTCAGCGTGAAGATCCTGTCCAGCCCCTTGTCCGCCACGACGACGAAACGGCCGTCGGGTGAGAAGGGCACGTGGTGCGGCTTGGCACCGGTCTGGTCGACGCGGTGCGGTCCCGGTTCGCCGGGCAGCGACAGCAGATCGGCGACGGGGCCGAGCCGGCCGTCGTCCAGCAGGGGCAGGGTCGCCACGGTGCCGGTGGAGTGGTTGGCCAGCACCAGGAAACGGTTCGACGGGTCCACGGCCAGGTGTACGGGGTTGCGGCCACCGGTCTCCTGCCGGCCCAGGGCGGTGAGGCGCCCGCTGTCGGGGTCGATGCGGTAGGCGCTGACGTAGGTGAAGTCGCCGTGCACCGCGTACAGGAAACGCCGGGTGCGGTCGGTCGTCAGGAACGTCGGGTTGTCCAGCTCGACGGTCTGGAGCGGCGTCCAGTCCTCGCCGTCGGGGCCGACCTCGAACACCTCGATGCCCTTGCCCTTGCCTCCGCGGGCGGCGGTGGTCCGGGAGCCGACGTAGGCGACGGTCCCTCGGCGGTGGCGGGTGTGCGCGGCGGTGGGGGATGCGGCGACCGCGGAGGTGGCGTGCGCGGCGCCCAGGGCGGCGACGGGGAGGGTGACCATCGTGCGACGCGACAGCGCCGCGCTCGTCGTCGGCCGGCGGTCGGAACCGCCGGGGCTGTCGGAACTGTTGGCGGGCAGGGTCACATCGGCTCCCGTCCTCGGAGGCTGACTTGGTGTGGTGGCTGATCTGGTGTGGTGGCTGATCTGCGATAGGGATTGTATCGGGAAGTCATTTGATACAACAGTGCGGGAAGTGATACCTCAGGGAGGCCCCGATGCCCGTCACCCCGATCCCCACCGCCGACCTCTTCGACCGGTACGGCGACCAACTGCGCGTCTGCGACATGCGGTTCACCTCGTACGGAGCCGTCCGCTCCTTCGCCGGCCCCGTCCGCACCGTCTCCTGCCACGAGGACAACGCCCTGCTGCACACGCTGCTCAGGGAGCCCGGCGACGGCGCGGTCGTGGTCGTCGACGGCGGAGCCTCCCTGCGCACCGCGCTCCTCGGCGACCTCATGGCCGCCCGAGCCCGGGACAACGGCTGGGCCGGCCTCGTCATCCGCGGAGCCGTCCGGGACGCCGCGCTCCTCGCCGACGTGCGCGTCGGCGTGCGGGCCCTCGGCGCCAATCCGCGCAGGAGCGGCAAGGCCGGAAAGGGCGAGGTCGACGCCCCGGTGACCTTCGGCGGGGTCACTTTCGCCACCGGAGACATCCTGCACGCCGACGAGGACGGGGTCGTGCTGCTCCCCGGCTCCGCGTCGATCGCGAAGGCGTAGGAGGCCCGCTCGCGCACCTTGCGAGGTCTGACGCTCTATCAGGAAAGGGACGGGGACGGCTGTCTGCTCGCATCCGGCCAGGGCGACGACTCCTTCGCCCTGAATGGTGAAGGGGGAGTGGTGGTCAGTCCTCGGCGGTGCGGAGAGGGGCCTCGACGAGGTCGGCCGCGAGCCACTGCTCCACGGCGGCGACATGGACCGTCGCGGCGGAGACCGCCAGCTGCGCGTCGCGGGTGCGGAGGGCACGGAGGATCTCCTCGTGCTCCCGATGGGCGTGTTCGACGGCCCGTTCGGTGCGGGTGCCGCGGACGATGCGGGCCCGCTGGGTGCGGGTGGAGAGTACGCGGAGCAGCATCGACAGCACCGGGTTGCCGACGGCCTCGACGATGCGCAGATGGAAGGCGATGTCGTGGCCCACGAACTCCTCGACCGTGGCGGCGGCCCGGGACCGTTCGAGGACGGCGCCCAGTTCCCGCAGATCCTCCTGGGTGAGCAGCGCGGCGGCCATGCCGGTCGCCTGGGGTTCGAGGAGTCGGCGTACCTGGAGCAGTTGCAGGGCCGTCTGCCCCTGGGAGACGTCCGAGGCGAAGGAGAGCGATTCGAGCAGGAGATGGGGTTCGAGGCTGGACACGTACGTGCCGTCCCCCTGCCTTGTCACCAGGATCCGCATGGCGGTCAGCGCCCGGACCGCCTCACGCAGTGAGCTGCGGGAGAGTCCCAACTGCCCGGCGAGAACCTCCTCCTTGGGCAGCCGGGAGCCCGGTGCCAGATCGCCGGCCACGATCATCGCCTTGATCTTGTCCATCGCCTCGTCCGTCAGCGCCACAAGGGGCCCTCTCTCTGCGCGGCTACTCCTGCTTCTCGCCCGAGGCGAAGCGGGAGATGATCAGCGCGACGATGATGATGGCGCCGTTGAGGAACTGGTTCCACAGCGGCGGCACGCCCGCCAACGTCATGACGTTCACGACGAGTTGCAGTGTCAGCACACCGGTGAGCGCCCCGAACACCGAGCCCTTGCCGCCGTTGAGGCTGACCCCGCCGATGACGGTCGCGGCGAACACCTGGAAGATCCAGCCGCTGCCCTGGGTGGCGGAGATGGAGCCGTAGTGGCCGCTGTAGAGGATCCCGGCGAACGCGGCCAGCAGACTGCCGGTGATCAGCACCACCCATACGATCCGGTCGACCCGGATACCGGCGGTACGGGCCGCCTCCGCGTTGCCGCCGATCGCGTACAGCGCACGCCCGTGCCGCAACCACGCCAGCGCGCTGCCGCCGAGCGCGAAGAGCAGCGCGCAGACCCAGATGGCGGCGGGCACGCCCAGCCAGGACGCCTTGCCCAGGTAGGTGAAGGAGGAGGGCAGTTCGACGATGGACTGGCCCTCGGAGAGCGCGACTTGGAGGCCGCGCAGCATGGTGAGCATGCCGAGGGTGACGATGAACCCGTTCAGGCGCAGCTTGAGGATGAGGAAGCCGTTGACGGCGCCGATCACCACGCCGACCAGGAGGCAGAGCGGGACCGCCATCCACTCGGGGAAGATGCCGAGGCCGGTGAATCGGGCGCCGCTGGTGGGCAGCACCAGCCACACGGCGATCACGGGCGCCACGCCGATGGTGGACTCCAGGGACAGGTCCATCCGTCCGGAGATCAGGATCAGCGCGGTGGCCAGCACCAGCAGGCTGAGTTCGGTGGACTGCTGGGCCACACCGATGAGGTTGTCGGCGGTCAGGAAGGCCGGCGAGACGATGAAGCCGATCAGCCCCAGCACGAGGATGGCCGGGACCAGGGACAGCTCACGGAACCGGCCGAGATCGAGCCCACGGCGGGTGTCCCCGGCTTTCTCCGGTGCCACGCTCGCCGCGGGGTCGGTGACATCAGTGGTGGCGGACATGACTACCTTCCGTGCTCTTCGGTGACGGATACCTCGGTGTGATCGGCCACGCCCTCCATCGCGGCGACCATCTGCTCGTCCTTCCAGCCGCGGCCGAACTCGGCGACGGTCCGCCCGTGGAACATGACGACCACGCGGTCGCATGTCTTCAGGTCGTCCAGCTCGTCGGAGACGATCAGCGCGGCCTTCCCGCCGTCCGCGGCCTCGCGGATCCGGCGCAGCAGGAACTCCTTGGACTTGACGTCCACCCCGTTGGTCGGGCGGATGGCCACCAGCACATGGGGATCGGTGGCCAGGGCACGGGCGACGACGACCTTCTGCTGATTGCCGCCGGACAGCGCGGACACCGGGGTGCCGGCGCCGGGAGTCTTGATGTCGAGATCCCGGATCATGCGCTGGGCGAAGGCCCTGGTCCGGGCGGGCAGCACGGTGCCGAACGGGCCCAGCTGGTCGGTGACGGTGAGCGTCGCGTTCTCGGCCACACTGCGGTTGTCGACCAGCCCCTGGAGATGACGGTCCTCCGGCACCAGACCGACCCCGGCGGCGAGCGCCGACGGGACACTGCCGATGCGTACGCCCCGGCCGGCGACCGAGATGGAGCCCTCCTCGGCGCGGTGCAGTCCGGCGACGGCTTCCCCCACCCGTACGTTCCCGCTGGCCGCCGCCCCGGCGAGGCCGACCACCTCGCCCGCGTGGACCGTCAGCGACAGCTCACGGCAGGCGCCGGACAGCGTCAGACCCTCCACGGTGAGGAGTTCATCGGCGTCGGCCCGCACCGCCGTACGGCTGTCGACGGTCGGTGCCACGGTGCCGGTCGACTCCCCGGTCATGGCCTCCACCAGTGCCTGGTGGCCGAGTTCCGCCACGGGCGCGGTCAGGATGTGCGCCGCGTCGCGGTACACGGTGACGGTGGTGCAGAGGTCGTACACCTCCTGGAGGTGGTGCGAGATGAACAGGAAGGCGACGCCCTGCCGTCGGAGGTCGCGCAGCTTGTCGAAGAGCCGGTTGATGCCGCGGGCGTCGAGCTTCGCGGTGGGCTCGTCGAGGATGATGAAGCGGGCCCCGAACGACAGCGCCCGGGCGATCTCCACGAACTGCCGCTGCTCGACGGTGAGATCCTTCGCCCGCGCGGTGGCGTCGACGTCCACGCCGTACTCGCCGAGCAGTTCCTCGGCCCGGCCCCGCAGCCGCTTCCAGCGGATGGGCCGCAGCGGGCCGTCGCTCTGCCGGTTCAGGAAGAGGTTCTCGGCGACCGTCAGTTCCGGGATGATCGTGGAGTGCTGGTAGACGCAGGCGACCTTCGAGCGCCAGGCGTCGATGTCCCCGACGGCCGGCGCAGGTCGACCGGAGAAGCGCAGGGTGCCGGAGTCGGCGTGTTGCAGTCCGGTCAGGATGGACACGAGCGTCGACTTGCCGGCGCCGTTGCGGCCGACCAGCGCGTGCGACTCGCCCGGGGCGACGGTGATACGGGCGTCGCGCAGGGCGACCGTCGCCCCGAACCGCTTGGTGATGCCGGTGGCCTCGGCCACCGGAACGGTGTTTCCGTCGGCCGGGTTCCCGTCGCCGCTCGCCGGGGCGGTCGCGGTGTCCGCCATGGTGGATACCGTCCTTCGTGGGGTGCGTGGTCCCTTCGCGGGGTGGGTGGTCTCTCGCGGGGCGATTCGGGTCACTGGCCGACGGTGTTGCCCCACAGGGTCTTGTCGTCGACGTTGTCCTTGGTGACCAGCGGCGCGGGCAGCTGGTCCTCCAGGCCGTTGGGGATCTCGATGATCGTGGAGTCGTGGTCGGTCTTGCCCGGCTTGAAGGTCTTGCCCTCCGCCGCGGCCTTGGCGTAGTACAGCGCGTACTTGGCGTACAGGTCGGCGGGCTGGGAGACGGTGGCGTCGATCTGGCCCTTGCGGATGGCGTCGAACTCCTGCGGGATGCCGTCGTTGGAGATGATCGAGATGTGCCCCTTCTCCCCGGCCGGCTTGAGCAGGCCCTTCTGCTCAAGGAGGGCGAGGGTGGGCTGCAGGAAGACACCGCCGGCCTGCATGTAGATGCCGTTCAGATCCGGGTGCTGGGCGAGCAGGCTCTGCAGCTTGGCGGAGGCCACGTCGCCCTTCCAGTCGGTGGGCAGCTCGAACACCTTGATCTTCGGGAACTTCTCCTTCATGCACTCCGCGAACGCCTCGGAGCGGTCACGTCCGTTGATCGAGTCCAGGGCGCCCTGCAGTTCGGCGACCTTGCCCTTGCCGCCCAGCTGCTCGCCGAGGAACTCGCAGGCCTTGGTGCCGTAGGCACGGTTGTCGGCGCGGACCACCATGTAGACGTCGCCCTTGTCGGGCCGGGTGTCGACGCTGACCACGGGGATCTTCTTCGACGCCAGGGTGTCGAGGGTGGAGGCGATGGCGCCGGTGTCCTGCGGGGCCATGACGACGGCCTTGGCACCGGTGTTCTGGAACACCTGCACGTTCGCGACCAGCTTGGTGACGTCGTTCTGCGAGTTGCTGAGCGGCAGCGCGTTGATGCCGTCGGTCTTGATGTCCTTCTTCAGGTAGTCGGCGTAGGAGTTCCAGAAGTCGGAGTCGGACCGGGGCAGGTCGATGCCGATGGCGGGCTGGTCACCGCCGCCCGAGGCGGCCGATCCCGAGCTGTCGCGGTTGCACGCGGTGGCGAGGGACAGGACCGCGAGGGCGCATGCCGCTGCGGCGGTGGAGCGGGTGCGAGCGAGCTTCATGGCCGGGTTCTCTCCTTAACCAGAACGGTTCCTGACCAGAACGGGGGAGCCCCACGAGTCGACCGCGAGCGGGCATGCGCGCAGCGTCGGCGGGGGAGGGATGAGGGTCGACCGGTCGACCGGGTTACGAGAAGCGGATCGTGAAACGGCCACGACTCAGTGATGCGATTCCTCCGATGTATCTCGGGACGCGGAGGACGTTACGGCGGCTGTGACGGAGCTGACAAGAGGTCGTCCCCGACCAATTGCGTAACGGAGTCGTCTGTGCTTGCACCTGATGCTTGCAGCCGACGTGGGGCCAATGACATTCGAGGAACACGTTGTCAGGGCGCCGTCCTGCGCTTAAAGTCACGGTGCGCCATTCCTCCGATGAATGATCGACCCCATGGCAAGGGAGCTGCCCAGTGAAACTGCTACGTGTCGGCGCCCTGGGACAGGAGCGGCCCGCCGTCCGTACCGAGGACGGACGGCTGCTCGATCTGTCCTCCGTGGCCTCCGACATCGACGGCGCCTTCCTCGCTTCCGGCGGAGTCGACCGGGCCCACGCGGCGGTCGAGGCAGGGCGACTGCCCGAGATCGACACCGAAGGCCTCAGGATCGGCGCCCCCGTCGCCCGCCCCGGCAAGATCGTCTGTGTCGGGCTCAACTACCGCGACCACGCCGCCGAGACCGGCGCCCCGATCCCCGAGCGCCCCGTGATCTTCATGAAGGACCCGGGCACCGTCGTCGGCCCGTACGACGAGGTGCTGGTCCCGCGTGGCTCGGTGAAGACCGACTGGGAGGTCGAACTCGGCGTCGTCATCGGCCGCCGCGCCCGCTATCTGGAAGGCCCCGAGGAGGCGGCCGAGGTGATCGCCGGCTACGTGGTCAGCCACGACGTCTCGGAGCGCGAGTTCCAGCTGGAGTACTCCCCGCAGTGGGACCTGGGCAAGTCCTGTGAGACCTTCAACCCGCTCGGCCCCTGGCTCGTCACCGCCGACGAGATCGCCGACCCGCAGAACCTGGAACTCCGCCTCAGCGTCAACGGCGTCGAGCGGCAGCACGGGCACACCCGCGACATGATCTTCCCGGTCCACCAGGTCGTGGCCTACCTCAGCCGCTACATGGTCCTGGAGCCCGGCGACGTCATCAACACCGGTACGCCCGCAGGCGTCGCCCTCGGCCTGCCCGGCACCCCGTATCTCCGCCCCGGCGACACCGTCGAGCTGGAGATCGGCGGACTCGGAGGCCAGCGCCAGACCTTCGGCCAAGCGTGAAAGGCACCCCCTTGACTGCAACCCCCGCCCGGATCACCGCGGTCGACACCTACGACATCCGGTTCCCCACCTCGCGGGAACTGGACGGCTCCGACGCGATGAACCCGGACCCCGACTACTCCGCCGCCTACGTCGTGCTGCGCACCGACGCCGATGACGGACTCGAAGGCCACGGTTTCACCTTCACCATCGGCCGCGGCAACGATGTCCAGGTCGCCGCGATCGGAGCCCTCAGGCCCCACCTCCTGGGACGCCCGGTGGAGGAGCTGTGCGCCGACCCGGGATCGGTCAGCCGCGACCTGATCGGCGACAGCCAGCTGCGCTGGCTCGGCCCCGAGAAGGGCGTGATGCACATGGCCATCGGGGCCGTGGTCAACGCCGTGTGGGACCTGGCCGCCAAACGCGCCGGACAGCCGCTGTGGCGGCTGCTCGCCCACGCCGACCCCGAGTGGCTGGTCTCCCAGGTCGACTTCCGGTACATCGCCGACGCCCTCACCCCCGAGGACGCCCTGGAGCTGTTGCGCGAGGGGCGGAGCGGTCTCGCCGAGCGCGAGGCGAACCTGCTGGAACGCGGCTACCCCGGCTACACCACCTCACCGGGCTGGCTCGGCTACTCCGACGAGAAGCTCACCCGGCTGGCCAAGCAGGCCGTCGCCGACGGCTTCACCCAGATCAAGCTCAAGGTCGGCGCCGACCTCGACGACGACATCCGCCGGATGCGCACCGCCCGCGCCGCCGTCGGCGACGGCATCCGCATCGCCATCGACGCCAACCAGCGCTGGAACGTCGACGAGGCGATCGAGTGGACCCGCGCCCTCGCCGACTTCGACCCGTACTGGATCGAGGAACCCACCAGCCCCGACGACATCCTCGGCCACGCGACCGTCCGCCAAGGGGTCGCCCCGGTGAAGGTCGCCACCGGCGAGCACGTCCAGAACCGCGTCGTCTTCAAGCAGCTCCTCCAGGCCGGCGCCCTCGACGTCCTCCAGATCGACGCCGCCCGGGTCGGCGGCGTCAACGAGAACCTCGCGATCCTGCTGCTCGCCGCCAAGTTCGGCGTACCCGTGTGCCCGCACGCCGGCGGAGTCGGCCTGTGCGAACTCGTCCAGCATCTGTCGATGTTCGACTACCTGGCGCTCTCCGGCACCACCGAGAACCGCGTCATCGAGTACGTCGACCACCTCCACGAGCACTTCACCGCACCCGTGGTGATGCGGGAGGGCCACTACGTCGCCCCCCTGGCACCCGGATTCTCCGCCACCATGCACCCCGCGTCGCTCGCCGAATACCGTTACCCCGACGGCGAGTTCTGGGTCGCCGACCTCGCAGGACGGGAGGAAGTCGCATGACCGAACCGACAGGGCCGACAGAGCCGACAGAGCTGGCGGATCCGACAGGTCCGACGGGTCTCAGGGCGATCGTCACCGGTGGCGCGTCCGGCATCGGGCTGGCCACCGCCCGCATGCTGGCCGCCCGGGGCGCCGCCGTGGCCGTACTCGACGTCGACCCCTCCGGTGTGCCCCAGCCGGTGCTCGCCCTCAAGGCGGACGTCACCGACGACGCCTCGGTACGCGCCGGCGTCGCGGAGGCCGTCGAACGGCTCGGCGGGCTGGACATCCTCGTCAACAACGCGGGCATCGGTGCCCAGGGCACCGTCGAGGACAACCCCGACCTGCAGTGGCAGCGCGTCCTCGACGTCAACGTCCTCGGCATGGTGCGCACCAGCCGCGCCGCCCTGCCGCATCTGCGGAACTCGTCCCACGCCGCGATCGTGAACACCTGCTCGATCGCCGCCACCGCGGGCCTGCCGCAGCGCGCCCTGTACTCCGCCAGCAAGGGCGCCGTCCTCTCCCTGACCCTCGCCATGGCCGCCGACCACGTCCGGGAGGGCATCCGCGTCAACTGCGTCAACCCCGGCACCGCCGACACCCCATGGATCGGCCGGCTCCTCGACGCCGCCGACGACCCCGAGGCCGAGCGCGCCGCCCTCAACGCCCGCCAGCCCATGGGACGCCTGGTCACCGCCGACGAGGTCGCCGCGGCCATCGTCTACCTCGCGAGCCCCGCCGCCGCGTCCGTCACAGGCACCGCCCTCGCGGTGGACGGCGGCATGCAGGGGCTCCGGCTGCGCCCGGCGGCCCAGTCATGAGGACCAGCGCACTGGGCGGCACCGCCGTCCGCGCCACCGAGCTGGCGTTCGGTGCGGCGGGCATCGGCAACCTCTACCGCCCGGTCACGGACGAGGACGCCGCCGCCACCCTGGACGCCGCCTGGGACGCCGGCATCCGCACCTTCGACACGGCACCCCACTACGGCCTCGGCCTCTCCGAACGCCGCCTGGGCGCGGCGCTGCGCGACCGCCCCCGGGACTCCTACACCCTCTCCACCAAGGTCGGACGGCTCCTGGTGCCCGACGGCTCGGGCGGCGACGACCTCGCAGACGGCTTCGCCGTACCCGCGACCCTGCGCCGCGTCTGGGACTTCACCGCCGACGGCGTCCGGCGCTCCCTCGAAGCCAGCCTGGACCGCCTCGGCCTCGACCGGGTCGACATCGTCCTCCTCCACGACCCCGACGACCACGCCGAACAGGCCCTCCGCGAGGCCTACCCCGCTCTGGAACGGCTGCGGGCCGAAGGCGTCGTCGGCGCGATCGGCGTCGGCATGAACCAGTGCGCCCTCCCGGCCCGCTTCCTGCGCGAGACCGACATCGACGTCGTCCTGCTGGCCGGCCGCTACACCCTCCTCGAACAGGAAGGACTCGCCGAACTGCTGCCGGAGGCCGCCGCCCGGGGCCGGAGCGTCCTCATCGGCGGCGTCTTCAACTCCGGCCTGCTCACCGACCCTAAGCCGGGCGCCACGTACGACTACGCGCCCGCCCCGGAAGCCGTACTCCAACGGGCCCAGCGCCTGAAGACGGTCACCGAACGCCACGGCGTGCCTCTGCGCGCCGCAGCCCTGCGCTTCCCGCTCGGGCACCCGGCGGTGGCGAGCGTCCTCACCGGCGCCCGGTCCCCCGAGGAGGTACGCGACACGGTGGAGCAGCTGCGGCGGCCCGTCCCGGCCTCCCTCTGGGACGAGCTGCGGGCGGAGGGGCTGCTGGCGCCGGACGCGCCCGTGCCCACGGCCCGCCCCGAAGCCGTCGCATCCCCTGGACAAACCCCATTGCCGAAGGAGCCGTAGTGAGGGTCGCCCTGCACACCAAGGTCCGCGCCGACCGCATCGCGGAGTACGAGGCCGCGCACCGCGAGGTCCCCGAGGAACTGACCGCCGCCATCCGGGCCGCCGGGGTGAGCGAGTGGACGATCTGGCGCAGCGGTACCGACCTCTTCCACGTCCTGGAGGTCGACGACTACGCGGCGATGATCGCGGAGTTGGAGAAACTGCCGGTCAACATCGCCTGGCAGGCCCGGATGGCCGAACTGCTCGACGTCGTCCACGACTACTCCGCCGAGGGCTCCGACGCCTCACTGCCCGTGGTGTGGGAACTGTGATCGAGAGCCTGCGGGTCATCGACGCCCACCACCACGTCTGGGACCTCTCCGTCCGCGACCAGGACTGGATCAGCGGCCCCGAACTCGCCCCGCTGCGCCGCGACTTCTCCCTCCACGACCTGGAACCGGAGGCGCGCGCGGCCGGGGTCACCGCCACGGTGCTGGTGCAGACGATCACCGTGCCCGAGGAGACCCCCGAGTTCCTGGCCCTGGCCGCCGACAGTGAACTGGTCGCCGGGGTCGTCGGCTGGACCGACCTCACGGCCCCCGATGTCGACGACACCCTGGCCGAACTGCGTGAACGGCCCGGCGGCGAACACCTGGTGGGCATCCGCCACCAGGTACAGGGCGAACCCGACCCCCGCTGGCTGCTGCGCCCGGACGTCCTGCGCGGACTGGCCGCCGTAGCCGACGCCGGACTCGCCTACGACCTCCTGGTCAAACCCCACCAGCTGGCCGCCGCCGTCGAGACCGCTCGACTCGTCCCTCAACTCACCTTCGTCCTGGACCACTTGGCCAAGCCGCCCATCGCCACCGGAAAGCTGGACCCGTGGGCGGAGGAGATCCGCGCCCTGGCCGCCCTGCCGAACACCGTGTGCAAGCTCTCCGGGATGGTCACCGAGGCCGAGTGGGCCTCCTGGACCGTCGCGGACCTCCGCCCGTACGCCGACACCGTGCTGGACGCCTTCGGCCCCGACCGCCTGATGTTCGGCTCCGACTGGCCCGTCTGCCGACTCGCCGCCGACTACGCCCAGGTCCTCGACACGGCCCGCTCACTGGCACAGGACCTGAGCCCGGCCGAACAGCGGGAGGTCTTCGCGGGCACCGCCGCCCGCGCCTACGGCCTCTCCGTCTGAACCCGGCGACGGGGACACCGGCCGACATCACGGGAGGTCACCCTCCGCCGGCCGGTATCGGGGGAGAGACACGCACCCCAGCCATGGCGACCGGCTCCTTCGAAATGCGCGGACCCGGAGCCCGTCGGACAACAGCCCCTGCTCGCATGGAAGAGCCCATCACGGCCGTCCCCTGGGCCGAGCCGAGCACCGTGTGGTCGTCGCTCCGGGCGGAGGCCGCGGCATTGGATGTGCGGCTACCGCCGCGTGGGCGCGACCAGCCATGACGGCGCGGTGGACGAACAACGGCCGCGGTGCTGCGCGGAACTGCGCGACCCGCCCCGACCGCGCCGCAGTGAGCGAACGGCACATCGCGGCACTTCGAGCGGAGCGCTCACGCGGCGAGCGCGGCCGGCTCGCCCAGGTGGGTGGCCGCCGTGCGCCAGGCGGCCGTCACCGCACCGTGGGCCTGCGTCGTGCGGGCCGCACGGTCGCCGGTCAGGGTGAGCGGTGCCCCGATGTGGACGTGCAGATCCGGTCGGCGCAACGGCGCGGTCGCCAGCCCGGCCAGCTGCTTGGCCACGCTGCCCGACGTCACCCGGCGCGCCCCCGCCTGGCCGACCGGGACGACCGGCGCCCCGGTGCGTTCGGCGAGCCGGGCCAGGCCGCTGCGGAAGGCGTGGGGCGCGGCCTCGGCGGCGTCCTTGCGGAGCGGCAGCCCGCCTTCGGCGTAGATGAGGACCAGCCGGCCCTCCTCCAGGGCGGTCGCGGCGAGGTCGAGCGCCCGGGCGGCGCGCCGGTCCCAGCGGTACACGGGGATGTGCCCTTCGCGGGTGAGCGCGCCCCCGAGCACCGGGATGCGCCACAGGCCGGCCGCCGCCATGACGACCGGCCGCACACCGAGACGGTGCAGTGCGGCGAGCACCACGGCTGGGTCGGCGAGCGAGGTGTGGTTCGCGGCGATGACACTGCCCGGCGCCAACTCGGCGTCGGCCTCGGCGGTCACCGTGAGACGCCCGACGGCAGGTACCAGGACGTCGG
Source organism: Streptomyces ipomoeae 91-03 (assembly GCF_000317595.1). Classification (GTDB taxonomy): domain Bacteria; phylum Actinomycetota; class Actinomycetes; order Streptomycetales; family Streptomycetaceae; genus Streptomyces; species Streptomyces ipomoeae. Next base: position 24,341 of record NZ_AEJC01000415.1, on the reverse strand, counting down.
CGAGTCGGCTGAGCATATGGGTCCCCCGGTCTCATGATGTGATCTTCATCATCGACGGGCGCGTGACAGCCGCCCTGAGTACAGGTACTCAAGTTCGCGGCCTCCCCCTACCCATCCCGCCCCGGGGGCCGTCGGCCTGACCCCGGACCTGCCGAGCCGCCGCCTCCCCCCACACGAAGCCGGCGACGGCCACGACCACCTGACCGGAACACGGCGCCGGCGCGCAGCGACCCCCGGTGTCGCGCCCATGCCTACGAAACGGTCTCGATCCGCGCCCGCGCTTGGGCGGCGTCGGCGCTCACGCAATCATGTGGCCATGCACCGGCCGTCACCGTTCCACCTCCCCACCCCCGAGTGGTTCACGGCCGACGACTCGACCCTGAACGTGGCCCTGGTGTACCCGATGCAGGGCCCCGCCGGCATCTTCGGCCCCACCTGCGGGGCGTGCGCGCGGCTGGCCGCGGAGGAGGTCAACAAGGCCGGGGGAGTGCTGGGCAAGGAGCTGCGGCTGATCGAGGTCGACGGCGGGGCCGAGCCGAGCCGGGTGGCGGAGGACGTCGAGGCCCTGGTGGCCTCGGGCGCGGTGCAGGGGGTCACCGGCTGGCACATCTCCTCGGTGCGCCAGGCCGTGGCCCCGCGGATCGCGCACCGGGTGCCATATGTGTACACCGCCCTGTACGAGGGCGGGGAGCGCACCGAGGGCGTCTTCATGACCAGCGAGACCCCCTCCTGGCAACTCCTGCCCGCGATGCGGCTGCTCGCCGAGTCGCGCGGGGTGCGCCGCTGGTTCGTCGTCGGCAACAACTACGTCTGGCCCCGGCACACCGCCCGCGCCGCCCGCGGCTACGCGCGCGCCTGCCGGGGCCGGGTGTGCGGCGAGGCGTATCTGCCGCTGGGCACCGAGGACTTCGCGCAGGTCCTGCGGCGTATCGAACGGGCGGACGCCGACGGTGTGCTGATGCTCCTGGTGGGCAGCGACGCGGTCCGCTTCAACCGCGCCTTCGCCGCCTTCGGACTCGACCGGCGCTGTCTCAGGCTGAGCACGCTGATGGACGAGAACATGCTGATGGGCAGCGGTCCCGAGGCCACTGTCGACCTCTACAGCACCGCCGGGTTCTTCGCCTCGCTCGCCGACCAGAACACCCTGGACTTCCACGGCCGGTACGCCGGCCGTTTCGGCCTGGAGGCACCCGTCCCGGGCAGCCTCGGCGAGTCCTGCTACGAGGGCGTTCTGCTGCTCGCCGCGCTCATCGAACGGGCGCGCGCCCTGGATGTGTCCGCGATCGGGGCCGCCGCCGACAGCGTCTCGTACGAGGGTCCGCGCGGACTGCTGAGGCTGGACGGCCGGCATGTGCGCCAGCGCATCTACCTGGCCCAGGCGGACGGCTACGACTTCAACGTGCTCGCCCAGCTGCGCCCTCCGCACGACCTCCGCTGACCTTCCCCCGACCCGTCACGGCCGCCCCGTCCTCCAGGGTCCGAGCCAGCCGGTCCAGCAGCAGCTCCAGCCGCTCCCCGTCCTCGTCCGCGAGCAGTGGCTCCAACTCCGCCCAGTCGGCGCGTACTTCACGGGCCAGCAGTTGCCGGCGCTCTCTGCCGCGCGGGGTGAGGTGGGCGAGGACGCGGCGTCGGTCGGTGGGGTCGACGCGCCGGAACACCAGGTTCTGGTCGACGAGTTGGTCGATCAGCTTGGTCAGGCTCGGCGCCGGCAGGAAGGCGTGGTCGGCGAGGGCCGTCATGTTGTGACCCTGTCCGTCGGAGAGCAGGTCGAGGATCCGCCACGCCTCGACGGAGCAGCCGAACTCGTCGAGTACGGACTGGACTCGGCGCACGGACAGGCGCTCGGCCCGGGTCAGCAGATGGAGCAGTTCCTGGGGCCGCCTCGCCATCGCACTCCTCGTTCCCGCATCCGCACATCCCCGCAACAGGGCTGTCTGGAGCCTACCTTCGGTCAGCGGCCCGGTGGCAGCGAGCAAAGAGGGAATCACATCCTTTCCCCAGGAAGCAATATAACGCCGTTGCTCCTCCCTTTTTCGGTCATGGAAATACTTCCCCTGGAAACTGTTCTTCAATTGCGTCGAAACGCAGGTGAAACAGTTTCCTCGCAGGCTGTGGGTGCAGTCTTCGCTCTTGAAGATTCTTCCCTTAATTTCTCCCCGATTCTTCCGCTCCTCTTCACAACGCCCTTCAGGGGCAAGGAGGTATTGCATGTCCGGGCTCAGCATCAGCAGACGCGGTCTCCTCGCGGGCGCGTCCGCGCTCGGCGCGACGGCCGCCCTCAGCGCCTGCGGCGCCAAGACCGGCAGTGCCACGTCGACCTCCGGCGCCAAGGCGGACACCTCCGGCGACACCGTCAAGGTGGGCCTGCTGAACTCGCTCTCGGGCACCATGGCCATCAGCGAGGTGACGGTCCACAACGCGCTGCTGCTCGCCGTGAAGGAGATCAACGCCGCCGGTGGCGTCCTGGGCAAGAAGCTGAAGCCCATCAGCCAGGACGGCGCCTCGGACTGGCCGACCTTCGCCGAGAAGGCGGAGGCGCTGATCACCGACGACAAGGTCGTCGCCACCTTCGGCTGCTGGACCTCCGCCAGCCGCAAGGCCGTCAAGCCGGTCTTCGAGCGCTACAAGTCGCTCCTGTTCTACCCCGTGCAGTACGAGGGGCTGGAGCAGTCCCCGTACATCTTCTACACCGGCGCCACCACCAACCAGCAGATCGTCCCCGCCCTCGACTACCTCAAGAAGCAGGGCCTGACCCGGCTCTATCTGGTGGGCAGCGACTATGTCTTCCCGCGCACCGCCAACAAGATCATCAAGGCGTACGCGAAAGCCAACGGCATGACGGTGGTCGGCGAGGACTACGCGCCGCTCGGCTCCACGGAGTTCGCCACCATCGTCAACAAGGTCAAGGACGCCGGCGCGGACGCCGTGTTCAACACCCTCAACGGTGACAGCAACGTGGCCTTCTTCAAGGAGTACAAGTCCGCCGGGCTCACCGCGAAGAGCCTGCCGGTGCTGTCGGTGTCGATCGCCGAGGAGGAGGTCAAGAGCATCGGCACCCAGTATCTGGAAGGCCAGTTGACCGCCTGGAACTACTACGAGACCACGCCGGGCGCGGCCAACGAGAAGTTCGTGAAGGCGTACCGGGCCGCGTACGGCAAGGACAAGCCGACCAGCGACCCCATGGAGGCCGCCTACATCTCCGTCTACCTGTGGAAGGAGATGGTCGAAAAGTCCGGTTCCTTTGATGTGGCGAAGGTGAAGTCGGCCTCCGACGGCATCGAACTCGACGCCCCCGAGGGCAAGGTCACCGTCGACGGTGCCACACAGCACGTCTACAAAACGGCCCGCATCGGCAAGGTCGGCGCCGACGGTCTGATCACCGAGGTCTGGAACTCGGGCAAGCCGATCAAGCCGGACCCGTATCTGAAGGGCTACGCCTGGGCCTCCGGCCTCTCCTGAACCGAACGGAGCCGGCACCCGAACGGTTCCTCGCCCCCGCCCCCAACCCGGAGCCGCTTCATGACGGTCATCCTCACCCAGTCCTTCACCGGCATCAGCATCGGTGCCGTCCTCCTGCTGATCGCCCTCGGCCTGACCCTGACCTTCGGTCAGATGGGCGTGATCAACATGGCACACGGCGAGTTCATCATGGCCGGCGCCTACACCACGTACGTGCTGCAGAAGTCCATCAGCGGCGCCGGCGTCTCCCTCCTCGTCGCCCTGCCCGTCGCCTTCCTGGTGGCCGGCGCCCTGGGCGCGCTGCTGGAGTGGCTGCTCATCCGGCGCCTGTACACCCGGCCGCTGGACACCCTGCTGGTCACCTGGGGCGTCTCCCTGATGCTCCAGCAGCTGGCCCGCGACATCTTCGGCGCCCCGAACGTCCAGACCCGCGCCCCGGACCTGCTCACCGGCAACGTCTCGGTGGGCGGCATCACCTTGGCGAACAACCGTTTGTTCATCCTCGGCCTCGCCCTGCTGTGCGTTCTCGGCCTCACTCTGATCCTGCGGCTGACGCCGCTCGGCCTCCGTATCCGGGCCGTCGTGCAGAACCGCGACCTCGCCGAGGTGTCCGGCATCGCCACCGGCCGCGTCGACCGCATGACCTTCTTCATCGGCTCGGGCCTCGCGGGCGTGGCCGGTGTCGCGCTGACCCTGGTCGGCCCGATCGGCCCGACGATGGGCACCAACTACATCGTCGACGCCTTCCTCGTCGTGGTCGTCGGCGGAGTCGCCCAGCTCAAGGGCAGCGTCATCACCGCCTTCGCGCTCGGCGTGCTCCAGTCGGTCCTGGAGTACTCGACGACCGTCAGCGTCGCCAAGGTCGCCGTCCTCGTGGCGATCGTCGCCTTCCTCCAGTGGCGACCCCAGGGCCTGTACACACTGCGCACCCGGAGCCTGGCATGACGACAACCCTCCCCCCGACGAAGACGACTCCCGCCGCACAGCCGTCGCCGTCCCGCCTCGAACGCTTCCGCGTCCCCGGCGGTTTCCTCCTCGGCGCGGTCCTGCTCATGGGCGTCGCCCCGCTCGTCCTCTCCGACTTCCGGCTCAACCTCCTCGCCAAGTACCTGTGTTACGCGATCGTCGCGGTCGGCGTCAGCCTCGCCTGGGGCCGCGGTGGACTGCTCGTCCTCGGCCAGGGCGTCTTCTTCGGCCTCGGCGGCTACGCCATGGCCATGCACCTCAAGCTCGCCGACGCCGCCGCCACCGGCCAGACCCTGCCCGACTTCATGCAGCTGTACGGCACCGGCGACACCCTGCCCTGGTGGTGGAAGCCCTTCGCCGACCCGGCCTTCGCCCTCGCCATGACCGTGCTGCTGCCCATGGCGGTCGCCGCGCTGCTCGGTTTCTTCGTCTTCCGCCGTCGGGTGAAGGGCGCGTACTTCGCGATCCTCAGCCAGGCGCTCGCGGCGGCCCTCGCCATCTGGCTCGTCGGCCAGCAGGCCACCACCGGCGGCACCAACGGCCTCACCGACATCCAGGGCTTCTTCGGCTACGACCTGGGCGACCCCGCCAACCAGCGGACCGTGTACTTCATCATCGCCGCGGCCCTGCTCCTGCTGATGGCCGCCGCCCGCCAACTGTTCGTCAGCCGCTACGGCGAACTCCTCGTCGCCGTACGGGACTCCGAGGAGCGCGTCCGCTTCCTCGGCTACGACCCCGCGAACGTCAAGCTCGTCGCCTACGTCGTCGCCGCCGGCATGGCCGGACTCGCGGGCGCCCTCTTCGTACCGGCCGTCGGGATCATCTCCCCGGCCCTGATCGGCGTCGTCCCGTCCATCGGCTTCGTCATCGGCGCGGCCGTAGGCGGCCGGGCCTCGCTCGTGGGCGCGGTACTCGGCGCCGTCGCGGTGGCCTGGGCGCAGAGCACGCTCTCCGACGCGTTCCCCGCGGCCTGGACGTACCTCCAGGGCCTGCTGTTCGTCGTGGCGGTCGGCTTCCTGCCCGGTGGCCTGGCCTCCCTGGCGAGCGTGGTGCGCGGGCGCCGTACCCCCACGACCACGACACCCACCGGAGGAACGGCATGAGCGGCGAGGGACTGACCGTCCGCGATCTGCGGGTGACGTTCGACGGGTTCAAGGCCGTCGACGGCGTCGATCTCGACATCCACCCCGGCGACCTGCGCTTCCTCATCGGCCCGAACGGCGCTGGCAAGACCACCCTCGTCGACGCCGTCACCGGCCTGGTGAAGGCGGCCGGCTCGGTCCGCTTCGGCGGCGCGGAACTCATCGGCAGACCCGTGCACCGGATCGCCCGCATGGGCATCGGCCGCACCTTCCAGACGGCCACGGTCTTCGAGGAACTGACGGTTCTGCAGAACCTCGACATCGCGGCCGGCGCCGGCCGCGGCGCGTGGACGATGCTGCGCCGCCGCAAGGGCGTCCCCGAGGAAGTCGTGCGCGCCCTGGAGACCACCGGCCTGACCGACCTCCGCGACCGCCCGGCGGGTGTGCTCGCCCACGGCCAGAAGCAGTGGCTGGAGATCGGCATGCTGCTCGTGCAGGACGTGAGACTGCTGCTGCTCGACGAACCGGTCGCCGGCATGAGCCACGACGAACGCGAGGCCACCGGCGAACTCCTGCAACGCATCAGCGCCGACCACACCGTCGTCGTCATCGAGCACGACATGGACTTCATGCGCTCCTTCGCCCGCAGCGTCACCGTCCTGCACGCCGGCAAGGTGCTCAGCGAGGGCACCGTCGCCGAGGTACAGGCCGACGCCAAGGTCCAGGAGGTCTACCTGGGCCGCGCCTCCGACCCCGACCCCGTTCCCTCGACCCAGGAGGCGTGACCCCCATGCTGGAGCTGAACTCCGTCCACGCCGGCTACGACCGCACGACCGTGCTGCACGGCGTCACCGTCTCCGTCCCGACCGACGGCGTCGCCACCGTCCTCGGCCACAACGGCGCCGGCAAGAGCACCCTCCTGCGCGCCGCCATGGGCCTGCTCAAGCCCAGGAGCGGCAGCGTCCTGCTGAACGGCGAGGACATCACCCACCTCGCCCCGCACCAGCGCGTCGCCAGGGGAATGGCCTACGTCCCCCAGGGCCAGCAGTCCTTCCCTCACCTCACCACCGCCGAGAACCTCCGACTCGTCGCCGACGGCCGCCCCGACGGCAAGGCGGCCGTCGCCGAGGCCCTTGACCTCTTCCCCGTCCTGCGCGAACTCTCCGGCCGCCGCGCCGGTCTGCTCTCCGGCGGCCAGCGCCAGCAACTCGCCATCGCCCGCGCCCTGATCACCCGCCCGAAACTCCTCCTCCTCGACGAACCGACCGAGGGCATCCAGCCCTCCGTCGTCACCGAGATCGAGGAAACGATCCTCGCCCTGACCGGCCGAGGGGGCCTCTCCGTCCTCCTCGTCGAACAACACGTGGGCTTCGCCATGCGGGCGGCCCAGCGGTACTACGTCCTCGAAGCGGGCCGGGTCACCTCCTCGGGAGAGGGAGGCACCGGCGCCGAGCAGACGGTACGGGCGGCCCTGAGCGTCTGACCTTCGGGCCGGGGCGCACAGCCCGCCCCGGCCCGCTGATTGCGGGGCCTCGCCCCGGCCCGCCGGACCGCGCGGCCCTACGACCGCGCGTGCAGACCGTCCGCCGGCGGCCCGTGGCTGTGCCGCCAGCCCGTCGGTACACGGAGGGCACCCACGAGATGGGGGTGGCCGAGGGGAAGGTCGGCGTGCACATGGGGCACGGGCCGTGAAGGCCAGAGCCGTACGGCCAGCAGGGCGGCGGCCAGCGCGATCGAACCCAGGGCGAGTACCGCCCAGTCGAGGCCGGCCGCCGCTCCGAGCCAGCCGGCCAGGGGGTACGTCAGCAGCCAGCAGCCGTGGGACAGGGAGAACTGGGCGGCGAACGCGGCCGTCCGCTCCCCGGGCTCCACCGAGCGGCGGATGAGCCGCCCGGTCGGGGTGAGCACAGCCGAGCACGCGGCACCGAACGCCGCCCAGAGGCCCAGCAGCACCGGCAGCCGCCAACTCCCGCCCGACGCCGCGGTGACGACCCCCGACCCGGCGAAGACGACAACCAGCGACAGCGCGCCCGGCAACATCACCGCCCGGTCCGGCACCTTGTCCAGCACCCGCGGCAGAACCAGGGCCACGACCATCGACCCGGCCCCGTACGCCCCGAGCGCCAGCGGCACGGCGCCCTCCGACAACCCCAGGACGTCACGGACGTAGACGACGGAGTTGACGGTCACCATCGCACCGGCCGCCGCGACCGCGAGGTTGAGGGCGAGCAGGGATCGCAGCTGGGGGACGGCGAGGAAGACACGGGAGCCCACGCGGGTACGCCGGCCGGCGCACGGTGCGACACGGGCGGCCCGCTCGGGCAGCACGGTGGTCGCCACCAGCGCGGCCGAGGCGAGGAAACCGAACACGGTCCCGGTGAACAGCCGGCTGTAAGTCATGACCGACAACAAAGCGGCTGCCAACGCGGGGGAGAACAGACTCTCCAGGTCGTAAGCGAGCCGCGACAGCGACAAGGCCCGCGTGTACTCGCGCTCCTCGGGCAGTACATCGGGGATGACGGCCTGGAACGTGGGCGTGAACGCGGCCGAGGCGGACTGGAGAAGGAAGACCAGGACATACACCTGCCAGATCTGGTCGACGAACGGCAGGAACACGGCCACCCCGGCGCGGATCAGATCCGCCGACACCATGAGCGCCCGACGCGGCAACCGATCGGCGACCGCGCCGACGGCCGGGGCCATCGCCACATACGCCACCATCTTGATCGCGAGTGCGGTACCGAGCACCGAACCGGCGTCGGCGCCCGCGAGGTCGTACGCCAGCAGACCGAGCGCGACGGTCGCGAGTCCGGTGCCGACCAGGGCGATGACCTGGGCGGCGAAGAGGTGCCGGTAGGCGCGATGGCGGAGAACGGTGAGCATGGGAAACGGCTCCCCTCGGCACGACGGGTCCGGGCTGATATCGACGAGTGTAGCCATCATGTGCGCAAGTGCGCACATTATGGCTGGAGTGGGTGTGCTGCCATCCCATGGCTCTAGGCTGGGCGCATGCCCGAACGCCACGCCGTGTCAGCTGCATCCGGTGCGCATCTGCGCGCCCCCGACAGCGCGCGGCTCACCGAGGCGACCGGAGTGTTCGCGATGCTCTCCGACGTCACCCGGCTGCATCTCCTCTGGCTCCTCGCCCAGGGCGAGTCCGACGTCGGTTCCCTCGCCGAACGCTGCGAGGCCTCCCGCACCGCGGTCAGCCAGCACCTGGCCAAGCTGCGGCTCGCCGGGCTCGTGGACACCCGCCGGGAGGGGCGCCACATCCACTACCGCCTCAGCGACGGGCACCTGCGCCGCCTGGTCCTCGAAGCACTCAGCCACGCCGACCACCGGGTGAGCGGGCAGGCGCCGCACGACTGACACGATCGACCGTGTTAAGCCTGGGAACGTGACCGCTGATTTCTCGCTCCGGCAGTTGGAGTACTTCGTCGCCGTGGCCGCCACCGGCTCGATGAGCGCGGCTGCCGTGCAGTGCCACGCCTCGCAGGCGGGGATCTCCACGGCCATCGCCGACCTGGAGCGCCGGCTGGGTGTGCAGCTGCTGGTGCGGAGGCGGGCCAAGGGCGTCTTCCTCACCGAGGCCGGCACCCGCGTCCTGGAACACGCCCAGGCCGTACTGGCCCTGGCCGAGGACCTCAGGGCCGGTGCCAAGGCGGAGAAGGGGCAGCTGGCGGGAAGGCTGACGATCGGCTGTTACGCGACCCTCTCCCCGTTCCTGATCCCACCCCTGGTCGACGGCTTCACCCGCCTTCACCCGGCCGTCGACCTGCGCTTCCTCGACGGCTCCCAGCAGGAGATCCGTCAGGCACTCCTCGAAGGCGCCTGCGACCTGGCCTTCCTGTACGAGACCGGGGCGGAGGCCGGCCTGACGTGCACGACGGTGCGGACGAGCAGACCGTATGTCATCCTCCCGCCCCGCCATCCCCTGGCCGACCGCGACACCGTTTCCCTGACCGAACTCGCCGACGAGCCCCTGATCGTCTACGCCGACCCCCCGGCCCCCGGCAACGCCGAGCGCTGGACACGCAGCGTCGGCGTGCGGCCGAACATCCGCTACAGCACCTCCAGCATCGAGGCCGTACGGAGCCTCGTCGCCCGTGGCCTCGGCTACTCCATGCTGGTGCAGCGCTGGCCCACCGAGACCAGCTTCGAGGGACTGCCGCTGGTCTCGGTGCCGCTCAGCGATGTGCTGGAGGAGGTCAAGGTCGTGATCGCCCACGCCTCCACCGTCACACCCACTCCCCGAGCACGGTCCTTCGCCCAGTACGCGCGCGAGACCCTGGCGGCCATGGATCAGCCGCCGTCCTGACTCGGGCCGGCTTGAACGACTCCGACGTCGGTACGACCTCCTTCACGCGGGGGGCGGTCCCGTCGCGCGAGCAGCAGGCCGCCCAGAGACGCCACACAGACCGAGGCCGTCATGGTGGCCGCCATCGGCAGTGCCGTCCCCTCGCCGCCCAGACCCACGAGGGGTGCCACGAGCGCGGCCAGCCCGAACTGCAGCGCGCCCAGCAGCGCCGAGGCGCTGCCCGCCGCGTGCGGGGCGCGCGCGGTGGCGAGGGCCGTGGCGTTGGCGGCCACCAGACCGAGGGAGGACGCAGTCAGATAGATCAGGACGACAGCCGGGAGGAACGGAGGCCGCCCCTTCGCCGCCAACACACACAGCACGGCGCAGCAGATCAGCATCGCCGTGAGTCCGACACGCAACAGGGCCCGGGGGCCGAAGCGGCCGACGATCCTGCGGTTGACGGCCCCGGTGGAAGTGAAACCGAAGGCGTTGACCGCGAGCGCCACTGTGTAGGCGCCGGTGGAGAGACCGTAGACGTGCTGGTACACGAAGGGCGACGCCGCGAGATAGGAGTAGAGGACGCCGAATCCGAAGCCGTACGCCAGGGCGTATCCGAGGTAGGAGCGGTCGGAGAACAGTCCGCCCATGGTGCGGAAGGTGGTCGTGAGGCCGCCGCCGTGCCGCAGTCGTGGCGGAAGGGTCTCGGGTACGCGGACGAAGACCCCGCAGCAGGTCAGTACGGCCAGAGCGGTCAGCACCAGGAAGATCCCGCGCCAACCGGCGGCGCCGAGGACCGCCCCGCCGATCAGCGGGGCCACCACGGGGGCCACCCCACCGGTGATCACCAGAATCCCTGGCCCCCGGGGGCGGGGGCCCCGCTTCCCGCCGTCCCCGTCGCCCGCGTCCCCGTCTCCACGGTCCGGTCGGTGATCACCGCACGGGCGATGACGATGCCGGCGGCACCACCGAAGCCCTGGAGGAAGCGGGCCGCCGTGAGGAGTTCGACGGAGGGGGCCAGGGCGCAGAGCAGCCCGGCGAGCGCGCTCACCGCGGTGCCCGCCAGCATGGGCCGCCGCCGTCCCCAGCGGTCGGACAGCGGCCCGATCAGCAGCTGTCCGGTGGCCAGCCCGACCATGAAGGCCGTCAGCGTCAGCTGGACACCGCTGACCCCGGTGTCCAGGTCGTCGATCATCCGGGGGAAGGCCGACAGATACATGTCCGTGGCCAGCGGAGCCACCGCGTACGCCAGGGCGAGCGCCAGTAGCGTGGGCGTCGGCACTCCGGACTCGCCGTAGGCACGGGAGCCGGACCGTATGGCCCGGGAACCGCGACGTGAACGCAGAGGCATGCCGATCCCCCTTGATCGTTGCCGACGTGAGTGAGGGCAGATCTACTCGGCCGCCTTGGTGATCTCGACGGTGAGGCGGCCGAGGCCGGTGATCTCGCCTTCGAGGAGGTCGCCGGGTTTCATCCACTGGCCGGTGCCCAGGCCGACGCCGGCGGGGGTGCCGGTGGAGACCACGTCCCCGGGTTCCAGGGTCAGATGCTCGGTGATCTTCACCAGCTGCTCGGGGATGGACCAGATCATGTCCCGGGTGTTGGCGTCCTGCCTGGGCTCGCCGTTGAGCCAGAACCGCAGGCGCAGGTCGTTCTCGTCGACGAACCGGGCCGGGACGACGGCCGGGCCCAGCGGGCAGCTGTCGTCGAAGGCCTTGCCGCCGAACAGGTCGAACTTCACCAGGTGCTTGGGGTGGCGCTGCCAGTCCCGGGCGGACAGATCGATCGCGATCGTGTACCCGGCCACGTACTCCATCGCGTTGTCCAACGTCAGATGACGGCCCCTCTTGCCGATCACCACCGCCAGCTCCAACTCGTAGTCGAACTTCTCCGACTGCTCCGGATACCGCACCGTCTTCCCCGGCCCGACCAGAGACGTGGTCGGGGGCTTGAAGAAGAACAGGGGGATCTTCTTGTCCTTCTCCCAGTCGGTGTGACCGCCGTCCTTCTCCATGTGGTCGTAGTAGTTCGCCCCCGTCATCACCACCTTGCGGGGGTACTGGAGGGGAGTGAGCACGTCTTCGAGGGCGGCCGGGGCGGGGAGCGGCCGGGTGGTGTCCGTGCCGTCGGCGAGGCGTTCGGCGGCCTCGACGAGGATCGGCTCGGTCCGCTCCCAGTGGTCGAACACGTTCATCAGACCGCGCGCGGGCTCCGGCCGCAGGGCCTCCGGGGCGACGTCCGCGAGGGCCCAGTGACGGCCGTCGACGGACAGGACCGGCGTGGGGGTGCCGTCCACGCGGTGGGTGGCGAGAGAAAAGGTCATGGCAAGGGTCTCCGTCATTCAGCGGTGTACGACCTTCGGGGGATACGACCCGCACGGGGTACGAGGGGTCGTACGTACGGCTACGCGCGGCCGGTGAGCGCCCTGAGCATGCCCGGACCGCCCTGTACGGCGGTGCGCTGCATGTGGTGCAGGACTCCGCGGATGCCGCCCATCTCCTCACCGCCGCCGGCCCGGCCGGGGCCGCCGTGGATCAGCGCGGGCAGCGGGGAGCCATGGCCGGTGGACGCCTTGGCCGACTCGGTGTCCAGGACGAGGACCCGGCCGTGCCAGGGGGCGAGACCGACGACCACCTCGCGGGCGAACGCCGGGTCACCGGTGACCACGGACGCGGCGAGGCTGCCCCGGCCCTGGGCCGCCAGGAAGACGGCGTGCTCCGGCGAGGTGTACGGAATGAGCGTGCTGACCGGGCCGAACGCCTCCACCTCGTGCGGGGCGGTGGCACCGGGGTCGTCGCAGCGCAGCAGCAGGGGAGTGAGGAACGCGCCGCGCTCGGAGTCGGCGCCGACCGGGTCCACCCGGTCCGGGTCGCCCGAGACCAGCCGCGCCGAGTCGAGCAGCGTCTTCACACACCGGCGCACCTCCTCGCGCTGGCCGAGGCTCGCCAGGGCGCCCATGGTCACGGTCGGGTCCGTCGGGTTGCCGACGACCACCTCGGCGAGGCGTGCGGCGGCGGCCTCGCTCACCGCGTCCATCAGCTCGGCGGGGACGATCGCGCGGCGGATCGCCGTGCACTTCTGCCCCGCCTTCACGGTCATCTCGGTGACCAACTGGTCGACGTACAGTTCGAATTCGGGGGTGCCGGGCGTGGCGTCGGGGCCGAGGACCGAGCAGTTCACCGAGTCCGCCTCGGCGTTGAACCGCACGGCCTGCCGTACGACGGCCGGATGCGTGCGCAGCCGCTGGGCGGTGGCCGCCGAGCCGGTGAAGGACACCAGGTCCTGTTCGGTGACGTGGTCGAGGAGGTCGCCCGCGCTGCCGCAGATGAACTGCAGGCTGCCCGGCGGCAACAGGCCCGACTCCACGACGAGTTCCATGAGGCGGCTGGTGAGCCGGCAGGTCTGGGTCGCGGGCTTGACGAGGCTCGGCACACCGGCCAGCAGCGCCGGGGCCAGCTTCTCCAGGGGTGCCCACACGGGGAAGTTGTAGGCGTTGATCTGGATCGCCGCGCCCCGCAGCGGGGTGAGGATGTGGCCGCCGAGGAAACTGCCGTCCCGGCTCAGGCCCTCCTGGGCACCCTCGACGTGGACCAGTCCCTCGTCGCCGCCCGGCAGTTCGCGCTCGCCCAGGGCCGCGTAGTGCTGGACGACGCGGATGCCGCCGTCGATGTCGTACTTCGAGTCGAAGAGCGTCGCCCCCGTGGTGCGGGACAGCGTGTACAACTCCTCGCGGTGGCCCCGCAGATACGAGGCGAGGTCCGCCAGCAGCGCTGCCCGCCGGTGGAAGGAGAGGGCGCGGAGCTCCGGGCCGCCGACCGTGCGGGCGTGGTGCAGTGCGGCGGCCATGTCGACACCGGCGGAGGAGACATGGGCGATCACCTCGCCGGTGACCGCGTCGTGGACGGGCGCTCCCTCGTCGGTGGGGGTGTGCCACCGGTCCTGTACGTAGCTGCGCAGTGCGGTCATCGGGTCGTCCCCTCGGTGGCGGGTGTGCGGACGGTGCCCACCGTCCCGGCGTATCCGTCGTCGCCGTCCGCGACGGCGTGGTGGCCCCAGATGTCGGCCGTGTAGACCCGGCTCACCCAGGTCGCGTCGTCGACCTGGCGGCCCTCGGCGCCCACCTCGATGCCGAAGCCGGCGGGGGAGCGCATGTAGAAGGAGAACATCCCGTCGTTGGAGTGCCGGCCGAGCGTCGCCATCAGCGGGACCTTGTGCTCACGGGCCCGGTCGTGGGCGCGGCCGACCTCGTCCATGCTCGACACCTCGCACAGCACATGGTGGGTGCCCTCGCGCTTGCGGGACTCCACGAAGGCGATGCTGTGGTGGCGCGGGTTGCAGCCCATGAAGTAGAAGGTGCCGCCCAGTGGCAGATGGGTCACGTCGCTGAGCCGGAAGCCCATGACGTCGCGGTAGAAGTCCACCGCCTCCATGGCCTGCGGGGACTTCAGCACCACATGGCCCATGCCCTGGTGGCCGGTCACGAAGGTGACGCCCAGCGGGGAGACGAACGGGGTCGCGGCGACGCGCCGCCCGATGAACAGCTCGGTGCGCACGGCGCACGGCCCGGCGAACCACAGCATGCGGTCCACCTGCCGGTCGGCGCACTCCTCGGCCGTCCCCTCGTGGACCTCCACGCCGTGCGCCCGCAGCCGCGCCACGACACGGTCCAGACCGGCCCGGTCGCCGACCTCCCAGCCGATGTACGTGACACCGCCGTGCTCGGCGGGCTCCACGCTGAACCGGTAGGGGTGCTCGTCAAGGCGCAGCCGCCGTTCCTCGGGGGAACCGGGCGGGCCGGCGGGCATGGTGCCGATCACGTCACTGGCGTACGCGACCCAGCCGTCCGGATCGGGCGTGCCGATACCGAGATAGCCCAGGCTGCGAATACTCATCGAAACCTCCACTGGTCGAGGCCCCGCCCGTGAGAACGCGAGGGACTGGGGGCCGCCCGCTGCCCGAAGCTAGTTGTCAGAGTTCTAATTATCAAGACTCTGACGAACTTCTCGCGAAGGATCGCAAGGCCCTTGACTGTCAGAGTTCTATCTATCTACGGTCGGGGCATCCGACGACGGCCCACCGCCGTCACGACGACGTCGGCCGACCGTCATGACGGCCCCGGCCGCCACGAAGGGCGACCCCCATGCCTGTGTCTGAGCCGCGCCTTACTCCCGTGGCGGAGAAGGACATCCCGGAGAAGGCGCTGACGGCCCTGGAGCCGTACCGCAACGCCGAGGCGGGCGGTGACATCTACGCGATCTGGACGACGCTCGCCGCGCACCCGGACGCACTGCGCCGCTTCCTCGTCTTCGGCAACCACGTCCTGGGCAAGAACACGCTGTCCGTCCGCTGGCGCGAACTGGTGATCCTGCGGGTCGCCTGGCTCGCCCAGGCCGAGTACGAGTGGCTGCAGCACGTCCGGATCGCCCGCCGCGCCGGGGTGTCCGACGACGAGATCCGCGCACTCGGCGCCCCCGAGCCCACCGGCTTCGACGACACCGAGCGGGTCCTGCTGCGGGCCACCGATCAACTGGTCGGCGGCGCGGACCTCGACGACGGCGTCTGGAAGCAGCTGCGGGACCGGCTCGGTACCGAGCAGCTCATCGACCTCGTCTACACGGTCGGCCAGTACCAGACCGTGGCGATGGCGATCAACGCCTTCCGCGTCCGGCCCGAGCCGGACATCGCCGCTCTGCGCACGGAACTCCCGCTGCCGGCGCCCACTGTGCCGTAGCCCCTCCCATCCTCGTAGGAGACAGACCTCATGAAGCTCGCCAACCTCGCCGGCCGGGCCACGATCATCGTCGGCGACCGTGCCCTCGACGTGGAGAAGGCCAGTAACGGGGCGCTCGGCCCCGACCCCGCGGTGCTCTACGACCTCAAGAACCACGACGCGCTGCGACGGCTCGTCAAGGAGGCGAACGACGCCGACCTCGCCGAGTACGACGAGAAGCTCCTCGGCCCGGTCTCCCCGCGGGCCCCGAAGATCCTCGCCGTGGCGCTCAACTACCGCGGCCACGCCGAGGAGTCGGGCATCCCCGTCCCCGACCAGCCCACCGCCTTCGGGAAGTTCACCAGCTCGCTGGCCGGACCGTACGAGCCGGTGATCGTGCCCGAGGGCATCGACAAGTGCGACTTCGAGGCCGAGGTCGTGGTCGTCATCGGAAAGGCCATGCGTGCCGTGGACCCGGCGGAGGTGTGGGAGGGCGTCGCGGGCGTGACCGCCGGCCAGGACATCACCGACCGACGTGAGCAGTGGCGCAAGCCGCTGAACCAGTTCACCTTCGCCAAGTCCTACGACACCTTCACCCCGTGCGGCCCGCTGATGGCCACCGTCGACGAGTTCGACGACCCGGACGACATCGAGATCGCGGGCTGGGTCGACGACCTGGAGGTGCAGCGCGGCCGTACCTCCGATCTGATCTTCAGCGTCCCCGAGTTGGTCTCCTGGCTCTCCCGGTACGTGACCCTGGAACCCGGCGACCTCGTCTTCACGGGAACCCCGGCCGGCTGCGGCGTCCGACGCGTCCCGCGGCTGTACCTGGAGCCCGGGATGACGCTCACGACCGAGCTGCCGGGCGTCGGTACGATGCGCAATCCGATCAGCCGGTGAGCCCGCGAGGCGCTGTTACGATGCGAGCGACGAAGGGAGCCCCCACGTGTCGGACGCCCACACAGGCGACGCCGTAGACCACCCGCGCTCCCGCGAGTTCGCCGACAAGGTACGGGCCCGTCACCAGGAGATGGGCCACACGGACCGCCAGCTCGACGGCGTCGCGCTGGTCACCCACCTCACCCGGCTCGTCGCCCGCCTCGTACAGGACTTCGAGGCCTCCGTGCACCGGCCGCTCGGGATGACCTGGGCCGGCTTCCGGATCATGAACACCCTCTGGGTCTTCGGGGACCTGGAACAGCGGGAGATCGCCCGTATCTCCGGCACCTCGCGCGCCAGCGTCTCCAGCGCCATCAACACCCTTGAGGAACGCGGCCTCGTCGAGCGACGCCGCGAGCAGGGCGACCGACGGCTCGTCCGTGTCTCGCTCACCGAGTCCGGCCTGACCATGCTCCACAAGGCCATCGAGGGCCAGACCGAGCGCGAGCACGCCTGGACGGGTGTATTGGAGGACCAGGAGATCTCCCAGCTGGTCGCCCTGCTGGGGAAGATGGTGAACCAGGAGCACCCGGCGTAGTCCGCCGTTCGACGGCTTCCGGACTGCTCACACCCTCCTGACCGGCGGTTTCGAGCTGTCCGGAGGCTCCCCTCGGGTCACACTCGGGGCATCTCCCGGCAAAATCGTAAGACTCTTGACGATTAGAACCCTGACGCTTAGGTTCTCCGCAAGTTCCACGGATTCCGCAAGTTCTCCCCGACCTGTTCCGCTTCATGGGCAATGACGCCCCGCACCCGCTGCGAGGAACGATGGACATCGGCTGTCTGTTCGCACCGACCACCGCCACCCCGGACCACATCGCGGAGGCCGAGCGACTCGGCTTCACTTACGCCTACGTGTACGACTCGCCGGCCCTGTTCGCGGACGTCTGGATGACCCTGGGCCGGGCGGCGGACCGCACCTCCCGGATCCGGCTGGGCGTCGCCGTGGTCACCCCCAAGCTGCGCCACCTCGTCGACAACGCCGCCGCCGCGGTGACCCTCGCGGCGCTCGCCCCGGGCCGGGTGGACGTCGTGGTCGGCGCCGGCTTCACCAGCGCGGCCCTGCTCGGCCGCCGGGGAGCCCGCTGGGCGGAGGTCGAGGAGTACATCGTGGCGCTGCGCGCCCTGATGGCGGGGGACGAGATCGACTGGGAAGGAGCCAGGATCGCCCTGACCTTCCCCGGCCACTCGGGGCTCGCCCCCGTCACCGACGTACCGGTCCTCGCCGCCGCGCACGGACCCAAGGGCTTCGCCGTCGCGAGCCGGGTCGCCGACGGCGTCGTCACCAACCCCAGCCACAGCTCCGAGCCGATCCCCTTCGAGGGCCGGGTCGTGGTCACCGCCTACGGCACGGTCCTCGACGAGGGCGCGGGGCTCACCGACCCCCGGGTCGTCGACGCCGCCGGACCCGGCGCCGCCCTCGCCCTGCACCTCGGCGACTTCGGCCCGCTCGCCGGCACCGACGAGGTACGTGGCTACCAGGCCTGGCTCGCCACCGTCCCGGAGCAGCGCCGGCACATCGAGACACATCGGGAGCACCTGATCGGGGTGACCCCCGAGGAGCGCCCCTTCATCACCCCGAAGGCGATCGAGGCCGCCACCGCCACCGGCACACCGGAGCAGATACGCGGGCGCCTGCGGCAACTGGAGGCCTCGGGCGCCACCACGGTCGCCTACCAGCCGGCCGGGCCCGACAACACCCGCGAACTGCGCGCCTTCGCCGAGGCCGCAGGGCTCTGAACGCCCACGAGATCACGCACCCGACAGGGCTCCCCCCATCCGACCCCGTGGGGACGCGAACGGCGGGCGAGCCCCCGGCAGACACCACCCCGCACGCTCAACGAGGAGTACGCACCATGCCCCGCAGAATCGTCACCGGTCTGGACGAGAACGGTCAGGCCGCCGTCGTCCAGGACGGCCCCGCCCCGCGCGCATACGAGCTGAAGCACACGCCGGGCTTCGCCAACTCCCTGGTCTGGTCGACACCGGCCGAGCCCACCGTCCCCTTCGACGGCATCGATCCCACACCCGCCGTGGCCTCCTACGTGCCCGCACCCGGCGAGACCCGGCTGATCCACCTGGTCATCCCGCCGGACACGGTGTACATGACCGAGGGCTTCGACTTCGCGGCAGCCGCCGCCGAGCGACTGGAGACCAGCCCCGGCCTCGCCGAGCTGTTCGAGCCGGACGCGCCCGGTATGCACACCACCGACACCGTCGACTACGGCGTCCTCCTCCAGGGCGAGATCGTCCTCGAACTCGACGCGGGCAACGAGACCACCCTCGCCCCGGGCGACATCGTCATCCAGAACGGCACCCGGCACGCCTGGCGCAACCGTTCCGACGCCCCCGCCGTCGCGCTGTTCGTCCTCATCGGCGCCCGGAGGACCGTCTGATGCCGCACCTCGACCCCACCGACGCCCTCGAACTCGACGGCGAACTCGACGACGTCGAACGGCTCATCCGCGACACCGTCAGCGCCTTCGTCAAGGACAAGGTCACCGACCGGGTGGCCGAATGGTTCGAGACGGGCACGTTCCCCACCTCCGAACTAGCCCCGGAACTAGGACAGTTGGGCCTGCTGGGCATGCACCTGGAGGGCTACGGCTGTGCCGGGGCGAGCGCCACCGCGTACGGCGTGGCCTGCCGCGAACTGGAGGCCGCCGACTCGGGGCTGCGCAGCTTCGTCTCCGTGCAGGGCTCCCTGGTGATGTTCCCCATCCACCGCTACGGCTCGGAGGAACAGAAGCAGCAGTGGCTGCCGAAGCTGGCCTCCGGTGAGGCGATCGGCTGCTTCGGGCTCACCGAACCCGACCAGGGCTCCGACCCCGGCGGCATGCGCACGGTCGCCAAGCGCGACGGCGACGACTGGGTCCTCAACGGCACCAAGATGTGGATCACCAACGGGTCCATCGCCGACATCGCGATCGTCTGGGCCCGCACCGAGGAAGGCATCCGCGGCTTCCTCGTCCCCAAGGGCACCCCCGGCTTCACCACCAGCGAGATCCACCGCAAGCTCTCCCTGCGCGCCTCGGTCACCGCCGAACTGCACCTGGAGGACGTACGACTGCCGGGCGACGCGGTGCTGCCGGGCGTCACCGGACTGCGCGGACCGCTGTCCTGCCTGTCCGAGGCCCGCTTCGGCATCCTGTGCGGAGTCGTCGGCGCCGCCCGCACCTGCTACCTCTCGGCGCTCGAATACTCCACCACCCGAGAGCAGTTCGGGCGGCCGATCGGCGGCTTCCAGCTCACCCAGGAGAAGCTGGCCCATATGCAGGTAGACCT
Organism: Streptomyces ipomoeae 91-03; assembly: GCF_000317595.1. Taxonomy (GTDB): domain Bacteria; phylum Actinomycetota; class Actinomycetes; order Streptomycetales; family Streptomycetaceae; genus Streptomyces; species Streptomyces ipomoeae. The sequence continues at coordinate 4,606 of NZ_AEJC01000415.1, read as the reverse complement.
CGTACGGTCCCAGCTGCTCGCCCTGCGCCTGAGCCGCCTCAAGGACACCGGGAAGCTCCGCCCCGAGCAGGTCAGCCTCGGCAAGCTCGCCAATGTGCGCGCCGCCCTCGACATCGCCCGCTCGGCCCGCACCGTACTCGGCGCCAACGGCATCACCACCGAGTACCCGGTGCTGCGCCACGCCAACAACCTGGAGACGGTGCTCACCTACGAGGGCACCGAGGAGATCCACACCCTGGTCGTCGGAGAGTCAGTCACGGGCCTCGCGGCGTACCGCTGAGCACCCCGGGCGGGCCGTAATCGATGGGCGGCCCGCCCGGGGAAGCACGGACGAGTCACGTACGACACCACGGGAGGCGAGCGTCGTGACGACACACGCGAAACCCGAGCACGGCCACGCGAACGACTTCGCGCGAGGCATCCGGCTCGAAGAACTCTGGGACGACCCCTACCCCATCTACCGCAGGCTCCGCGCCGAGGCCCCCGTCACCTGGGTCCCCGCCGTCGGCCGCTATCTGATCACCCGGCACGAGGACATCGTCTTCGCCGAGCAGCACCCGGAGCTCTTCAGCTCCCGTGAGAAGGACTCACTGGTCCTGAAGGTCATGGGCGCCAACATGCTCCGCGAGGACGACCCCGAGCACCGCAGGCTGCGGGCCGCCGCCGAGCCGCCGGCCCGGCCCCGCAGGGTGCGCACCGACTGGAGCCCGGTCTTCCAGCGCACCGCCGACGAACTGATCGACTCCTTCGTCGACAAGGGCGAGGCCGACCTGTTCGCCGACTTCGCGGGGCCCTTCGCCGCCGCCAACCTGGCGCATCTGCTGGGGATCCCACAGGTCCCGGCCGCGGACATGATCCGCTGGTCGCAGGACATGATGGACGGCAACAGCAACTACGCCGACATCCCCGAGGTCTGGGACCGCGCCCTCGCGGCGGCCGGCGCCGTCGAGGAGGCCGTCGACGAAGCCGTACGACGGCTGCGCGACGAACCGGACGGCTCGGTGATCTCCTCGATGCTGCACGCCGAGGACCCGCCCACCCTCCAGCAGATCAAGAACAACATCAAGGTCATCATCGGCGGCGGCATCAACGAACCCCGCGATGTGCTGACCGCCGGAGTCTGGGCGCTGCTCACCCACCCCGAGCAGCGCGCGGCGGTCGAGGCCGACCCGGCCAGATGGCGGCATGTCTTCGAGGAGACGGTCCGCTGGATCTCCCCGATCGGCATGTACCCCCGCCAGACCACCGAGGACATCGAACTCTCCGGCACCCGTGTCCCGGCCGGTTCCCGGGTCGCCCTGGTCATCGGCTCCGGCAACCGGGACGAGGACGTCTTCCCCGGTGCCGACCGCTTCGACATCGACCGCGAGCAGCGGGGCCACCTCGCCTTCGGCGGCGGACCCCACTTCTGCATGGGCACCTGGGTGGCCCGCCACGAGGTCGGCGAGATCGCCTGGCCCACCCTCTTCCGCCGGCTGCCCGGCCTGGAACTCGCCCCGCAGGAGCCGGTGAGGGCCGGCGGCTGGGTCTTCCGCGGACTGCTGAACCTTCCCGTCCGCTGGCAGCGCAAGGACCACTAGGAGCCACGTTGTCCGAGAACATCAGCCGGGCCGCCACCGGACGGACGGCCCCGCCGGGCACCTGGTTCGGCGCCCGCCTCGTCGCGAACGCGGCCGAGGCCGGCGACCGGGTCGCCCTCGTCTTCGAGGACCGGACCTGGACCTACGCGGAGCTGGACCTCGCGATCCGGCGCACGCTGGGCCGCCTCGCCGACCGCGGTGTGCGCAGGGGCGACCGCGTGGTGATGCGCGGGGAGGCCCGGCCCGAGGCCATCGTCACGATGTTCGCCGTGACGCGGATGGGCGCGGTCCTCGTACCCGTCCATCCCCAGCTGACGGGGCGTGAACTGGCCGTCGTCCGCGAGGAGACCACGCCACGTGCCGTCGTCGCCGACGGCCGGTTCCTGCAGACGCTGCCCGAGGGCCCGGGAGTCCATCTGACCTGGGAGGAGCTGAGCGCCGCAGACACACCCCCGGCGGAGGCCGACGCACCGCCCGCCGGTTCCGACGTCGCGATCATCGCGTTCACCTCCGGGACCTCCGGACGCCCCAAGGGCGCCGCGCTCACCCACGACAACCTCCACTGGAGCATGGTCAACGGGATGGCCCGGCTGCCGGTGACCGAGGACGACGTCGTCCTGGTCGCCACCCCGCTGGCCCATGTGGCCGTCCTCGGCGGGCTTCCGCAGTACACCTGGGCCGAACGCGGGACCGTCGTCCTGGCACCGAAGTTCGACGGCGACCTGTTCATCGACCTGGTCCGGGACCACGGAGTGACCGCGGCCTTCGCCGTACCGGCCATGCTGTCCCTCCTCACCCGGCACGCCCGCTTCGACGACCCCGACCTCGACTCGCTGCGCTGGGTCCTGGCGGGCGGCTCACCGGCGATGTCGGCGACCACGACCCGGCTCCTCGAACGCGGGGTCAAGGTCGTCAACTCGTACGGCCTCACCGAGTCCAGCGCCGGTGTCACCTACGCCGTGTTCGACGAGGTCGCCGACCGGCCGACGTCCGCCGGACCACCCGTGCCGCACGTCGAACTGCTCGTCGTGGACGACAAGGGCGCCGCCGCACCCGTCGACGGCGTCGGCGAGATCTGGCTGCGTGGACCGTCCGTGGCGGCCTCGTACTGGACACGCACGGGAACCCTGCCCGTCACCGACGCGGAGGGCTGGTTCCACACCGGGGACCGCGGACGGTACGACGAGCGGGGGCGGCTCGAAGTCGTCGGACGGGTCAAGGAACTGATCATCACCGGCGGCGAGAACGTCGACCCCGCCGAGGTCGAGAACGCCCTGATCGACCTGCCCGGCGTGGTCGAGGTCGCCGTCGGCGGCGCGCCGGACCCCGTCTGGGGCGAGCTCGTCACCGCATACCTCGTCGCGAACGCGCCCGAGCCGACGCTCGACGACGTCCGCCGACATCTCGACGGCCGGCTCGCCCGGCACAAGTGGCCGCGACGGCTCTGCGTCGTCCCGGCACTGCCCCGAGGGGCCACCGGAAAACTCCAGCGGCGCGCGCTCACCGAACTGGCCGCCCCTTCGGACGACACCACCAGCGACCCCACGACGACTGGCGGCAACACCACCACCGAGACTCAGCACACCCAGGAGAGACCATGACCGAGACCATGCGGGCAGCGCGGATGCACGACGTCGGAGAGCCCATGCGGATCGAGCGGGTCCCCGTGCCGGCTCCGGGCCCCGGTGACGTACGCGTGGCCGTGCACGCCGTGAACATCGTGCCGAACCTCGCCAACATCCTGACGATGTGGACGACCTGGTTCCCGCACAGCCCGCTGCCGACCCTCCCGGCGATCTTCGGTCTGGACCCGGCCGGGGTGATCGACGCGGTCGGCGAGGGAGTCGAGGGCTTCGAGGTGGGCGACCGGGTCTACGTCAACCCGGGCCGCTCCTGCGGGTCGTGCCGCTCCTGCCGCGACAACGACTCCATCAACTGCGCCAGTTACGCCTTCGCCGGCTACTTCGGCTTCTCCAAGTCGGCCGTCAACCTCCTCGACCGCTACCAGGGCGGCCTCGCCGAGTACATGGTGGCCCCGGCGTACGCGCTGGTGAAACTGCCCGAGCAGCTGTCCTTCAACGCCGCCGCCCGCTTCGGCTACATCGGCACCATGTACTCGGCGCTGCGCAAGGCCGACGCCGGGCCCGGCAAGACGATCCTCGTCAACGGCATCAGCGGCACCCTCGGCATCGCCGCCGCGCTGCTCGCGCCCGCCATGGGACTGACCCACGTCTACGGCACCGGCCGGGACCGGAACCTGCTGGAGCAGGTCGACAAACTGGCCCCCGGCCGCTTCCACCTGCACTCCCTCGACGACGGCCCGCTCGACGAGTGGGTCCGCGAGCAGACCGACGGCTATGGCGCGGACATCTACATCGACGCGCTCGGCCCGGGCGCCCCGCACGAGACGTTCCTCGCGGGCATGCGGGCGCTGGCGCGCGGCGGTATCGCGGTCAACATCGGCGCCATCGCCGGTGACGTCCCGATCGACGTCCACCGCATGATGGACCAGCAGTTGCGGCTGATCGGCTCGGCGTGGTTCACCTCCGGCGAGGGCCAGGTCATGGCGGACATGGTGGCCGCCGGGCTGCTCGACCTCAGCCCGCTCGAACACGAGGTGTACCCGCTGGAGCGCGTCAACGACGCCATCAGCGGCACGGCGCGGCGCAACGGCGGCTTCAGCAACTTCATCGTCAGCCCGGTGGCCACCGAGTAGGCGCTCCGCTGGAAACACGGTGATGAACCCGCGGGCCGGCGGGGGCTGGTCGTGCCCATGCGGCGGAGCCGCATATCGACACAGCCCCACGCCCCCAGCGCCCCTGACGCGGCGCGGTAGCGCCCTGGCCACTCCCTCACCCCCTTGCTCCGAGAGGAATACCCCGCCATGCCCAAGGTGACCTATGTGCAACAGGACGGCACGGAAACCGTGCTCGACCTGCCGCCCGGCACCACCGTGATGCGCGGCGCGGTCGCGGCCGGCGTCCGGGGCATCGTCGCCGAGTGCGGCGGCAACCTGATGTGCGCGA